>NZ_MUKA01000269.1 GCF_002150735.1 Streptomyces africanus
CATCGCCGACCTCGGCTGCGGGCATGGGTCCTCCTGGTGTCCGTGATGACCGTAAGGGACGCGCACACAGCGTGACAGCCGAATTATCTTGACGTCAAGAAAATCAACATCAAGAGACTCTACGTCGACACAACCACTACACTGATCGCCATGGAGGACGAGGTCGACCGGCTGGTCGCAGCATGGCGCCGGGAGCGCCCGGACCTCGACGTCGAACCGCTCGAGGTGCTCAGCCGCGTGAGCAGACTGGCCCGGCATCTGGACCGGGCACGCCGGCTGGCCTTCTCGGAGCACGGCCTGGAGCCGTGGGAGTTCGACGTCCTGACGGCGCTGCGCCGCGCGGGCACGCCGTACCAGCTCTCGCCGGGACAGCTCCTGACCCAGACCCTGGTCACATCGGGCACGATGACGAACCGCATCGACCGCCTGGCGAAGAAGGGCCTGGTGGAACGCCTCCCCGACCCCAGCGACCGCCGAGGCGTCCTGGTCCGGCTGACGGCCGAGGGCCGGGACCGCGCGGACCAGGCCCTGGCGGGGCTGCTGGACCAGGAGCGCGCGATCCTCGCGGAGCTCTCCCGCGCCCAGCGCGGCGAACTGGCGGGGCTGCTACGCCAGCTGACCGCCCCGTTCGACAACATCCCCGGCTAGGTCGGCGGGCCCCACTCCGGCACGCCGGGCCAGGGCGACGGCGGCGAGCGTGGAGTGCACGCCCAGCTTGCCCAGCACGTTCTGCATGTGCGTCCGCACCGTGTGCGGCGACAGGAAGAGGCGCTCGGCGACGGCCTTGCGCCCCAGCCCCGCCACCATGCACCGCAGCACTTCCCGCTCACGCGGAGTGAGGGACTCGACGAGCCGCTCGCTCTCCGTGCGGTGCTTGCGCGCGGCGGTCAGTTCCCGCAGCACGCCGGTCAGCAGGGCCGGCGGCAGATGCGTCTCGTCGCGCAGCACGCCCCGGATGACCGTGAGCAGCCGGGACAGCGAGCAGTCCTTGGCGACCCATCCGCAGGCCCCGGCCTGCAGGGCGAGCGCGGCCCGGCGCGGGTCGTCCTTCTCGGCGAGCACGACGATCCGTACGTTCGGCTGCGCGGACCGCACGCCCGCGACGAGGGAGATCCCGTCGACGAGCCCGTCCTCGTTGCCCTCCTGCACGGGTACGGCCGGGCGGGCGCCCGGCACCTTGCCGCCCAGATCGGCGTCGACGAGCAGCACGTCGAACCGCCGCCCCTCGGCGACCGCCCGCTCCAGACTGCGCAGCGCGGCCGGGCCGCTGCCGGCCGCGGAGACGTCGACATCGGGCTCGGCGGCCAGGGCCGCCGCGAGTGACTCGGCGAAGATGCGATGGTCGTCGACGACCAGGACTCGGATGCGAACCACGTAACCCCCTCCCCCAGGCTCCATAAGAGCAGGGGATACCCCATCGTCGGAAGACGGCACCGCACGGGTACGACCCCGGGGTGCCCGGATCTGCTGCACCTGTCCGTCCGTCCTCACAGCAGTCCGGCCGGGTCGCCGCAGCCGCACGGCCGCCGCCGTGCAGAAACCGCTACCCCCACCCCGGGTGTCGTACCCGGCTGTCTCGCCCCCTGATCGGCACCGGCCCCCACCGGTGCTGTTCATCAGAGTACGGCCGGGGGCCCGGAGCGGAAGGTTATTTGCAGAACTGACTGCCCTGCGCGTTTATGGTGTGCCGCATGTTCCGTCTTGAGACAGAAGTCGACAAGGCCCGACGTGATCTGCTCCGTACCCGCCTGCGGGAAACGAACACGGCCGCCTCTCCGGTGCTGCGCGCCCTGCGCGGGACACCGGACGAAAGGGACGTCCCGTTGCACGTGTGGGCTGTGAACGACACGGACGACCGCATGGCGGGCGGCCTCGTCGGCTACACCTGGGCGTCCTGGCTCCACGTCACGTACCTGTGGGTCGACGAGCGCCACCGGGGCCGGGGCATGGGCGCCCGGTTGCTTTCGGAGGCGGAACGCATCGCCTCCCGCGACCGGGGCTGCCACGCGGCCCGCCTGGAGACATGGGACTTCCAGGCCCCTCGCTTCTACGAGAAACAGGGGTACGAGGTGGTGTGCGTGGTGCCGGACTACCCGCCGGGGATCACGGAGTACACGCTGACGAAGCGCCTGGGCTGACGACCTCGTCGCCGTCGCGGTTCGGCCCACCGATAGCGTTGATCCGCTTGACTTGTCCCCCCCCACATCAACGGGAGCACAACGTGAACCGCCCCGCTCGGCTCGTGACAGCCGCGCTCACCGCATCCGCGGCCCTGCTGCTGACCGCCTGCGGCTCGGGGGGAGGTGACGGGGCGTCGTCCGACAAGATCGCCGGTGCGGACTCGGCCGATTCGCCATCGGCCTCGCCGTCGGTGTCCGCGACGGCGGACGGGATCGATCGGCCGGAGATCAAGCTGCCTTCGGACATGAAGCTGGTCTTCGAGGGGCGGCAGACGGGCGACGCTCAGAAGGACGCGATCCTGGCGGACAACGAGAGAACCGTCAGCACGGTGTGGCAGGCCATGGCCTACGGAGACATCAAGAAGTCGGGCATGGCCTTCTACTACACGGACAACGCGCTGGTGGGCATCTACCAGTACGCGAAGGGCGCCATCGCCAAGAAGACCAGCTGGGCCGGCACCCTGCGTTACTTCGACCGCCAGGTGACGGTGTTCGACAAGAAGTCGGCAGCACTGACGTACTGCGTCGACGAGAGCAAGGCTGACCTCAAGAACCGCGAGACGAACAAGCTGCAGGGCACCAAGACCACGCCCGACAGCTATGTCTTCTACAACCTCGGCCTGAAGAAGAACGAGGACGGTGTCTGGCAGACGTGGGATCTCACCGAGGACCGGGGGTCGCAGAAGTGCCAGCCCTGACGCGGTGCGTGGGAGTGACCGCGCTCACCACGGCGCTGGTCGGCCTCGGGACATTTCCGGCCGCGGCTGGAGGGTTCGACACCATCGGTCCCCAGGAGAGGAAAACCTCCGGCGACTCGTCCGGCCGGGCTCTGGAATCCCGCGTCACCATCAAGGTCCCGGGTTCCAAGGCGAAGGACAGCGGTCCGATCACCTCCACCGCCGTGGACTGGGAGCCGCCGGCGTGCTGGTACGAGCCGTACTGGAAGGCCAAGGACTTCAAGACCTTCAACGAGGCCAAGTGGTCCATGTACGAGTCCGTCGGCGGCGCGCCCGAGGGCATCGCGGACCTCAAGGCGCGCTACAAGGGAGGCCACCCCTACAAGGACTTCAACGTCGACAAGAACGACGAGGGCATGTGGTGGGTGGCTGTCAGGAATCCGGAGATGAAGGACGACCCGGCAGCCAAGGCCTGCACGCGTGATCCCTTCTGGGTGGACAACGGCAAGAACCCCGGCGTCCCCCAGGCCATCGACACCGAGACGCTCGCCGGGCTTGCGCATCAGCGGACCGTCGTGCCGCCGACGAAGGTCTCCCTCGCGCCGAACGGCAAGTCGACGGTGAACGCCCCCACCTGGGTCTGGCTGGACAAGGGCACCTTCAAGCCCGTCTCCGTCACGGCGAGTCTGCCCGGTACCGGGCTGTGGGCGACCACGACCGCCAAGCCGGTGAGCCTGCACCTCGATCCGGGGACGGAGGACGCGGAGAGCCTTCCGTCGTCCGGCGAGTGCGTGATCAACGACGACGGGTCGATCGGAGAGCCGTACGCCAGGGGCAAGGCGGAGCTGACGCCTCCGTGCGGGGTGCGGTACCTGCGGTCCTCGGGGGACGGTTCCTACGGCCTCAAGGCGACTCTCACCTGGGAAATCAGCTGGGAAGGCGCGGGCGGCACCGGCGGCGACCTGCCCAGCGGAACGTTCGCCACCACCACCGATGTGGCGGTCCAGGAGTACCAGGCCGTCAACCGCTGACGTCGCGGAGAAGCGAGCGGGCGCCCTTCCTCGTGGAGGACAGGGCGCCCGATCGGTCGGTTCGTCAGCGCAGACGGCGTGCCCCCGCTGCGGGCACCGCCTCGAAGACGCGCGGTGCCGTGAAGCCCGCCGCGGCGAAGGATTCCTGGATGGCCTTGGTGAGCGCGTCCACGTCCGGCTCCTCCGCCAGGACGATCGCCGAGCCGCCGAAGCCGCCGCCGGTCATGCGGGCGCCCAGGGCGCCGGAGGCGAGGGCCGTGTCGACGACCAGGTCCAGTTCGGGGCAGGAGATGCGGAAGTCGTCCCGGAGGGAGGCGTGGCCCTCGGCCAGGACCGGGCCGATCGCGCGGGTCTCGCCCGACTCCAGCAAGGACACCACCCGTTCGACGCGCTCGTTCTCCGTGACGATGTGGCGGACCAGGCGGCGGACCTCCTCCTCGTCGCCGAGGCGGGCCAGGGCCGCGTCCAGGTCGGCGTAGGGGATGTCCCGCAGGGCGTTGACGCCGAGCAGCGCCGCGCCCTTCTCGCAGCCCGCGCGGCGCTTGCCGTACTCGCCCTCGCTGTGGGAGTGCTTGACCTGCGTGTCGACCACGATCAGGCGCATGCCCTCGGCCGCCAGGTCGAAGGGGATCTGGCGCTGGGAGAGGTCGCGGGTGTCGAGGAAGAGGGCGTGGCCCGCCTCGCAGCACGCCGACGCGGTCTGGTCCATGATGCCGACCGGGGCGCCCACGTAGACGTTCTCCGCGCGCTGGCACAGGCGGGCCAGTTGCCAGCCGCGGAGGTCGAGGGAGAAGAGGTCGTTGAGGGCCAGCGCCACGACCACTTCCAGCGCCGCCGAGGACGACAGGCCCGCGCCCGACGGGACCGTGGAGGACAGGTGGATGTCCGCGCCGGTCACCGCGTGGCCGGCCTCGCGCAGGGCCCACACCACGCCCGCCGGGTACGCCGTCCAGTTCTTGTCCGACTCGGGGGACAGGTCGTCCAGGCGGAGTTCCCTCACCCCGCCCTCGACGTCCTCCGAGTGGAGGCGGAGCACGCCGTCCGCACGGCGGGAGACCGCCGCCACCGCCTGGTGCGGCAGGGCGAACGGCATGACGAAGCCGTCGTTGTAGTCGGTGTGCTCACCGATGAGGTTGACGCGGCCCGGTGCCGCCCAGACTCCGTGCGGCTCGGCGCCGTAAAGCTCCGTGAACCGCTCGGCGACCGCCCCGGCGGCCTTGTCGGCAACAGCCTCGCTCATGCCTGACCCCTGACCCTTCGTTCCGTACTAGTTGTCGCGCCGCTGCGCGAATGCCCAGGCGTCCGCGACGATCGCGTCGAGGTCCGCGCGGGACGGGTTCCAGCCCAGCTTCTCGCGGGCCGTGGCGGCCGATGCCACCAGGACCGCCGGGTCGCCGCCCCGGCGGGGGGCGACCACTTCCGGGATCGGGTGGCCGGTCACCCGGCGGACCGTCTCGATGACCTCGCGGACGGAGAAGCCGCTGCCGTTGCCGAGGTTGCAGATCAGGTGCTCGCCGGTGGTGGCGGCGTCCAGCGCCAGCAGGTGGGCGCCGGCCAGGTCCGCGACGTGGATGTAGTCGCGCACGCAGGTGCCGTCCGGCGTCGGGTAGTCGTCGCCGAAGACGGAGATCGCGTCGCGCCTGCCCTGCGCGACCTGGAAGACGAGCGGGATCAGGTGGGACTCGGGGTCGTGGCGCTCGCCGTACTCGCCGTACGCCCCGGCCACGTTGAAGTAGCGCAGCGAGACCGCGCCCAGGCCGTGGGCGGCCGCCTCACCGCTGATCATGTGGTCCACCGCGAGTTTCGAGGCGCCGTAGGGGTTGGTCGGGGAGGTGGGCGCCGACTCGACGATCGGGACCTGCTCCGGCTCGCCGTACGTCGCCGCCGTCGAGGAGAAGACGAGCTTGCGGACGTCCGCCTCGCGCATCGCCGCGAGCAGGGCCATGGTGCCGACGACGTTGTTGTCCCAGTACTTCTCCGGCTTCGCGACCGACTCGCCGACCTGCGAGAAAGCGGCGAAGTGCAGGACCCCGTCGAAGGAGGGGTCCAGCCACTTGGCGGCGTCGCGGATGTCGCCCTCCACGAAGGAGGCACCCGCGGGGACGGCCTCGCGGAAGCCGGTGGAGAGGTTGTCGAGGACCACGACCTCGTGGCCTGCTTCCAGCAGGTGCTGGGCGACCACGCTGCCGACGTAACCCGCGCCGCCTGTCACCAGGTACTTCCCGCTCATGAACTCGCTACCTCTCGCAGTCGCTCGGCCGCGCGCTCCGGCGGCACGTCGTTGATGAAGACGTTCATACCGGACTCGGAACCCGCGAGGAACTTCAACTTGCCGGAAGTGCGGCGGATGGTGAAAAGCTCGAGGTGAAGCGCGAAGTCTTCCCGCACGACCCCGTCGAATTCCTCCAGCGCGCCGAACGGGGCCTGGTGCCAGGCCGCGATGTACGGGGTCGGAGGCTCGCCCTCACCGAAGATCCGGTCGAAGCGCCTCAAGAGTTCCAGATAAATCTTGGGGAACTCTGTGCGCGCGGCCTCGTCCAGCCCGAGCAGGTCGGGCACGCGGTGCTTGGGGTACAGGTGGACCTCGTACGGCCAGTGCGCCGCGTACGGCACGAAGGCCACCCAGTGGTCGCCCTCCAGGACGACCCGCTCCTCGGCGAGTTCACGCTCCAGGACGGCGTCGAAGAGGTTCTCCCCGCCCGTCATCTCCTTGTGGGCCGCGACGGAGCGGAGCATCAGGGCGGTGCGCGGGGTGGTGAAGGGGTAGGCGTAGATCTGTCCGTGCGGGTGCTGGAGGGTCACGCCGATCTCGGCGCCCCGGTTCTCGAAGCAGAACACCTGCTCGACGGAGGGCAGATGGGACAGCTCCGACGTACGGTCCGTCCACGCCTCCAGTACCAGGCCGGCCTGCTCTTCGCTCAGGCTCGCGAAGGACGCGTTGTGGTCGGACGTGAAGCAGACGACCTCGCAGCGGCCGGAGTCGCCGGCCAGTGAGGGGAAGCGGTTCTCGAACACGACGACGTCGTACGACGAGTCCGGGATCTCGCTCAGCCGGTCGCCCTCGGAGGGGCACAGGGGGCACTCGTCGGCCGGCGGATGGTAGGTGCGGCCCTGGCGGTGCGAGGCGACGGCGACACTGTCGCCGAGCAGGGGGTCGCGGCGGATCTCGGACGTGGTGACGGTGCGGTCCAGCGGGCGGCGGTCGGCCGCGTCCCGCACGGTGTCGTCACGCAGGTCGTAGTAGATGAGCTCGCGACCGTCGGCCAGCCGGGTCGAGGTCTTCTTCACGCCGGACTCCTCATCCTTCAAACATAACCAAACATATCAAAACACGACTCCCCCCAATCGTCAACATCACAATCAAACAAAGAGCATCATCAGACGTGTTCAATATCTGAAGACCGAGGCGTAGATTCCGCGAGGTATCGGTTCACGCAACGAAGCGAGGGCTCATGCATCCCCCCACGCATCCCCCCGTCCACCTGGCAGCCGAGCTGCGACTCCCCACGAACTGGCTCGACTACACGATCCTCGGCATCTACTTCGTCGTCGTCCTCGGCATCGGCTTCGCCGCCCGCCGCTCGGTGAAGACCAGCCTCGACTTCTTCCTCTCCGGCCGTTCCCTGCCCGCCTGGGTCACCGGCCTCGCGTTCATAGCCGCCAACCTGGGCGCCACCGAGATCCTCGGCATGGCCGCCAACAGCGCGCAGTACGGCGTCTACACCACGCACTGGTACTGGATCGGCGCCATCCCGGCCATGGTCTTCCTCGGCCTGGTGATGATGCCCTTCTACTACGGCTCCAAGGTCCGCTCGGTCCCGGAGTTCCTGCTGCTGCGCTTCGACAGGGCGGCGCACCTGCTCAGCTCGGTGCTCTTCGCCTTCGCCGCCATCCTCATCGCCGGCGTCAACCTCTACGCGATGGCGATCGTCGTCGAGGCGCTGCTCGGCTGGCCGGAGTGGGTGGCGATCGTCGTCGCCGGCTTCTTCGTGCTGGCGTACATCACCCTCGGCGGTCTGTCCTCGGCGATCTACAACGAGGTCCTGCAGTTCTTCGTCATCCTCGCCGCGCTCATCCCCATCACCGTGCTCGGCCTGAAGAAGGTGGGCGGCTGGGACGGTCTGTCCGACTCCCTCACCAAGTCCCACGGCGCCGACTTCATGACCTCCTGGGGCGGCACGGGCATCGGCAGCGCCAACCCGCTGGGCGCGAACTGGCTGACGATCGTCCTGGGCCTGGGCTTCGTGCTCTCCTTCGGCTACTGGACGACGAACTTCGCGGAGGTGCAGCGCGCCCTGTCGGCGAAGAACCTCTCGGCGGCCCAGCGCACCCCGCTCATCGCCGCGTTCCCGAAGATCTTCATCGTCTTCCTGGTGATGATCCCGGGTCTGGTCGCCGCGGTGCTGGTCCCGAAGATCGGTACGGCCGGCTCCGACCTGCAGTACAACGACGCGATCCCGTACCTGATGGAGCAGTTGCTGCCCAACGGGGTGCTGGGCATCGCCGTGACCGGTCTCCTCGCGGCCTTCATGGCGGGCATGGCGGCGAACGTGTCGTCGTTCAACACGGTGTTCACCACGGACATCTGGGCGAAGTACGTGGTGAAGGGGCGGGAGGACGCGTACTACGTGCGCTTCGGCCGTCTCATCACCGCGATCGGCGTCCTGGCCTCCATCGGCACGGCCTTCCTGGCGTCGTCCTTCTCCAACATCATGAGCTACCTCCAGACGCTGTTCTCCTTCTTCAACGTGCCGATGTTCGTCGTCTTCATCATCGGCATGTTCTGGAAGCGGACGTCGATGAAGTCGGGCTTCTGGGGGCTGCTCGCGGGCACCACCGCCGCGATGGTCAACTACTTCGTCCTCTACAAGCAGGGCATCATCGACATCCCCTCCGACCAGGGAGCCAACTTCGTCTCGGCGATCGCGGGGTTCGTCGCGGGCGCGGTCGTCATGGTGGCGGTGTCGCTCTTCACCGCGCCGAAGCCGGCCGAGGAACTCCAGGGGCTGGTCTACGGCACGACCTCGCCCGGCATGGCGGAGCCGCCGGCCCCCGGGGACGAGGCCTGGTATCGCAGGCCGGCGCTGCTGGGGTGGGGCGCGATCGTGCTGGCCGCGGCCTGCTACATCCCGTTCTCGTTCTGACCGAGGGAGGATTGACAGATGTCCGAGTTCTACTCCGACAAGGACGTGCAGCGGGAAGTCACCGAGCTGCAGGGCAAGTCGGCGACGGCCGCGCGGCTGTTCGACATCCGGCGGATCATCGGTGGGCTGTTCGTGGTCTACGGCGTGATCGTCACGATCGCTGGGTTCACGGCGTCCGATGCCGACCTCGACAAGGCGGAGGGCGTCAACATCAACCTGTGGACCGGGCTGGGGATGCTCGCGCTCGGGGTGTTCTTCCTGGTCTGGCTGAAGCTGAGGCCGGTGGCGCCCGTGCCGCCGGACGCCGTGCCGGGGGATGAACCGAGGGAGTGACGGCGGGCGCCCGGTGGCCCTGGTCCGGCGATCCGCCCGCCACCGTCCGCCGCCCCGCAGCGCGGCCGCGGCGCCGACGGGCGAACGGCGGGCGGCACGCTGCCGCGCATGGCCCGCCGCCCAGAGGCCGCGGAGGGTGCACCGCGGCCGACGCCGGGCCGGCGGCTGGCGCGGCTCGTTCCGGGTCGCGCGCAGCCGCCACCGAGCCATCGCGGCGCCGCGCGGCGGCGCGGTGGTTGCCGTCCGGATTCGAGGCCGCCGGCGAAGCCGCCGCGGCACCGACCGCCGCGGGCGGGAAGGCCGCCGCCCCCGGTGAGTGAGCCGTTGAGCGGGCTACCGGGCGCTGGCACGATCAACTCATGGATCTCCTTGGGTTGTTACCCCCGTTCGTGGTCGCCGTGCTCCTCATCTCGGCGTCGCCGGGGCCGGCGATGATATTGATCTTTCGGCAGGCGGCGTTGCGCGGATGGCGGGCGGCCGTACCCACCGTCCTGGGGCTCGAAGCAGGTCTGTACGTGTGGGCGCTGGCCGCCGGTGCCGGTCTGACCGCTCTCGTGGCGGCCTCCGAGGTGGCGTTCGTCGTGCTGCGCATGGTCGGTGCGGTGTTCCTGGTCTACCTCGGCGTCAGGGCATGGCGTACGGCGTGGCGCAGCCGCACCCGCCCGGAGGCCGCACCGGCGGACGCACAAGAGCCGATCACGCCTCCCGTGAGCCGAGGGGGATGGTGGGCGTCCTTCGGCGAAGGAACAGTGGTGATGCTGGCCAACCCCAAGGCCGCCTTCTTCATGATCGCGTTCTATCCGCAGTTCGTTCCGGCAAGCCGTCCGCTGTTCGCCACGACCGCGCTGCTGGCCGCGGTGCAGGTGCTCATCGAAACGGCGTTCTACCTCAGTCTGGCCGCTGTGGTGGGCCGCACCGGCGCCTGGTTCCGCCGGCCGCGGATCCGGCGTCGCGTCGACGCGGTCAGCGGAGGCGTGCTGGTCGCCTTGGGGCTGCGCCTGGCCACGACCACGCGCTGAACTCCTTCCGCGCGGCCCGGGCCACCTCCGTACCGCGGACCGGTCAGTCCTGCCGAGTGCGCGCCGGTGCGCGGTGTCCGGTGAGATGGCGGTGCGCGGCCGCCCGGGCGTCGTCCGCCGCCGCGGACAACGCGGCCAGCAGAGCGCGGATGAGCGGGTGGCCGGCCGCTCCGGAGCGGACGGTGACCAGGATGTCCCGGTGGTGACGGGCCGCCAGGTGGTGCAGCGCGACCGGCGGCCGGCGGTCGTGCCACAACAGGTCCGGCAGGAACGCCGCCGCGTGCCCGGCCGCCACCAGTTCGGCGTGCACCAGCATGTCGGCGGTCTCGAACGCGACGTCCGGCTCGAACCCGGCCTCCTGGCACACGGCCGTCGTCCACTCCCGGGCGGGCGTGCCCGCCGGCTCCATCGCCCACGGCCGGCCGGCCAGCTCCGCGAGTTCCGCCGGGCCGGGTGTGGCCAGCCGCATGAGGTCACGCGCGAGCAACTGGTGTTCGACCTCGGTCGCGCGGGCCTGTGGCCGGCCGGGGAAGACCTCGTCGATGACGAGGTCGCAGTCCCGTGCGAGCAGGGCGGGCAGCGCGGTGTCCGGCTCGGCCTGGGTGAACGTCACCCGCACGCCCGGGTGGGTCTCGCCCAGCCAGGTCAGTGCGCGGGGCAGGAGCGCCAGTGCCGCCGTCTGGAACCCGGCCACCCGCAGTGTGCCGGTCACCTCCGCCAGGGACGCGGCGATGTCGGCGGCGGCCTGGTCCAGTTGACGCAGTACCGCCTCGGTGTGGGCCACCAGGATGTCGGCTTGCGGGGTCAGCCGCACCCGGCGGCCGTGCGGCTGGAGCAGTGGTGCCCCGACCTCGTTCTCCAGCAGGGAGAGCTGTTGGGAGACGGCGGACGGGCTGTAGGACAGGGCCGTCGCGACGGCCGCCAGCGTGCCGCGGTGCTTCAACTCCCGCAGCATCTGCAGCCGGCGCAGGTTGTACACGGTGCCCTCATCCCCGTAAGCATCAGTTTTTCTGGCCGATCATGCCCGGAAAGATTCACTTTACTGATGCAAGGGGGCTCGTGCAGCGTGGGGCGCATGGATATCGAGGCACTGCGCCGGGACACCCCTGGGGTCGCGCACCGGGTGCACCTGAACAACGCGGGCGCCGGCCTGCTCTCCCGGCACACGCTGCGGACGATGACCGCCCACCTGGAGCTGGAGGCGGAGATCGGCGGCTACGAGGCGGCCGAGCGGGAACGCGACCGCATCGACCGCACCTACGCCGACATCGCCGAACTCATCGGCGGCCGGCCTGCCGAGACAGCCCTGTTCGACAACTCCACGCACGCCTGGAACGCGGCGTTCTACTCCCTCTCCTTCCGGCCCGGCGACCGCATCCTGACCGGCCGCGCCGAGTACGGCAGCAACGTACTGGCCTACCTCCAGACAGCGCGGCGCGCCGGCGCCGAGATCGTGGTCGTCCCCGACGACGCCGACGGGCAACTGGACACCGCCGCGCTCGCCGGGCTGATCGACGAACGCACCCGGCTCGTCGGCGTCAGCCACGTCCCCACCGGCGGCGGCCTGATCAATCCGGCCGCCGCGATCGGCCGCATCACCCGGGCCGCCGGGGTGCCGTTCCTGCTCGATGCCACCCAGTCGGTCGGCCAGTTCCCGGTCGACGTCCGCGAGATCGGCTGCGACATGCTCACCGCCACCGGCCGCAAGTTCCTGCGCGGGCCGCGCGGGATCGGCTTCCTGTGGGTGCGGCCCGAGATGCTGGAGCACCTCGACCCGTTCGTCACCGAGATCGCGGCCGCCTCCTGGGACGGCGGCCGCGGTTTCCGCTGGCACGACGGCGCCCGCCGGTTCGAGACGTGGGAGAAGAACTACGCCGCCGTCCTCGGCCTGGGCGCCGCCGTGCGGCAGGCGCTGGATCTGGGCCTGACCGCCATCGGCGACCGGGCGCTGGCACTCGGCGCCGCGCTGCGGTCCCGGCTGGCCTGCCTGCCCGGCGTCACCGTGCACGACCAGGGCGAGCACCGCTGCGCCATCGTCACGGCGAAGGTCGACGGCGTACCCGCCGCCGAGGTGGCCGCCGTGCTCGCCCGGCAGGGGATCAACGTCAGCACGACCTCCCCGGGACACACGCCCTTCGACACCGAGGACCGCGGCGTGCACCCCCTGGTCCGGCTGTCGCCGCACTACTACACCACCGAGGCCGAACTCGACCGCGCCGTCGAGGTGATCGCCCAACTGCCGGGCCGGGGCCACGCCTTGCCTCGGACCTGACCATCTGTGAGGGGAACCAGCCGAAATGATCCGTGCCGCCACGACGAGCGACATCCCGGAGATCCGCGCGATGATCCGCGAACTCGCCGCGTACGAACGGGCCGCCGAGCAGGCCCGAGCCACTGACGAACAGCTCCACGAGGCGCTGTTCGGCGACCATCCGGCAGCGTCCGTCCTGATCGCCCAGGACGAGGACACGGGCGAGGCCGTGGGCTATGCCCTGTGGTTCCCGCGCTTTTCGACCTGGACCGGCACACGCGGCATGCACCTGGAGGACCTGTACGTGCGCCCGCACGCCCGCGGCGCGGGACACGGCAGGGCGCTGCTCGCCGCGCTCGCCGCGATCTGCCGGAGCAGGGGCTACGAGCGCTTCGAATGGTGGGTCCTGGCCTGGAACGAGCCGACGATCGCGTTCTACACGTCA
The DNA here is from genome assembly GCF_002150735.1 of Streptomyces africanus. GTDB lineage: Bacteria > Actinomycetota > Actinomycetes > Streptomycetales > Streptomycetaceae > Streptomyces > Streptomyces africanus. The sequence goes on from NZ_MUKA01000269.1 coordinate 13,081, forward strand.
CTCGGCGTCGAACTCCTGGACGAGTGGACGGTATGCCGACTCAGCGGTGAGCCCCTCGAGCACCTCGCCGCCGAGGCCCCCGCAGTCGTGGACCGGCTTCCCGCCTCGTAGAAGGGCAGCCCGTGCAACCGCCCGTCGCGGCCGTGATCGAAGCCCACGGCACCCTGGAACGGCTCGTCGCCCACGTGACCGACCGGCAGCTCGCCGAACCGTCCGCCCTTCCCGGCTGGTCCCGTGGCCACGTACTGGCGCATCTCACCGACAACGCGAGGATGTTCGCCCGTCTCGCGGAGCATGCCCTGCGCGGGGACCTGGTGGCGGCCTACGACGGTGGCGTGGACGAGCGCGACGCGATCATCGAGGCCACGGCCGGCCGCAGCGCCGCCGAGCACCGGGCCCGGCTCGCCGCACACACAGCCCGCCTGGAGGCGGCCTGGGCACGCGCCGGCGAGGAGGACTGGAAACGTCCGGTCACGTTCCGGAACGCCGACCTGGCCGCGACCGTCCGGGCACGCTGGCGCGAGGCATGGATCCACATGACCGACCTGGACCTCGGCGTGCGGTCGGACGACTGGCCCGAGGACCTGGCCACGCACGCCATCGTGTTCCTCCTCGGCCGTCTGCCGGCAGGCACGCGCCTGTACGCCGACGATGTGCGCCGCGAGTGGTCCGTCGGCGCCCGGCCGGGCGCGCTGGTCACCGGGCGGGTGCGCGACCTGGCGGCCTGGCTGGCCGGACGCCCGCCCGCGGTCTCACCGGTAGCGGCACACGGCCTACCCGCGCTCGGGCCCTGGCCGTCCTGCCTTTCACGAGCGGAGTGCCGGCTGACCGTTGCCGGAGGACGGCGGGTGGGGCGGCCAGGGCCCGAGCGCGGGCAGGCCG
>NZ_MUKA01000270.1 GCF_002150735.1 Streptomyces africanus
TGAGGAGTGCTTCGTGTGGCTGAGGGGGCCTGTGGCTGCTTCGGTGGGGGTGCCGCGTCGTACGCCTGACGCTGGGTGGTGGGTCGGGGCCGCGCCGGGGGGTGTCCGTCCTCGGAACGGCGCGATGGGGTCACCTACCAACTGACTGGCGTTGACGCGCCAACCGCTGCGGGCGGACACCCCCCGACACGGCCCCTTCTCGCCGTCGGCGGGTGCGGGGTGCGTCGTGGCCGCCCTAGCTGCGGGCAGTCGTGCTTGACCTCAAGTTTGGTCGAGGTTGAAAGGTGGGGTGTGCAGGCAACCGGCGCATACGACTGGAGCGTTCCATGAGCCGTCGAACCGAGCAGCACCCCGACCTCACCGACCCCCGCATCGGTGCTCCCTTCTTCAGTACCTGGCGAGTCGGTACCCCCGAGCGGCAGCAGCAGACCGTGGAGGTGATCGGGCGGGCCTGGGAGCGGCGGCCGTGGCCCGCTGGTGATCTGCTGGGATACCACGTGTACGCGGGACACGACGGCTCCACGCTGATGCACTACTCGCAGTGGAGCGGCGAGGCCGCCTACGAGGCCTTCGTCAAGACGCATCGGCAGGAGCGGGTCGACGAGATCGACACCGCCGTGCCCGGGATCGAGCGCGTGGGACTCGGGCGGTACCGGCGGTACCGCAGCCGGGAACGGGCCGTCGGGGACGTTCGGGTGCCGGAGTTGATCGTCACCGTGCGGATCGACTTCGAGGAAGGGGCCGGGGAGCGGCGCGAGGAGTGGGTCGATCTCGTGCACAAGGCCCTGGGTGACGATCCGCAGGGCGATGGCGGGCTGATCTCCGCCCATTTCCATCTGAGTACCGATGGCGGGCATGTGCTGAACTACGCCGAGTGGGAGAGCGACCAGGCCTACGACGAGGCCTTGGCGGCGCCCGGGACCGACGTGTGGGAGCGCGTGCGGACGTACCCGGGCATGAAGGGATCGAGCGGGAGCCGGTACCGGCATGCCCTGGGGCTCGTGCCCGGGTGAGTGCGGTGTGCGGCGGGGCCGGCTGGACCTTCGGTGCAGCCGGCCCCGGCCGGGTTACGGGCGGAAGCGCAGGACCTGCGGGTCGTGGTCGCTGATCTGGTCGTTGAACTCCGCGTTGACGTGCACGCTGTCGTACGCGAAGTCGCAGTCGCGGCGGATCGAGGGGCTGATCAGGATCTGGTCGAGGACCTGGCTGTTGCCCTGGTAGACGTATGAGTAACGCTCGCTCCTGGGCAGCGACTTGATCGCCGACCAGAGTTCGCCGCGGCCTTCGAGAAGCTTCGCGGTCCGGGAGAACTCGAAGTCGTTGATGTCGCCCAGGGCGATGACGTCCGCGTTCTTCTGGGTGTCGAGGATGTCCTTGACGAAGGCGTTCACCAGCGTGGCCTGCCGGTGGCGCTGGGTCTCCGAGCTGCGGGCCGGCGGCTGGTACTGGGCGGTCAGGCCCTGGTCGCCGCCCTTGGAGTTGAAGTGGTTGGCGATCACGAAGACCGTGCGGCCGCGGAAGGCGAACTCGCCGGCCAGCGGCTTGCGGCTGTTCTTCCAGGCCTCGTCGGCGGGGGCGATGCGGCCGGGGCTGAGCGTCAGGTGCGCCTTGCCGCGGATCTTCGTCACGCCGGTCGCCGTCGTGGCGTCGCCGCCCGCGCGGTCAGTGAAGGAGACCCGCTCCGGGTTGAACAGGAACGCCTGGCGGATGTTGCCGCCGGGCTCACCGCCGTCCGCGTTGTCGGCCGGGTCGATCGAACGCCAGTCGTACCTCGGGCCGCCGGCCGCGACGATCGCGTCGATCAGCTTGGTCATGGTCTGGTCGGCGGCGACCGTGCCGTCGTTCTTCGCGCCGTTGTTGTCCTGGATCTCCTCCAGGGACACGATGTCCGGCGACTTCAGGTTGTTCACGATCGCGGAGGCGTGCTCGGCGAAGGTGTCGTCGGCCGGGTCGAGGTTCTCGACGTTGTAGGTGGCGACCGCGAGTTCCGAGGAGCGCTGCTTGCTCGTCGTCTCGCGCTTCAGGCCCGCCGGCTCGAGCGTGCCGAGTTCGCTCGCGACCAGGGTGTAGCCGCCGAACTGGTTGTAGTCGAGCGGACCCGCCGTGGTGCCGGCGAGGGTGTCGCCGACGTTCGCCTTCGGGAAGCCGGCCGTCGAGCCGAGGGACTGGATCTGCAGGCGGCCGGTGTTCTGGGCGTCGTAGGAGCCGTAGACCGTGCCGCCGTGGCGGTTGCGGTTCTCGTGCGGCTTCACCGTCACCCAGAGTTCGGTGTACGGATCGGTGGCGCCCACGACACGGGTGTCGGTGACGCGGACGGTCATGCCCTCCAGCGCCTCGTAGTGGTCCAGGGCGTATGTCGAGGGCTTGAGGGGGATTGCGTTGATCGAGCCGTCCGCCGTGGTGTCGCCGGACGGCGTGTAGGCGGCGGGGACCGACCTCGCGTCGATCGTCGTGGCGGCGGGAAGCCGGTTGCCGCTGGAGACGACCGTGGTCGTCGGCTTGGTGATCTCCGTCAGCGACTGGTTGCCGGAGGCGGTGCCGCCGGGGACGTACTCCGAGACCGTGCCGCTGACCGTGACGGAGTCACCGACGGCGACCCCCTTCGGAACGGAGCCGGTGAAGACGAAGACGCCCTCGCTGGTCGCCGGGTCGGCGTCCGGCGTGGGGTCTTGTATCCAGAAGCCGCGGGACGAGCCGTAGGTCCGGATGCCGGTGACGATTCCGGTCACGTCCGTGACCTGCTTGCCGGCGAACGGCGACATCCGGGTGCTGCCCTGGATGTCGTGGATGCGGACCGAGTCCGCGTGTGCGGGGGCGGTGAGGACGATCGTGGATGCCGCGGAGCACACGGCGGCGACGGTGAGCGCGGCGAGGCGCGCGGACGACTTGCTCGGCAACTTGCTCGGCAACGGGGATCCCTCCGGGGACATGACAGGGCGCCGGGACGAGGGTGGAGCGTGGACTGTCTGCCGCTACCTGTGGGGCGGGCGGTGTGACGCGCGTAGAAAGCGGTGGACGGGCAGGGTTGTGGGGCCGGCCCGGTGCACAAGTGTCCGCCGACTTCTACGCGCGTCAATCTCCAGCCTGCTCAGGGCACTTGTCAAGGTTTCGGCCATGTACAGCTCCTGACGGGGACATGAAGTAGGCGGCATGGGTGTAAATCCGTCTAGGCTGAGCGGCTGAGTCGTATGAGGCGCCCTAGGAGAAACCCCCGATGTCAGACAGCTCCCCCCTGCCGCCGGTGCGGCTGACGTCCGAAGCGGAGCTGGCGCGCGACGCGCTGTCCACGCCGTTGCTGTCCCGTGCCGCCCGGCTGGCCCGCTGGGCCGGGCCGGAGACCCGGGTCGACGCCGGGGGAGGGCTCGTCGACGAACAGTTGCCCGCGGCCGCCGAGGCGCTCGGACTGAGCGGTGACGACGCCGCCGCCGACGCCGGCGAGGCGTGGCGGGTGGCCGTGGACACCGGGCTCGTCCAGATCGTCGACGAGGAGGAGGGCACCGTCACGGCGGGCGAGGACCTCGCGCTGCTCACCGGCGGCTCGCCGCAGGACGTGCTCACGGTGTGGCTCGCGGCCCTGGAGACGGTGCTCGCCGACGCGAGCGTCCCCGACCTGGACGGGCTCGTGGCCGAGGACGGCGAGGTCGACCTCTCCGCCCTCGACTGGGACCCGGAGGCCGAGGCCGAGTTCCTCGACGGCGTGCTCGGCAACCTCTATCTGCTGACGGCCGGCGAGGACACGCCCGCCGAGGCGCCCGTGCCGCTGCCCGCGCTGGCCGCGTCGGTGATCGTGCCCAGCGACATGGGCGAGCCGACCAACGACGTCCTGGAGCAGGTGTCCGACGCGATGATGCGGCTGGACGACCAGTTCCGGATGCTGGAGCCGGTGGGCCTCGTGGCGTACCAGCCGGTCGACGAGGCGCTCATGGCCGATGCCGACGAGGAGCCCGCGGGGCCCGTCGACGACGCCGACGTCTCCCGGTACGGCATGGTCCGGCTCACCCCGCTCGGGCTCTACGGCCTGCGCGCCCGGCTGCTGGAGGCCGGGTTCGACGCGCCGGCCGTCGGGGACCTCGCGGACAAGGGAGCCGACGCGCTGCTCGACGGCACGGCGGCGTTCCCGCCGGGTGCGGCGCAGGCCGAGACCGAGCAGTGGCTCCAGCGGCGGGAATCGCTCGACGCGGCGCGGGAGCTGCTGGCGGCGGCGCGGGGTGCGGATGCCGGGGCGCCGCTGCGGCGGTTGCGGTGTCAGCAGGCGTTGTCGCTGGTGGGTGCTTCGGCCGAGCCGGCGCTCCGGGAGGTGCTCGACGATGCCGAGTTGGGCGGGCTCGCCCGGGTGTGGCTGACCGAGCACGGTGCGGCGGATGTGCCCGCTCCGTCGGAGGCGATGGTCTATTGGCTGACCATCGATACGGTGGCCGCGCAGCTGGCGGCGGAGGGTAATTCCGAGGAGCTGCGGGCGTTGGTCGAGGGGCTTGCGCGGCAGCACGGTGGGTTTTTCGAGGCGGTGTGGCGGGTTAATCATCCCGCGACCGCTGATGTGCTGGAGGCGATGGGGCGGTTGCATCCGGACAAGAAGGTTGCGAAGGAAGCGCGGAAGGCGGCTTTTAAGGCGCGGTCGCAACAGGGGGGTTGATCCTGTTTTGCGGGTGCGCGTGCGTTGTGGCTTGGCGCGCCGTTCCCCGCGCCCCTGGGGTGTTGTTCAACCGGCGTTCATGGATGAGCGGGACGGTGGCGGCGAATGAGGTCCGCCATCCTCCACGGCATATCCACCGTCACAGGAGACACCATGTCGCTCACCCGCAGGGACTTCGCCAGACACTCCGCGATCACCGGTGCCGGTGTCGCGCTCGCGGGCAGTGTCGGGGCCCTCGCCACCGCGCCGAACGCCCTGGCGTCCTACGACACCGACAGCGCGGAGGGCGCGGCGGACGCCCGGCACGGGGTCGGCTACGGGCCGCTCGTACCGGACCCCGAGGGGATCCTCGCCCTGCCCGCGGGCTTCTCGTACCGCGTCATCACCTACAGCGGGAAGACCAAGCTGGAGTCCGGTGAGTTCACGCCCTCCAACCACGACGGCACCGCCACCTTCGACGGCCCGCGCGGCACCACCCTGCTCGTCAACAACCACGAGTTGAAGGGCCCGCGCGCCAACTGGAAGTACCCGGTGCCGCTCACCGAGGGCCTCGTCTACGACCCGGCCGCCGCCGGCGGCTGCACGGTCGTCGAGATACGCCCCGACGGACGGGTCGCCGAGTGGGTGGGCATCGCCGGTACCTCCACCAACTGCGCGGGCGGCCGCACGTCCTGGGGCACCTGGCTCACCTGTGAGGAGAACTCCGACAGGGCCGGCGTCAACGGCATGACCAAGGACCACGGTTACGTGTTCGAGGTCGACCCGAGCGACCGGCGTGCCAACCGGAACCCCAAGCCGCTGAAGTTCTTCGGCCGCTACGATCACGAGGCCGTCGTCATCGACCCCAGGCGCGGCCACGCCTACCTCACCGAGGACGCCGCCGGCCCCAACGGCCTCTTCTACCGCTGGACCCCGCCCGAGGGCTTCGCGTACGGCCCCGGAGAGTTCCGCGAGCTCGCCGACGACGCCGGCGTCCTCCAGGCACCCAAGTGCTTCGACTCGGGCGGTAAGTACGTCGACGACCTGTCCCGCGCCACGAAGACCGGCACCGTCTACGGCGTCGATTGGGTGGACGTGCCCGACCGCGACGCCCGTACGACCCCCGTGCGCAAGCAGTTCGGCGAGGGGGAGGTCACCCGCGCCCGCAAGCTGGAGGGCATGTGGTGGGGCGACGGGGGTGCCTACATCGTCTCCTCGTACGCCCGCGAGGAGAGCCCCGGCCGACACGACGGCCAGGTCTGGTTCTACGACCCCAGGCGCCGGACGCTGACCTTGAAGGTCCTGCTCGGAGTGAATCCCGACCCCTCCAAGGACGGCGCGTTCGACGGCCCGGACAACATCACCGTCTCCCCGTACGGCGGCCTCGTCATCGCCGAGGACGGGGAAGGGGTGCAGCACCTGTTCGGGGCCACCGACAGCGGCCGGACCTACCCGATCGCCCGCAACGAGCTGAACATCGGCACCGAGGAGGAGCCCGAATACAGCGAGTTCACCGGGGTCACCTTCTCACCCGACGGCCGGACCCTCTTCGCCAACATCCAGACGCCCGGCATTATGCTCGCCATCACCGGCCCGTGGAAGCGGCAGAAGCGGTAGTTAATTCGCTCGCAGTGCCCGCGCTGCGCCTCCTACAGTGAGATCACAACGTCACGCACCTCCCGGTGCGATGGCAGCGGCTACTTCTCTTCCAAAGAATCCGACGCCGCCGCCGACTTGATCTCGGGAGGCGCTGCATGGGGTGGGTGCCCGGTGCGCAGGCAACGGTTACTTCCTTTGATCGGAGGGTTGCGGGTTCGAATCCCGTCAGCGGCTTAGGGTCGCTGTAGCTCAATCGGCAGAGCATCCGGATTAGTCCGTCGCCGACTTCTGTTCTCGGGCATCCACCTTTCCCATATGCCGCGCTTCTCTCGGAAACCTGCAAAGAATTCGGGGGAATTCACCATGGCGCGATTCAACGGCAAGGCGGCGCGGGCGCGTCCCGTCTCCCGTGTGACCTCCACCGGGCGAGTGCTGCGCACCTACGAGGGCGGCCGGGGCCGCGAGCGTGACGTCCGCTCCGAGCTCTTCCTGCTCGCTGTGTCCAACTTCGTTTCGCAGCAGACCTTCTACGAGACCGGCGCCGACCGCGACGACCGCTTCGCGAAACTCGTGCGCGAGCTCGCCGTCACCGACCCGGTGTGGACGGCCGGCCTGCTCGGCTGGCTGCGCGGCGAGGGCAATCTGCGCACGGCCTCCGTCGTCGGCGCCGCCGAGTACGTCAAGGCCCGCCTGGACGCGGGCGCGACCGGCGGCCCCACGGGCCGGCAGGTCGTCGCCTCCGTGCTCCAGCGGCCCGACGAGCCCGGCGAACTGCTCGCGTACTGGACGGCGACGTACGGCCGCAATGTGCCCAAGCCGGTGAAGCGGGGCATCGCCGACGCCGTACGCCGCCTCTACCACGGCAAGGCGCTGCTGAAGTACGACACGGCCTCCAAGGGCTACCGCTTCGGCGACATCCTCAACCTCGTGCACGCCGCGCCGGACCCGGACAAGCCCTGGCAGGGCGAGATGTTCCGGTACGCCCTGGACCGGCGGCACCACCCCGACACCGCTGTGCCGCCCGCCTCGGACCGCGTCCTCACCGCGCACCGCGAGCTGATGGCGCTGCCGGTGGCTCAGCGGCGCGCGGTCGTGACCGCCGAGGGCGGTGCCGAGCGGCTAGCCGAGGCGGGGATGACGTGGGAGACGCTGGCCGGCTGGCTGCAGGGGCCGATGGACAAGGCGGCGTGGGAGGCCGTGATTCCGTCCATGGGCGCCATGGCGCTCGTGCGCAACCTGCGGAACTTCGACGAGGCCGGGGTGTCCGACGAGGTCGCCGAGCGGGTCGCCGCGCGGATCAGCGACCCGGCCGAGGTCGTGCGCTCGCGGCAGTTCCCCTTCCGGTACCTCGCCGCGTACCAGCACGCGCCGTCGCTGCGCTGGTCGTACGCGCTGGAGCGGGCGCTCGGCCACTCGCTGGCCAACGTGCCCGCGCTGCCCGGCCGGACCCTGGTGCTCGTGGACCGCTCGGGCTCGATGTTCTGGTCGCGGCTGTCCGACCGCTCGGAGCTGAACCGCGCCGACGCCGCTGCGATCTTCGGCACGGCGCTCGCGCTGCGGGCGGAGCGAGCGGACCTGGTCGAGTTCGGCTCGACGAGCGACCGCGTGAGGTTCCGCAAGGGCGAGTCGGTGCTGAAGATCCTCGACCGCTTCGGCGACCTGGGCGGCACCGACACCACCGAGGCGGTGCGCCGGCACTACCGGAAGCACGACCGGGTGCTGATCGTCACCGACGAGCAGTACACGCACCACCACCGGGGTGACCCGACCGAGCAGGTCCCGGCCGGCGTGCCGGTCTACACCTGGAACCTCGCCGGATACCGGGCGGGCCACGGCCCGTCGGGGAAGGGCAACCGGCACACGTTCGGGGGCCTGACGGACGCGGCGTTCCGGATGGTTCCGCTGATCGAGGCCTCCCGTGACGCCGACTGGCCCTGGGCGGTCTGAGAGACGTGGCCCGCACCCCGTGGGGAGTGCGGGCCACGATCTTGTCCGGGCCCCTGTTCCCGACGGGTCCCTGTTCCCGACGGGCCCTTGTTCTCGACGGGGCCTTGTTCTCGGCCGGGCTGACATCTAACATTTCAGTTATGGAGGCCATCCGGCCCGTGCCCCGGACCCTGCTCAGGGACCGTGCGTACGAGGCGATCCGGGACGCCATCGTGGCCGGGGAGATCGAACCCGGTGCGGTGGTGCGGGACGCCGAGCTCGCGGAGCGGCTGGGGCTGTCCCGGGCGCCGGTGCGGGAGGCGTTCTCCCGGCTCGTGGACGAGGGGCTGCTGGAGAGCAAGCCGCAGAGCTACACCCGGGTGACCCCGCTCGTGGCCTCCGACGTCCGGGACGCCGCCGCCGTGGTCGGCGCCATGCACGAGCTGGTGACGCGGGTCGCCGTGCCCCGGCTCGGGGCCGCGGACGTCGAGGCGATGCGTGCCGCCAACCAGCGGTTCGCCGCCGCCGTCGGCGCCGGAGACGTGGACGGTGCCCTGCGCGCGGACGACGCGCTGCACGACGTCCTGGTCCGGGTGAGCGGCAACCGCGCGGCCGCCGCGACCGTCGCCCGCTACACCCCGCTCATCCGCCGGCTGGAGCGACGGCGCTTCGGTGAGGGCGGCAGCTGCCGTTCGGCCGGGCTGCACGAACGGCTGATCGAGGCCTGTGCGGCCGGTGACGCGGCCGAGGCGGTCCGCGTCACGGCGGAGATCTGGCGGGGGCTCGAAGAGCTCGCCGACTGAAGACCGATCGCCATCCCGTCCCGACCCGGGAGGACCCATGTCCCGTTCCCCGTCCCCTTCTTCGTCTTCCCCGTCCCTCGCCTCGTACGAGCGTTACCCCCTGCTCTTCGGGCCGTCGCCGGTCCATCCCCTGGAGCGGCTGACCGCGCACCTCGGCGGTGCCGCCCTCTGGGCCAAGCGCGAGGACTGCAACTCCGGTGTCGCGTACGGCGGGAACAAGACCCGCAAGCTGGAGTACCTGGTCGCCGACGCGCTCGCCCAGGGCTGCGACACGCTCGTGTCGATCGGCGGGGTGCAGTCCAACCACACCCGCCAGGTCGCGGCGGTCGCCGCCCGGGCCGGGCTCAAGTGCGTGCTGGTGCAAGAGAGTTGGGTGGACTGGCCGGACGCCGTGTACGACAAGGTCGGCAACATCCTGCTCAGCCGCCTCGCCGGAGCCGACGTACGGCTGGTCAAGGCCGGGTTCGGGATCGGGTTCAAGGAGAGCTGGGAGCAGGCGCTCAGGGAGGTCGAGGAGGCGGGCGGCAAGCCGTACGCCATCCCGGCCGGGGCCTCCGACCATCCGCTCGGCGGCCTCGGTTTCGCCGGGTGGGCGTACGAGGTCGCCGAGCAGGAGCGTGAACTGGGCGTCTTCTTCGACACCGTGGTCGTGTGCTCGGTGACCGGCTCCACCCAGGCCGGCATGGTCGCCGGGTTCGCCGCGCTGGAGGAGGCGGGCGGGCGTCCCCGGCGGGTGCTCGGCATCGACGCCTCGGCGAAACCGGCCGCCACCCGGACCCAGATCGCCCGGATCGCGCACCGCACGGGCCGGCTCATCGGCGTCAAGCGGGAGCTGACCGAGGCCGATGTCGAACTCGACGAGCGGTACCACGCGGGCACGTACGGCGTCCCCGACGAGACCACGCTGTCGGCGATGCGGCTCGCGGCCCGCACAGAGGGGATGGTCACCGACCCCGTCTACGAGGGGAAGTCCATGGCCGGGATGACCGACCTGGTCGCGCGGGGCGAGATCGGCCGCGACTCCACGGTGCTCTACGCCCACCTGGGCGGACAGCCGGCGCTGAACGCGTACAGCGCGCTGTTCTGAGCAGGGCCTGGCGCTGCGCCGGCTGGGCCGGGCTCCTCGTCTGCCGGGTTGCCGTGCTGGAAGGCCGCGGGTGCGTCGTGGTTGTTCGCGCAGTTCCCCGCGCCCCTGACGGGGCGCGACCCTACGAAGGAGCCCCCCCATGCCCGACGAACCCGCCGTGCGAGAACTCCGCCTGGTCGTGACCGCCGACGACTACGACGCCGCGCTGCACTTCTACCGGGACGTGCTCGGTCTGAGCGAGCAGGGCGCGTTCGCGTCGGAGGGCGGGCGGGTCACGATCCTGGAGGCCGGGCGGGCCACCCTGGAGCTGACCGACCCGAACCACGCCGCCTTCATCGACGAGGTCGAGGTGGGGCGGCGGGTCGCCGGACATGTCCGGGTCGCCTTCCAGGTGGACGACTCCGTCGCCGTCACGGCGAAGCTGGCCGCCGCCGGAGCCGAAGTGGTCGCCGAGCCCACGCGCACCCCCTGGAACTCCCTGAACTCCCGGCTGGAGGCCCCGGGTGCCCTCCAGTTGACGCTCTTCACGGAGCTCGGCGGCTGAGGGGCCCGCGCGGTCGCCCTGCCGGGCGGCGTGCCGCGCCGGATAAGGTGCTCAGCGTGTGGACCGACAATCAGTGGGCGGAGCCGGGTGCCGAGCGACCCGGTGGTGCCCGGCGCCGGGCCACGATCCACGACGTCGCACGACTGGCCGGGGTGTCACGGCAGACGGTCTCCCGGGCGGTCAACGACAAGGGTGAGATCGACCCGGCCACCAAGGAACGGGTCCTGGAGGCGGCCCGGCTCCTGGACTACCGGCCCAGCCGTTTCGCGCGCGGACTCGTCCAGAAGGGGGCGGTGACGGCAGGCCTGGTCATCCCGGACCTGCGCAACCCCTTCTTCCCCGAGGTGGCCGCCGGAGTGCTGGAGGCGGCCGAGCAGCGCGGCTGGCAGGTGGTGGTGTGGGACTCCCGTATCGACGAGGCCAGGGAGCGGCAGGCGCTCGACGTGCTCTCCCACCAGGCGGACGCGGTCGTGGGCTACTTCAAGGACCCGGACGACGTCCTCGCCCGGCACCTGGGAGGCGTGCCGCTGGTGCTGCTGGAGCGGGGCCCGCAGCAGACCGGGTTCGCGGCCGTGGGCATCGACGCCGCCACCGGGGTCGAGCAGGGCATGGACCACCTGTTCCGCGCGGGGCACCGCAGGATCGGCATGCTGGACGGCGTGCACGGCCCCGGCCCGCGCCGGCTGGCCTTCCTGGAGCAGGTGCGGCGGCTCGGACTGCCGGTCGACGAGGACTGGGTCGTGGTGTGCCCGGAGCACAGCGTGGCCGGCGGCGAGGCCGGCATGGAACGGCTCCTGGCGGCGCGGCCCGAGATCACCGCGGTCTTCGGCTTCAACGACCTGATCGCGGTCGGGGCGATGCGCACCGCCCGCCGCCAGGGCCGGAGCGTTCCGGACGATCTGGCGGTGCTGGGCTTCGACGGTCTCTCCCTGGGCGAGCTGGTGGAACCCGCCCTGACCACCCTGCACATCGACAAGCGGCAGCTCGGGCGGCTGGCCGTGGAGCAGGTGGCCCGGCTGCGCGCGGGTGAGGAGCCGCTGCGGGGCGCGGACGCGTGGGTGGTGCCCGAGCTGGTGGTCCGCTCCTCCGCCTGACGACCCGGGCACGCGGCCCGGCGGATCGTTCCGCGCAGTTCCCTTGACACCGGTTTTCGGGCGCCCCGATACTCGACGGCAACGCTCACGTGAACGTTCACGAGCCCACACACCCCCAGCGAGATCGTCGGCCGACCACCACCCGCCCGCCCGCCGACATCGTTGTCTTCCGTTCACTTCCTCATCAGGGAAGCCCCCCATCCCGTGAAAGACGGGCCCGCGGCAGTGCTGTGCCCGGCCGCGGCACGCCCGGAAAGCGAGTGCGCGCCCATGGAACACCGAACGATGTCCCGCAGACGCTTTCTGGGGGCCTCCCTGGGCGGCGCGGGGGCGGGGCTGCTCGGGCTGACCGGATGCGGGTCGGCCGAGGGATCGGCCTCCGCCGGCACCGACCACCTCAGCCTCTGGTACTGGAAGGGCTCGCTCAGCGACAAGCTGCTCGCCACCGCCAGGCGGGGCGTCCCCGGAGTGCCGGTGCTGAAGGTGCGGGGCTCGCAGATACCCGACGGCGACATCGACTCCAAGGTGCGCACCAGTCTCGCCGCGCGCGCCTACGTGCCGGACGTGACGGTCGTGAACAACGACAACCTCGCCACGTTCTTCCCCGACGAGAACGAGTTCCTCGACCTGCGCGAACTCGGCGCGGAGTCCGTCCGCGACCAGTACCTCGAGTGGAAGTGGAAGGCCTGCTTCACTCCGACGGGCCGGATGATCGGCTTCCCGCTGGACGCCGGCCCCACCGCGCTGTACTACCGCAGGGACCTCTTCCGGGAGGCCGGACTGGCCCACGAACCGGCGGACGTCGCCGGGGAGATGCCCACCTGGGAGAAGTTCATCGCCGCCGGACGCACCCTGCGGGCGAAGGGCCCCGGCAAGCCGTACCTGGTGAGCAACATCGGCAACGTCTTCCAGCAGGTCCTGCTCCAGAGCACCCGGCAGTTCGTCGACGCCGACAACCGCTTCATCGGTGACCAGGAGCACGTCCGGCGGGCCTGGGACCTGTCCGTGGACATCCTGCGCCAGGGACTCAGCGCCAGGATCACGGACGGCACCCCCGACTTCAACGCGGCCATGAGCGGAGGCCGGATCGCCACGATGACCACGGCCGTCTGGGCCATCAACGGCCTGAAGGACACCGCCCCGAAGACCGCCGGGTCCTGGCGGCTCACCACCATGCCGGACGGCCCCGCCAACTACGGCGGCTCGTACATGACGCTGACCCGCTACTGCCGGGACCCCGAGGCCGGCTTCGCCTTCCTGAAGTGGCTGCTCAGCCCGGCGAACCAGCTCAAGAGCTACCAGGAGATGGCCCTGTTCCCCACCACTCCGGCCGCGTACGCCGACCCGGCGATGCACAGGCCCGACCCGTTCTTCGGCGGTCAGCAGCCCATCGACGTCTTCGGCCCGGCTGCCCGGAAGGCCCCGGTCGTCTACTTCAGCCCCTACGAGGAGTCCGCCAACACCCCGTTCTTCCAGGAGCTGACCAATGTGGAGATGCTCGGCAAGAACCCCGACCGGGCCTGGCGGGACGCCGTGCGCACCGCCGAGACCACGCTGTCCCGCGCGGGGGTGAGCTGACATGGCGACCGTGCTCGAACCGGCCGGAGCGCCGGCGGCGAACGAGAAGCCGCCCGCCGGCCGTACCCGGCCCACCACCCCGGGCGGACGCCGCCGGCACCTCCCGCCGCTGCTCGCCATCTCCCCGTTCTACGTGCTGTTCGCCGTCTTCGGCGCCTTCCCGATCCTCTTCTCCGTCTACCTGTCCTTCCAGGACTGGGACGGCATCGGCGACATGCGCTACGTCGGGTTCCAGCAGTACGGCTGGCTGCTGCGGGACTCGGTGTTCTGGCACTCGGTGCTCAACACCTTCGAGATCTGGTTCCTGTCCACGGTGCCGATGCTGTTCCTGGCCCTGGTGCTGGCGTTCCTGCTGCACTCGCAGGTCCGCTTCGCCGGCGCCTACCGGGTGGCGTACTTCGTCCCCAACGTCACCTCGATGGTCGCCATGACCGTCGTGTTCGGCTCGGTCTTCGCCCAGGCGGGCCTCGCCAACTCGGTACTGCGGGCGGTCGGGCTGGACGGGGTCGGCTGGCTGTCCTCGGAGTGGGGCATCAAGTCGTCCGTCTCCATCATGATCATCTGGCGGTGGGTCGGCTACAACGCGCTGATCTTCCTGGCGGGCCTCCAGGCCATCCCCACCGAGCACTTCGAGGCCGCCCGCGTCGACGGCGCGAACAGCAGGCAGACCCTCTTCCGGGTCGTCCTGCCGCAACTGCGGCCGGTGGTGCTCTTCGCCGCCGTCACCTCCACCATCAACGGGCTGCAGATCTTCACCGAGTCCCAGGTGCTCTTCCAGTCGACCGACGTCGGAACCACGGGCGGGCCGGGCCAGGAAGGGATGACCATCGTGCTCTATCTGTGGCAGAAGGCCTTCAAGGAGCACCAGTTCGGCTACGGCGCCGCCATGGGCTGGGTCCTCTTCGCGATCATCGCGGTCTTCACCGTCATCAACTGGCGTCTGGTCGCCGGCTCGGACGACGACCGCCGGCCCGGCATCGCCGGACTGCTGCGCCGCAAGGGGGCACGCAATGGCCGTTGAACAGAGGCCGCCCGGGAACGCGGGCCTGGCCATCGGCTCCGGCAGCAGGCTCAGCCGCTGTTGCGTCCGGGCGGTGCTGCTGCTCGGTGTGCTGGTCTCGCTGTTCCCCTTCTACTGGCTGGTGGTGCTGGCCTCCGGCACCACGCAGGACATCTACCGCTACCCGCCCAAGCTGGTGCCGGGGCCGCATCTGCTGGACAACATGGGGCGGGTGCTCGACACCGTCGACTTCTTCGGCTCGCTGTTCAACACCGTCGTCGTCGCCGTCCTCGGGACCGTGCTGGTGCTGTTCTTCGACTCGCTGGCCGCGTTCGCCTTCGCCAAGTACGAGTTCCCGGCGAAGAAGTTCCTCTTCGGCATGCTGCTGGTGACGTACATGATCCCCGCGCAGCTCTCCCTGGTGCCGCAGTTCGTGACCATGGCCGCGTTCGGCTGGGCCGGGTCCCTGAAGGCGCTGATCATTCCCGGTGCGGCGAACGCCTTCGGCATCTTCTGGATGCGCCAGTACGCGCAGAACTCGCTGCCGGACGAGCTGCTGGACGCCGGGCGGATCGACGGCGCCGGCTTCTTCCGCCTCTACTGGACGGTCGCCCTGCCGCTGTTCCGGCCGGCCCTCGCCTTCCTCGGCATCTTCACGTTCATCGGCCTCTGGAACGACTACATCTGGCCCCTGGTCGTCATGATCGACCCCGACAGGGTCACTCTCCAGGTCGCCCTGGCGAATCTCAACGTCCTCTACAACACCGACTATGCGCTGGTGATGGCGGGCGCGCTGATGAGTGTCATCCCGCTGATCGTCGTGTTCCTGATCGGGGCGCGGCACTTCCTGCGGGACCTGGCGGCGGGGGCGATGAAGATGTGAGGCGGCGGGGTACGGACCTCAGCCCGCCGGCCGTTCTCGGTAGGGTACGGAGAGGGTCCCCGGTTCGTGAGGAGTGGCTGCATGGCGCAGGTCAGGCCCATGCGGGCGGATGCCCGGCGTAATCACGAGCGGTTGCTGAAGGTGGCCGTGGAGGCCTTTGCCGAGCATGGTGAGGGCGCTTCGCTCGACGACATCGCCAAGCGGGCCGGGGTCGGCTCCGGCACGCTGTACCGGCATTTCCCGACCCGGCACGCGCTGCTGGAGGCCGCCTACCTCGACCGCATCGAGGCGATGGCGGCCCGGGCCGGTGAACTCGCGGCGGAACTGGCGCCCGGCGAGGCGCTGGTGGAGTGGCTGTACGAACTCGGCGCCGGGATGACCCGCATGCGCGGCCTCAGGGCCCTGCTGGGCCCGGCCGTCACGCAGAGCGACTCGACCGTGGCCACGGCCTGCGGTGACTCGGTGAAGAGCGCGGCGGGGCGCCTGGTCCGGGCAGCACAGGAGGAGGGCACGCTCCGGCGGGACGTCGAGCCGATCGACGTCCTGCGACTGGCTCACGGCGTGACGACGGCGGCGGAGCCGGCGGACGAGGA
>NZ_MUKA01000271.1 GCF_002150735.1 Streptomyces africanus
AGGCCCTCGCCCGCGCCGTCCGGGACGGCGAGGCCGACGAGGCCCAGGTCGACGAGGCCGTCCGCCGCGTCCTGCGCCTCGCCGCCCGCGTCGGCATCCTGGAGGGCGCCGAACCGGCCGTCACCGACCTGCCCGCGCCCGTCCACGGCGAATCGCTCGCCCGCGAGATCGCCCGCCGCTCCTTCGTGCTCGTCCGCAACGAGAACGGCGCGCTGCCGCTGAAGCCCGGCAGGATCGCGCTGATCGGCGCCGCCGCCCGCGACGCCCGCGTCCTCGGCGGCGGCTCCGCCACCGTCTTCCCCGCCCGGACCGTCTCCCCGCTCGACGGCCTCACCGCCGCCCTCCCCGACGGCAGCATCGGCTACGCCCTCGGCGCCGACCCGAACACCGAACTCCCCGTCGCCGGCCAGGGCTTCGAGCTGCGCGCCGTGTGCCGCGACAGCGAGGGCACCGTCATCGGCACCCGCTCGGCCGCCGGCGGCCACATCCAGTGGATGGGCGACGACCTCCCCGACGGCGTCACCCACGACACCCTGGCGACCGTCGAGCTGACGGGCACCTTCACCCCGCGCGAGACCGGCACGCACACCTTCGGCTTCAAGGGCCTCGGCCCCTTCCGGCTGACCGTCGCGGGCACCACGTACTTCGACGACGTCCAGCGCCCCGCCGAGGACGGCGACCCCTTCGCGGCGTTCTTCGGATCCCCGGTGCCCCACGCCCGGGTCGACCTGACCACGGGCGAACCGGTCGAGGTCTCCCTGACCTACACCGTCCCGCCGCCCAGCGACCACCCCATGCGGACCATCGGCTTCTCCCTCGCCCACCAGGACCCGCAGCGCGACCCCGACGAGCTGATCGCCGAGGCCGCAGCGGCCGCCCGGGCCGCCGACACGGCCGTCGTCGTGGTCGCCACCACCGAGCGCGTCGAGTCGGAGGGCTTCGACCGCACGGACCTGCGCCTGCCCGGCCGCCAGGACGACCTGGTCCGCGCCGTCGCCGCCGCCAACCCGAACACCGTCGTGGTCGTCAACGCCGGCTCCCCGGTGGAGATGCCGTGGCGCGAGGACGTCGCCGCCGTGCTCCTCACCTGGTTCCCCGGCCAGGAGGGCGGCGCGGCCCTCGCCGACGTGCTCACCGGCGCCCACGAGCCCGGCGGCCGGCTGCCCACCACCTGGGGCTCCCTGACCGACGCCCCGGTCACCCAGGTCGTCCCACAGGGCGGCGAACTCCCCTACGACGAGGACGTCTTCATCGGCTACCGCGCCTGGGAGAAGCAGGGCCGCACCCCCGCCTACCCCTTCGGCCACGGCCTCGGCTACACCGACTGGACCTACGAGTCGGTCGAGGTCGAAGGCGCCGCCGACACCACCACCGCGAAGGTCCGCCTCCGCAACACCGGCGACCGCCCCGGCCACGAGGTCGTCCAGCTCTACCTCGCCCCGGGCGAGCCCGACCCCGCCCGTCCGGCCCGCTGGCTGGCCGGTTTCGCGAGCGTGGAGGCGGGACCCGGCGAGAGCGTCGAGGCGACCGTCGAACTGCCGCGCCGGGCCTTCGAGATCTGGGACGAGACGACCATGTCGTGGTCGTGTGTGAAGGGTTCGTACGAGATCCAGGTCGGGCGCTCGATCACGGACCGCAGGATCACCGCGACGATTAACGTCTGATCCGGGACAAGTTCCCCACATGGCAGCCCCGGTCCGGGACCTGACCCCTGGACCGGGGCTCGTGGGCTCTCAGGAGCCCCGGCACCCCCTAGCGGATGCCGAACCCGTACACCGTCTCCGAGCGGTACACCCCGCCCGGTCGCAGCACCGTGCCCGGGAACTCCGGCCGGTTCGGGGAGTCGGGGAAGTGCTGGGTCTCCAGCGCGATGCCGCCGCCCGGCGCGAAGGGCTCGCCCAGATGGTCGGCGGTGTACAGCTGGAGCCCGGGCTCGGTGGTCGCCACCGTCAGCACCCGCCCGGACGCCGGATCGTGCAGCTCCGCGACCTGTTCCGGAACGTCCGTCACCCCCTTGTCGAGCACGAAGTTGTGGTCGTAGCCGGCGCCGGCCTTGCGCGCCTCACGGAAGTCGAAGCGCGTACCGGTCACGTCGTCCAGGCTGCCGGTCGGGATCAGATCCGCGTCCACCGGCGTGTACCGGGAGGCGGCCAGCCGCAGTTCGTGACCGCCCGCGTCACCGGAACCGGCCAGGTTGAAGTAGCTGTGGTTGGTCAGGTTCACCACGGTCGGCGCGCCCGTCACCGCCTCGTACGCGATCCGCAGCGCCCCGCTCTCCTGGAGCGTGTACGTCGCCGAGACCTCCAGCCGCCCCGGGAAGCCCTCCTCCCCGTGCGGACTGACCCGCGCGAGCCGCACACCGTGCTCGACGGGCGTCCCCTCCCACACCCGCTTGTCGAAGCCCCGCACGCCACCGTGCAGCGCGTTCGGCCCGTTGTTCGGTTCGAGCGCGTACGTCCGCCCGTCCAGCGGGAACCGGGCCCCGGCGATCCGGTTGGCGTACCGCCCGACCAGGGCGCCGAGATACGGCTCCGGGTGCGTGAGATAGCCGTCGAGGCCGGGGAACCCCAGCACCACGTCCCCGGCCCGGCCGTCCCGGTCCGGCACCTCGACCGACTGCACGATTCCGCCGTACGACAGGATCCGCACCCGGACGCCCGCCCGCTCCAGGGTCCAGCGGTGCACTGGCGTGCCGTCGGAAAGTGTGCCGAAGAGTTCGTTCATGTGCGGAACTCTAAGTCAGGCCCCGGGTCAGGGCCGCTCCGCCGTGACGGTCCGGTAGGCGATCTCCGCCAACCGGGCCTGTCCGTTCACGCTCGGGTGGAAGTAGTCCCAGCGGCTCAACTGGGTGGTGCCGAAACGGTACTCGTACACCGCGCCCCCGTCGTAGCGGCACCGCTTGTCCTTGGCGCAGACGTCCTTGAGGACCTTGTTGTAGTCCTCCACCCGCTTCTGCACCGTGTTCCGCCGCAGGTTCGCCGTCGCGTCCACCGCGTCCGCGTCACCCAGCATCGACGGGCAGATGCCCAGCTGCCAGACCTGCTTGCCCAGCGGGCTGGTGCGCCCCTGCGACCACAGCCGCTTCAGGTTCGGCACGCTGGCCACGAACACCTGGGCCTTGGGCAGCGCTGTGCGCAGCGAGCGCATCGAGTCCTCGAAGTCAGCGCGGAACTCCGTGACCGGGGTCATCGCCGAGGGCGTGGCCCGACAGGCGTCGTTGGCCCCCACCATCACCGTCACCAGCTGTGGCTTGCGCCGCACGGCCCGGTCGATCTGCCCCGGCAGGTCCGCCATCCGCGCCCCGGTCACGGCGTAGTTCCAGCTCCGCCGCTCCGCCCCCGTCCGCCCCAGCAGCCGGACGGCGAGGGAGTCGACCTCGGGGCTCGCACCGGTCGCCCAGGACGCCTCCGGGCAGTCCGACAGCACATCACAGGCGTCAAAACCCCGGGTGATGGAGTCGCCCACGGCCGCGACGGAACTCGGGCTGCGGTCCCACAGGGGCGTGGGCCTGGGCGACGGCTTGGCCGAATCGGACGGGGCGGGGGAGTCGCCCCCGACGGCGTCACACCCGGCGGCACCCAGGGCGGCCGCCACGACCACGGCAAGAACGACGCGCGAGCGTTGGCTTCGCTTCCGCATCCCTGGTCCATCCCCTCGCCGCGCCGTGCCTGTCTCCCCAACCCATAACAACGCACGAGGGTTCCCGGCCGATCAGGTGCAACGGCTCACACCCGTACAAGCGTCCCCCTGGGTGAATGGCGGGCGTTTCCCGGCGCCGGGACCGACCGTACGTCACACTCCTTGCGTCACCGCACGGTAGCCTCGCCATCAACGTGACCCGCCCGGTCACAGCCGTTCCGCCCGTTTCCAAGATGTCCCGCTCTGCCCGGAGGTTCCGGTGACGACACGTGGAGTTCTGTACGTGCACTCGGCGCCGCGCGCGCTGTGCCCGCACGTCGAGTGGGCCGTCGCCGGGGTGCTCGGTACGCGCGTGAGCCTGGACTGGATCCGTCAGCCCGCCGCCCCGGGCACCTGGCGCTCGGAGTTCTCCTGGCAGGGCCAGGCCGGCACGGCGTCCAAGCTCGCCTCCGCGCTCCGCGGCTGGCACCTGCTCCGCTTCGAGGTCACCGCGGAACCCTGCCCCACCGCCGAGGGCGAACGCTACAGCTGCACGCCCGACCTGGGCATCTTCCACGCGGTCACCGGCATCCACGGCGACATCCTCATCCCCGAGGACCGCCTGCGCGCGGCCCTGCAACGCAGCCGGCGCGGGGAGACGGACCTGGAGGCCGAGCTCAACAAACTCCTGGGCAAGCCCTGGGACGACGAACTGGAGCCGTTCAGATATGCGGGCGAAGGCGCCCCGGTCCGCTGGCTCCACCAGGTGGTGTAGGGCCTGTTTTTGGCTTTCAGGGGCGCGGGGCTGTTTCGATTTGCGGCTCCGCCGCGTGGGCGCGAACAACCCCCACCGGCCCGCACCCGGCACACAACACGACACAAAACGGCGAGTGGCCCGAACTCACGAAGAGTCCGGGCCACTCGCCGTGAAGGCGAAATCAAACCGTCCGGAACGCCAGCACCACGTTGTGCCCACCGAACCCGAACGAGTCGTTCAGCGCGGCGAGACGCCCGTCGACCGGCAGCTTCCGGGCCTCACCCCGCACGACGTCCGCGTTCGCCTCGGCCTCGGGGTCGAGGTTCTCCACGTTGATCGTCGGCGGAGCCACCCGGTGGTACAGCGCGAGCACGGTCGCCACCGTCTCGACACCACCCGCACCACCGAGCAGATGCCCGGTCATCGACTTCGTCGCGGACACCGCGATGTGGTCGGTGTCGTCACCGAACACCTTCCGCAGCGCCTTCAGCTCGGCGATGTCACCGGCCGGCGTCGACGTCGCGTGCGCGTTGACGTGCACGATCTCCGCCGGGTCCAGGTCGGTGCGCTCCAGCAGGTTCTGCAGGGCCTTCGAGATGCCCCGCCCCTCCGGCTCCGGCTGCACGATGTCGTGCGCGTCGGCGGAGATGCCCTGCCCGACCGCCTCGGCGTACACCCGGGCCCCGCGCTTGGCGGCGTGCTCGGCGGACTCCAGGACGACGACACCGGCGCCCTCGCCGAGGACGAAGCCGTCGCGGGCCACGTCGTAGGGACGTGACGCGCCCTGCGGGTCGTCGTTGTTCTTGGACATCGCCATCATGTTGCCGAACGCGGCGATGGGCAGCGGGTGGATCGCCGCCTCCGTACCACCGGCGACGACGACGTCGGCACGGCCGGTGCGGATCATCTCGATGGCGTAGCCGATGGCCTCGGCGCCCGAGGCGCAGGCGGAGACCGGCGTGTGCACGCCCGCCCGGGCACCCACGGCCAAGCCCACGTTGGCCGACGGGCTGTTGGGCATCAGCATGGGCACGGTGTGCGGGGAGACGCGGCGGACGCCCTTCTCCTTGAGCACGTCGTACTGGTCGAGGAGTGTCGTCACGCCGCCGATGCCGGAGGCGATGACCGCGCCGAGCCGGTCCGGGTCGACGGCCGGGTCCTCGCCGGCCTTCGCCTCGAAACCGGCGTCCGCCCACGCCTCCTTGGCCGCGACCAGCGCGAACTGCGCCGAGCGGTCGAGGCGGCGGGCCTGCGGCCGCGGGATGACCTCGGTCGGTTCCACGGCGACGGGCGCCGCGATACGGACCGCCTGCTCGGCGGCCCAGTCCTGCTCCAGGGGCTTGACGCCGGAACGTCCGGCGACCAGGCCCTCCCAGGTAGAGGCTACGTCGCCACCCAGCGGTGTGGTTGCGCCGATACCGGTGACGACCACGGTGCGATTGGTCGAGCTCACGGGAATTCTTTCTCCAACGGATCCGAGGATTAAGCGGCGCCACCGCCGGGTGGCGGGGCAGTCAGCCCGAAGGCCTGATCGACCGATCAGCCCTGGTGCTTGAGGATGTAGTCGGTCGCGTCGCCGACGGTCTTGAGGTTCTTGACGTCCTCGTCCGGGATCTTGACGTCGAAGCGCTCTTCGGCGGCGACGACGACCTCGACCATGGACAGCGAGTCGACGTCCAGGTCGTCGGTGAAGGACTTGTCCAGCTGGACGTCCTCAACCGGGATGCCGGCGATCTCGTTCACGATCTCGGCGAGACCGGCGACGATCTCTTCCTGAGTGGCGGCCATGTCGGCGCTCCTTCGTAGATGTTCCAGAGGGTGTGGCAGGTGTTTCTCCTGTACCGGACCGCATGATCCGGCACGGAGTGCCTAGGGGAGGGTAACGACAGTCGCGGCGTAGACGAGACCCGCCCCGAAGCCGATGACGAGCGCGGTGTCGCCGCTCTTCGCCTCGCCGGTCGCCAGGAGCCGCTCCATCGCGAGCGGGATCGAGGCGGCCGAGGTGTTGCCGGTGGTGCGGATGTCACGGGCGACCGTGACGTGCTCCGGCAGTTTCAGTGTCTTCACCATCGAGTCGATGATCCGCACGTTGGCCTGGTGCGGGATGAAGACGTCCAGGTCGTCCACGGTGATCCCGGCCGCGTCCAGCGCCTGCTGGGCGACCTTCGCCATCTCGAACACGGCCCAGCGGAACACCGCCTGGCCTTCCTGGGTGATCGCGGGGAACTTCTCGACCGTCCCGTTGCGGTAGTCCGTCCACGGCACGGTCTGCTTGATGGTGTCGGACTTGTCACCCTCCGAGCCCCACACGGTCGGGCCGATCGCGGGCTCCGGGGACGGGCCGACCACGACCGCGCCGGCACCGTCGCCGAACAGGAAGGCCGTCGCGCGGTCCTCCAGGTCGGTCAGGTCGCTCAGCCGCTCGACGCCGATCACCAGGACGTACTCGGCCGAGCCCTCGACGATCATGCCCTTGGCGAGCGTGAGGCCGTAGCCGAAGCCCGCGCAGCCCGCCGAGATGTCGAAGGCGGCGGCCTTGGCGGTGCCCAGCTTGTCGGCGATCTCGGTGGCCACGGCCGGGGTCTGCTTGAAGTGCGAGACGGTCGAGACGATCACGCCGCCGATCTGCTCGGCGGAGATGCCCGCGTCCGCGATGGCCTTGCCGGAGGCCTCCAGCGACATCGCGGCGACGGTCTCCTCGTCGGAGGCCCAGTGCCGCGTCTCGATGCCGGAGCGCGAACGGATCCACTCGTCGGAGGACTCGATCGTCTCCAGGATCACCTCGTTCGGCACGACCCGGGTCGGGCGGTAGCCGCCGACGCCGAGGATCCGCGCGTACGCGGCGCCCTTGCTGGGCTTGATCTTCGCCATGCTCTCGGGCTCCTTCTCAGGCACTCTGCTCGGCGATGAGCTCGCGAGCCGCGTCGAGGTCGGCGGGGGACTTCAGGGCCAGCGTCTTCACCCCGGGCAGGGCGCGCTTGGCGAGGCCGGTGAGGGTCCCGCCGGGGCACACCTCGATCAGAGCCGTGACACCGAGCTCCTTGAAGGTCTCCATGCACAGGTCCCAGCGGACCGGGTTGGCGACCTGGCCGACCAGACGCTCCAGCACCTCGCTGCCGGCGGCGACGGCCTGCCCGTCCTTGTTGGAGACGTAGGTGACCTTCGGGTCACCGGTGCCCCGGGCCTCGGCGGCGGCCTTCGCCAGCGTCTCGACCGCGGGAGCCATGTGGTGCGTGTGGAACGCTCCGGCGACCTTCAGCGCGACGACCTTGCGCACGCCCTCGGGCTTGTCCGCCTCCAGCGCGGCGAGCTGCTCCTTGGTGCCGGCCGCCACGATCTGGCCCGCGCCGTTGATGTTCGCCGGGGTCAGGCCCAGCTTCTCCAGGTGCGGAACCGTCACTTCGGGGTCGCCGCCCAGCAGCGCGGCCATGCCCGTCTCCGTGACGGCGGCGGCCTCGGCCATGGCGAGCCCGCGGGTGCGGACCAGACGGAGCGCCTCCTCGTGGGGGAGCACTCCGGCGAGCGAGGCCGCGGTGAACTCACCGACGCTGTGACCGGCGATGGCGCCGACCTTCCGCGGGAGGTCGGCCGGGTCGTCGAACAGCATCGACGCGGACGCCAGTCCGGCCGCGACCAGCAGCGGCTGGGCCACCGCGGTGTCGCGGATCTCCTCCGCGTCGGCCTCGGTGCCGTAACGGATCAGGTCGAGTCCCGCGGCGTCCGACCAGGCCTCGAGGGCACCGCGGACACCGGGGAAGTCGAGCCATGCAGACAGGAAGCCGGGCGTCTGGGCGCCCTGGCCGGGAGCGACGAGTACGAGCACTCTCACACTCTCTCTTGGGGACGGGCACGGCCGCCCGTGGGGACAGGGACGAAGAACACGAGGGGGTTTTGTCGAGCCCCGACAAAACCTTAGGGCTGGAGATCTCCATCGACCAGACGCCCCAGGATCAGCGCGATCCGCAGGGTGAACGCAGAGCGTACATCGGAGGGTGACCAGCCGGTGACGTCAGTCACACGTCGAAGCCGGTAGCGGACGGTGTTGGGATGGACGAACAGCATCCGGGCGGCGCCTTCGAGACTGCTCGCCTGTTCGAGATAGACGCTGAGGGTTTCCAGGAGCGCGGCCCCGGCCTCCTCCAGCGGTCTGTAGATCTCCTCCACCAGTTGGTCGCGGGCCGCGGGGTCACCGGCCATGGCCCGCTCCGGGAGCAGGTCGTCCGCCAGCACCGGGCGCGGGGCGTCCTGCCAGGCGGAACACGCCTTGAGGCCCGCCGCCGCGGCCTGCGCGGACCGGGTCGCGGCCTGGAGGTCGGGCACCACCGGGCCCGCCACGACCGGCCCGGCCGCGAACGGGCCGATGAGCGACTTGGCGACGGCCAGCGGGTTGTCGCTGCCGCCCGCGATGACGACCAGCCGGTCGCCGAGCACCCCGGTGAGCACCTGGAGTTTGGCGTGCCGCGCCGCGCGCCGTATGGCCTCGACGGTCAGCTCGCTGTCCCCGTCGGGCGCGGTGCCGAGCACGACACACACGTGCTCGGGCGAGTTCCACCCGAGAGCGGCGGCCCGGGACACGGCGCCCTCGTCGGCCTCGCCGCTGAGTACGGCGTTCACGACCAGGGACTCCAGGCGGGCGTCCCAGGCACCGCGTGCCTCGGCGGCCTGCGCGTACACCTGGGCGGTCGCGAAGGCGATCTCGCGGGCGTACACGAGCAGGGCCTCGCGCAGCACCCGCTCGTCGCCGGGGGCCGCGACCTCGTCGATCGCGGACTCCATGACCTCGATGGTGGTGCGGACCATCTCCACGGTCTGGCGCAGCGTGATCGCCCGGGTCAGCTCGCGCGGCGCGGTTCCGAACACGTCGGTGGAGATGGCCTGCGGGGCGTCCGGATGCCGGAACCACTCGGTGAAGGCGGCGATACCCGCCTGCGCGACCAGACCGATCCAGGAACGGTTCTCCGGGGGCATGGCCCGGTACCAGGGCAGCGTCTTCTCCATCCGCGCGATGGCCTGCGCGGCGAGCGATCCGGACGACTTCTCCAGCCGCTTCAGCGTCGCGGCGTGCGGATGGACGTCATGGGCTGCGGCCTGGCTCTTGCTGGTTTCGGGTTCGGGCACGGGACAAGACTGCCTTATCCGGACGGGAAGGTGCGTCGGCGGGTCTACGGTGGACTCCGTGATGGACATTCGGCGCGCCGAAGAGCGCTACCGGGGCGGTGACCCGGCGGCCGGAATCGAGAGCCGGCACGCCTTCTCCTTCGGGCCGCACTACGACCCGGACAACCTCCGTTTCGGCGCGGTGATCGCCTGCAACGAGGAGCGCCTGGCGCCCGGCGCCGGCTTCGACGAGCATCCGCACAGCCACACCGAGATCGTGACGTGGGTCGTTCAGGGCGAGCTGACGCACCGGGACTCCACCGGGCACGAGTCGGTGGTGCGCCAGGGGGACGTCCAGCGGCTGAGCTCGGCGGGCGGGGTGCGGCACGTGGAGCGCAACGACGGCCCCGGCCCCCTCACCTTCGTCCAGATGTGGCTGGCCCCGCTCCGGCCCGGCGGCGACCCGTACTACGAGGTCGTCCACGGCATCGCCGACTCGACGCCCTACGCCGTCCCGGAGGCCGGCGCGATGCTGCACGTACGGCGCCTGGGGGCGGGGGAGCGGACGGCGGTACCGGACGCGGCGTACGCGTACGTGCACGTCGTACGCGGGGAGGTGCGCCTGGACGGCGAGACGCTGGGCGCCGGCGACGCGGCCCGGATCACCGAGGCGAAGGGCCTGGAGGCCGAGGGCGTGACGGAGGCGGAGCTGCTCGTCTGGGAGATGAACCAGATGACCTAGAGGCCGGCCAGCACCGCGTCCGTGAACGCCGGCCACGCCTCGATCGCCCAGGGCCCGAACGCCCGGTCCGTCAGCGCGACGCACGCGGCCCGCGCGTCGGGGTCGATCCACAGGAACGTACCCGACTGCCCGAAATGTCCGAAGGTGCGGGGCGAGGACGAAGAGCCCGTCCAGTGCGGCGACTTGGAGTCGCGGATCTCGAAGCCGAGCCCCCAGTCGTTGGGGTTCTGGTGCCCGTACCCCGGCAGGACGCCCTTCGTGCCCGGGTAGTGCACGGTCATCGCCTCGGCGACCGTACGGGGGTCCAGCAGGCGCGGGGCCTGCACCTCGGCCGCGAACCGCAGCAGGTCCTCGACCGTGGACACGCCGTCCTTGGCCGGAGAGCCGTCCAGGGTCGTCGAGGTCATCCCCAGCGGCTCCAGCACGGCCTGCCGCAGGTACTCCCCGAACGGGATGTCGGTCGCCTTCGCGACGTGGTCGCCGAGCTGCTCGAAGCCGGCGTTGGAGTACAGCCGCCGTTCCCCGGGCGGGGCCGTGACCTTGTGCTCGTCGAAGGCGAGGCCCGAGGTGTGCGCGAGCAGGTGCCGGACCGTCGACCCGGCCGGACCGGCGGGCTCGTCGAGCTCGACGGCCCCCTCCTCGTAGGCGACGAGCACCGCGTAGGCGGCGAGCGGCTTGGTCACCGACGCGAGCGGGAACCGCTGTCCGGCCGGCCCGTGGGTGCCCAGCACGGTCCCGTCCGCCCGTACGACACCCGCCGCGGCGGTGGGAACCGGCCAGTTCTCGATCAACGCGAGGCTCTTCAGCGACATGCGTTCGAGCCTATGCGCTCAGAGCGTCAGCTCCAGCAAGGGGTCGGGCTTGGGCCGGAAACCGAGGGAGACGTACAGCGGCTCGGCCTCCGGTGAGGCGGTGAGCTGCACGCGCCGGGCGCCCCGCTCGCGGAACCACTCCAGCAGCGTCGTCATGCACGCGCGCGCATATCCACGGCGCCGGGCGGACGGGTCGGTGGCGACGCTGAAGACGAAGCCCACCATGCCCCGCGGCTCGCCCGACTTCCCGATGCGGTAGTCGATCGTCCCGGCGACCAGCGACGCCAGCGCTCCCGGCCGCTCCGGGTGGTCCACGACGAACGCCGTGAAGTCCCCGTGCTCCTCGCCCAGTTTGGCCCTCAGCGTGGGGAGCGACTCCCCGTGCCAGGCGGCGGAGGGGTCGCCGAACATCGAGTCGATCATGATCTGGCGCAGGCGGAGGACTTCCTCGGCGTCCTCGGGCAGGGCGCGGCGTACGGCACTCATGACGCCCTACGCTAACCAGCCGGATCAAGAAACGTCCTGCCGATTTCTTACCGTCGGCGCTTGCTTGGAGTGCACTCCAAGGTTCTAGCGTTGGGGCCATGACGGTGATGGAGACCACGGGTACCAGGACCGACAGCTGCGCCGGCCCGCCCCAGCAGAACCGGCGTCCGGACGGCGAGGACTGCTACACGATCAGTGAGGTCGTCGCCCTGACCGGCCTGACGGCGCACACCCTGCGCTGGTACGAGCGCATCGGCCTGATGCCGCACATCGACCGGTCCCACACCGGCCAGCGCCGCTACACCAACCGAGACCTCGACTGGCTCGACCTCGTCGGCAAGCTCCGCCTGACGGGCATGCCGGTCGCCGACATGGTCCGGTACGCGGAACTCGTGCGTGAGGGCGACCACACCTACGGCGAGCGCTTCGAGCTGCTGAAGACGACCCGCGAGGACGTGCTGGCCAGGATCGACGAACTCCGGGGCACGCTCGCCGTGCTCGACCGGAAGATCAGTTTCTACGCGGACGCCGGGCGGGCCCTGGCGTCGGAGAGGTCCCGATGACGGACGGCAGGATCACGACGGCGAAGCTCGGCGACAACGGCCCGGAGGTCGGCGTCCAGGGCCTCGGCTGCATGGGCATGAGCTTCGGCTACGGCCCCTCGGACGCGGACGCCTCCCGGGCCACCCTCGAACGGGCGCTCGAACTGGGCGTCACCCTCTACGACACGGCCGACGCGTACGGCGCCGGCGAGAACGAGCGGTTCCTGTCACCGTTCTTCAAGGCACACCGCGACGAGGTCGTCATCGCGACCAAGTTCGCCCTGTCGATCCCCCCGGACGACCCGACGCGCCGTATCGTCCGCAACGACCCGCCCTACATCCGCCAGGCCGTCGAGGAGAGCCTGAAGCGCCTCGACGTCGACGTCATCGACCTCTACTACATGCACCGGCGCGATGTGAACGTGCCGATAGAGGAGAGCGTCGGCACCATGGCCGACCTGGTCCGCGAGGGCAAGGTCAAGCACCTGGGCCTGAGCGAGGTGACGGCGGACGAACTCCGCGCCGCCCACGCGGTGCACCCGATCGCGGCCGTGCAGTCGGAGTGGTCGCTGTTCAGCCGTGACATCGAGCCGAAGGTCGTCCCCGCGGCCCGCGACCTGGGCGTGGCCCTGGTCCCCTACTCCCCGCTCGGCCGCGGCTTCCTCACGGGCTCCTTCGCCAAGGCCGAGGACCTGACCTCCGACGACTTCCGCCGCCAGCAGCCCCGTTTCACGGGGGACAACGCGGCACGCAACGCCGCCCTGCTGGAGCCGATCCGCACGATCGCCTCGTCCCATGACGCGACCCCGGGCCAGATCGCCCTGGCCTGGGTCCAGCAGCAGGCAGGGGTCCACAACCTCCCGGTCATCCCGATCCCCGGCACGCGCAAGCCGACGAGGGTCGAGGAGAACGTGGCGGCGACCAGGATCGTCCTGACGGAAGAGGAACTGTCACTGCTGGACCCGATCGCATCCCAGGTGGCAGGCAACCGCTACGCGGACATGGCCTTCACTTCGGCAGGCAGGGAGTAGGAAAGGTTCCCTCTTTGAGGGCGCGGGGAACTGCGCGAACAACCACACCCAACCCGCGCCCGCCGCCCCACAGACACCCGGCAGACGCTAGAGCTCCGCCAACAACTCGGCCTTTTTGACCGAAAACTCCTCATCCGTCACCAATCCGGCCTGATGTAGCTCACCCAGGTGACGGATCCGCTCGGCAATGTCCGCGGGATCCCGCCGCGGCGCGGGCACCGCGGCCACCGGACTCGACGTCCGCACCGCCGCCAACACCGCGGCAGCGAACGGCAGCGACTCGTGCACGGGGCCGTACCCCAGCCCGAAGACCACCGCCGCGGGATCCTGATCGGCCTGAGCCGCCGACGCTTCCGCATTCCGGCGCAACAACCGCAGATGCCCCTCGAAGACCTCGGGCGAGCGCCACTCCACCCCGTTCAGCTCCCCGACGGGGAAACTCTGGTCGCCGGCCTTCCACTTCGCCGACGACGCCCCCGTCCAGAACCACCGGAAGTTCACCGTCCGCCCGTCGAACGAGGCCTTCCCGTCGTACGCCTTGAAGGACAACGGCCCCTTCGGCGGCTCCACGAGGAACCGCTCCGCCGGCCCCGCCTCCGACTCCGTCAGCAGCGACCGCAACTCGTCGGCGTAGTACTCCGCGAGGACCTCCCGCTCGGCGGGCAGCACCAGCCGGTAGGGATCGCCGCTGTCCTTGAGCTGTCCGGCGGCGGCCTCCATCAACGGATCCGCACCGGGCCGCGGCTCGACGCGCAGCACCACCGTGCCGCGCTTCCCGCGGGTCAGTGTCACCCCGGCGATGGCGTCCAGGGGCACACGACGTTCCCCCAGCGCCTGGAAGAGCTTGGGTGTTCGGATCCCCCGCTCGTAACGGATGAGCACGGAGTCGGACTCGAACTCCCAGGCGGCATGAAATCCGGCCAGTACGTCACCCATGCGGCTCATCGTATGCGGCACGCGCTCCTCCGTCCCCCTCCCGAGCAGACCGCAGTTTCTTCGCCTCTACGCGCGTCAGGCCGCGGCCGTGCCGGACAAACCGGTCCGGCAGACGCCGTCTTCGTGCGCGCAGTGCACCGAGCGGTATGCGCCAACGCCGATCTCTGCGAAATTCATCAGACTTGCCGTACCCGGCTCGAAGTAGCCGGCGTGACCCTTCGCACCCTGCGCCGACAGCACCCGCGCACCGAACCCGGCCGACACCGGGTCGGCCCCGTGGCCCAGCCCTCCGAGCTCCAGGTACGGCACGTCCTGGATCCAGTCGTCGGTGTCCCGCATCGCCCACACCCGGGCGGTGGTGTGCAGCTGGGCGGCCTTCTGCGCGCGCATGCCGGGGCTGCCGGCCACCGCGATGTCGGACACCCGGCCCGGCAGCGAGCGCGCGGCGACCCCGCACACCACCGAGCCGTAGCTGTGGCAGAACAGCGAGACCGGCGAGCCGCCCGGCAGAGCACGCACCAGCGCGTTCAGCCGTACGGCCCCCTCCTCGGCGCGCAACCCCGTGGCCGAGTCGATGCCGAGTCCGCTGGGTGCCGTGTAGTCGGCCCAGGCGATCACGGCCGTACGGGTCGAGGGGCTCGCCGTCCGCTCGGCCGCGTACAGGGACTCGGCCATGCCGACGGGCGCCGCGTACTTGCGCTGGGTGCGCTGGAAGGTGAGCAGGTCGGTGTCCACACCGGGCACGACGACCGAGACCCGGTCCGCCTCGCGCAGGTCGCCGAAGACCTCCGCCACCCGCCCCGAACCCTCGGGATCGAAGGCGAGGATGTGGCGGCCCTTCTCCATGAGGTCGTCGAAGCGGTGCATCCGGCGGGCGGCCTCGTGCTTGCCGGACGGGGTGAGACGGCTGTCGTGCATGCGGTCCCGCTCGACCTTGCGTGCCTGGCCGAGCGCGACGCGGTTGGCGCGGTAGCGCAGTTCGACGGGGGCGCCGTTCATGTTGCCGACCGCGAGCGGGTACTTGCGGACCAGGCTCGCGCGGTCCCGCTCGGTGAGCGAGGTGAAGAAGCGGGCCAGCTTCGTCGGCTGGGACTGCGGGTCCGGCAGCCGATGACCGCCGATCCGGCCGTGCTCCCAGGCGGAGAGCGAGGCCTGGAGCGGCGTGTCGCCCCGCTGGTTGCGCAGGGCCGTCCAGCCGGTGGTCGCCAGCATCACGAACACGACGGCCAGAGCGAGCAGT
Source organism: Streptomyces africanus (assembly GCF_002150735.1). Classification (GTDB taxonomy): domain Bacteria; phylum Actinomycetota; class Actinomycetes; order Streptomycetales; family Streptomycetaceae; genus Streptomyces; species Streptomyces africanus. The sequence continues at coordinate 15,262 of NZ_MUKA01000271.1, forward strand.
GCGCGCCAGACGTTCAGTTGCGGGGTGGTGTCGAAGGAAGTCACTGAAAGGACACACTAGGAGAACGAGAGGGTCTCGCGTTAACCAAGTGACCGGGATCACGTTTCGGTGGATGTGCTAAGGGGACTGCTCTGTACGCCAGTTCCCGGCCAGGGCGGGACCCACCTGATCCAGGTAGGCGGCGGTGAGTTGACGCATCCCTTCGAGCGTGAGGTCGTCCCCCGCGGACCACAGTCGCTCGGTGACACGAATCACTCCGCCGAAGAGGGCCACGACGATTCGGGGCCGCGGATCCGCGTCCACGTCGAGCCCCTCGCGCTCGGCGATGATGCGCGCGAGCTCCTCCTCCAGTTCCGTCGCCCGCCGCAGATGGGCGGCGAGCAGCGCGGGCGTCGACTCGATCACCCGGTAGACGCGCAGGTGGAGCTCGACCGGCACGATCTCCTCGATCGTCTCGTTGATCGTGTCCCAGCTCTCCAGTACGGCCCGGCGCAGCGCCTCCAGCGGGGCCTCGCCCGGCGGGCGGACCCGTACGGCCTCGACGACCTGGTTCTCCGCGAGGCGCGGCACGTAGAACGCCGTCTCCTCCTTGCCCGCGAAGTAGCGGAAGAAGGTGCGCTGCGAGACGTCGACGGCGGCGGCGATGTCGTCGACGGTCGTCTCCTCGTACCCGCGCGTGGCGAACAGTTCCAGGGCGGCCCGCAGCAGCGCGTCCCGGGTGCGCTGTTTCTTGCGTTCGCGCAGGTTCAAGAGGTGCCTCTCTTCGGTGTTTGCCCAGTTCAGGCTAGAGGGAAGGTGACATGTCAGTTACCGACTTGTGAATTGGTTTGTCAATTGTCAGTGGCTGTCATTAGCCTCGAAGCATGACTAGTCAGACCACCATCGACACGACGGGGTCGGGGGGCAACACACCGGCGACGCCGTCGGACGCGACGCCGGGCAAGGGGCTGCGAGGGCACCCCTGGCTCACCCTCATCACCGTCGCAGTGGGGGTCATGATGGTGGCCCTCGACGGCACCATCGTGGCCATAGCCAACCCCGCGATACAGAAGGACCTGGGTGCCACCTTCGCCCAGGTCCAGTGGATCACCAACGGATACTTCCTCGCCCTCGCGGTCTCCCTGATCACCGCGGGCAAGCTCGGCGACCGCTTCGGTCACCGGCAGACCTTCCTCATCGGCGTCGTCGGCTTCGCCGCCGCCTCGGGGGCCATCGGTCTGTCCGACAGCATCGCGCTGGTCGTCACCTTCCGCGTCCTGCAGGGCCTCTTCGGCGCGCTGCTGATGCCGGCCGCGCTCGGCCTGCTGCGGGCCACCTTCCCGGCCGAGAAGCTCAACATGGCGATCGGCATCTGGGGCATGGTCATCGGCGCGTCCACCGCCGGCGGCCCGATCCTCGGCGGCGTGCTCGTCGAGCACGTCAACTGGCAGTCGGTGTTCTTCATCAACGTGCCGGTCGGTGTCCTCGCCGTCGTCCTCGGCGTGCTGATCCTGCTCGACCACCGCGCCGAGAACGCCCCGCGCTCCTTCGACCTCCTGGGCATCGCCCTGCTGTCGACCTCCGTGTTCTGCCTGGTGTGGGCGCTCATCAAGGCCCCGCCGTCGGAGTGGGGCTGGGGCGACGCCAAGACGCTGGCGTTCCTCGGCGCCTCCGTACTGGGCTTCGCGCTGTTCGCCTTCTGGGAGACGAAGGTGAAGGAGCCGCTGATCCCGCTCGCGCTGTTCCGCTCCGTGGCGCTGTCCGCCGGTGTCGTGCTGATGGTCCTGATGGCCATCGCCTTCATGGGCGGCCTGTTCTTCGTGACGTTCTACCTCCAGAACGTGCACGGCATGGGCCCGGTCGACGCGGGTCTGCACCTGCTGCCGCTCACCGGCATGATGATCGTCGGCTCGCCGCTCGCCGGCGCGATGATCACCAAGTTCGGCCCCCGCGTCCCGCTCGCCGGCGGTATGGCGCTCACCGCGATCGCCATGTACGGGATGTCGACGCTGGAGACGGACACCGGCAGCGGCATCATGTCGCTCTGGTTCGCCCTCCTCGGCCTCGGCCTCGCGCCGGTCATGGTCGGCGCGACCGAAGTCATCGTCGGCAACGCCCCGATGGAGCTGTCGGGCGTGGCGGGCGGTCTCCAGCAGGCCGCCATGCAGATCGGCGGCAGCCTCGGTACGGCCGTGCTGGGCGCCGTGATGGCCTCCAAGGTCAACAGCGACCTCGCGGGCAACTGGACGAAGGCGGGGCTCCCGCCGCTCACGCCGGAGCAGGAGCACCAGGCGTCCGAGGCGGTCCAGGTCGGTGTCCCGCCGGTGGCGCCGGGGACGCCGGACGCGATCGCCGCGAAGATCGCGGGCGTCGCGCACGACACGTTCATCTCCGGCATGAGCGCGGCGTCCCTCGTCGCCTGCGGCGTCGCCGTGGTGGCGGTGCTGGTGGCGTTCCTCACCAAGCGCGGTGAGAACGCGGGCGCCGGCGCGGGCGCGGCGCACATCTGACGGTCCTTTTCCGGGTGTTCGCCTATCAGGGTGAACAAGACCGCCGCCCCCTCCCCTCCGGCGGGCATCGCAGGTCACAGTGGGTCACGTCCTCCGCAGGGCCTGGAGGGCGGACGCTGCGGCGCGCTGCCGGAGGGGGGTGGCGCGCAAGCAGCGGGATTGAGGCCTCGTTTGGGGGTACTCGCCATGTCGTACCCGAACCGAACCCCAACCGACTGAGGGTTTACGGGAGTTGATGATGGCGAGCTTCGGACACGGAACGCGCAGGCACCCCCGCTCACGTGGCCGGACGTGGTCACGGACCGGGCCGGATCGCGCGACGCTCGGAATCATCGGAGCCATCTGCGCGGTCGCCGGATTCTTCGTGCTGGGGATCATCCTCGGCCCCGTGGCGATCGTCTGCGGCTGGCTCGCCATGGGCCGCACGTGGGCGGGCTCGCGCCCGGCCACGGCCGTGGTCGCCCTGGTCCTGGGTGCCATCGACACGCTCCTGGCCATCATCTTTCTGGCCGGAGCGACAACCCCGGGCAACGGCATGCTCTTCTGACCCGGGGAAATAAGGGAAGGACCCCTGGCCCGCAGGCCGGGGGCCCACCCTTGCGCAGCTGCGGGCAGTCGTGCCGCTGGGGCGGCACGGGTGGGCGCAGCGGCACCCCGCTCCGCCGGGCTGCGCACCCACCC
>NZ_MUKA01000272.1 GCF_002150735.1 Streptomyces africanus
TGGCCGATGAGTTCGCTCGGTGAGAAGGCCGTCACCAGGAACAGCGCGAGCGCCCCGGCGCCGACGAGGGCGTACGAGGACCACGCGGGGCGTGCGGGCTTCGCCTGCGGCGTGGCGGGCGCGGGTGCGGCGGAGACCTGGACCGGGGGCGGCGGCCAGGTCTTCTCGCCGTCGCGGACCACGGTCATCGACCGCTGCACCACGTCGTCGAAGTCCAGGACGAGCCGGCCGTCCTTGCCCGGGGTGAGCAGCTTCAGCAGGTTGACGACGTTGGTGCCGTACAGCTGCGAGGCCTGGGCCGGGAGCCGGCCGGGCAGGTCGGTGTAGCCGATGATCGTCACGTCGTTGTCGGTGACGACGGCCTTGCCCGCGACCGTGCCCTCGACGTTGCCGCCCTGGGCCGCGGCCATGTCGACGATCACGCTGCCGGGCTTCATCCGTGCGACGTCCTCGGCGGTGACCAGCCTCGGCGCCGGGCGGCCCGGGATGAGCGCGGTGGTGATGATGATGTCGACGTCGGCGGCCTGCTCGGCGTACAGCTGCGCGGCGAGCCGGTCGTAGTCCTCCGAGGTGGCCCGCGCGTAGCCGTCGGTGCTCACCTCCTGCTCGACGCCCACCGTCAGGAACTCCCCGCCCAGCGAGCGGACCTGCTCGGCGACCTCGGGCCGGGGGTCGGTGGCGCGGACCACGGCGCCGAGGCTGCGGGCCGCGCCGATCGCGGCGAGTCCGGCCACCCCGGCACCGGCCACCAGCACCTTGGCGGGTGGCACCTTGCCGGCGGCGGTCACCTGGCCGGTGAAGAACCGGCCGAAGGCGTGCGCGGCCTCGACCACGGCCCGGTATCCGGCGATGTTCGCCATCGAACTGAGCACATCCAGGGACTGGGCGCGCGAGATGCGCGGCACAGCGTCCATGGCGAGCACGGTGATCGGGCGCCGCGCCAGTTCGTCGACCAGTTCCGGGTGCAGCGCGGGGCCGATGAGGGCGATCAGCGTCGCCCCGTCCCGCAGCCGGCCGATCTCCTCGCCGGAGGGGCCGTTCACCTTGAGCACGATCTCCGCCTGCCACGGGTCGCCGAGCCGGGCGCCCGCCTCCTCGTAGGCCGCGTCGGAGAAGCGGGACGAGGCTCCCGCCCCCGGTTCGACCACCACCTCGTAGCCGAGCGCGGCAAGTCTTCCCACGGTGGCCGGCGTCGCCGCCACCCTGGTCTCGCCCGCAGTGGACTCGGCGGGTATGCCGATCCGCTGGGGTTCCGGTTCCGCTGGGGCCATCGTCTGCCTCTCCGTCGTCGGGGGTGTCTGTCCTCCTTGGTGCCCGCATCCTGCACGCTCGACGCCGTGTGTGCGGCGGGCCAGGGTCACATGGCCGACGAGGTCGTCCTCACACCGCAGAGGGGTTGCCGTGAGACGCATTCAGGGGTAGCGGTGTGTCCAGCGGACTTCTGATGCGTCACGGCGGCGCCGGGCGCAGACTGAATCAGTGAGCAGACGCGCCCGGGGGCGGCGTTCTTCGCCCTCGGCGGGCGTGCCGCGGACGACTTCCGGCCGCCGACCGGCACCGGCCCCGCCGCCGACGCGACACCGGACGCCATGAGCGCCGTCCGCATGGACTTCGCCGAGGCCAACCAGTGAATGTTCTACGGCATGGCCATCGCCCTGGGCATCGGCTTCCGGCGGCCGGGCGGCCGGGCGGCCGGGCGACCACCACGGCGGCGGAGAAGGGCGAGCCGGTCGCGCAGACACGCTGACCGCCGTACGGCCCTGCGGGGGTGGCGATCCGGACCCGGCTGCGGGTCTCGGATCGGGCCGGCTGCGGCCGCAGCGGCGGCAGAGGAGGTGGTGGCGGTTCTCGCCGGCCGGCCGCCCCAGGTAGAGCCGCTCAGCGCCCTCGTCGCGTACGACGTCCACCCACCCGGCTCGGTCCGGTTCGCGCAGGGTGCGGTAGACGGTGGTGAGCCCCACGGTGCTGCCGGAGCCGGCCAGCAGGGCGTGCAGTTCCTGCGCGGAGACGAAGAACGGCGGCGGCACGCAGTTCGCGTCCGACGCCGCCTTCTACGCCCGGTGACCAAGGAGCGGTTGCCCGTAATGCCCTGATTGTCTTCCCGGTGGGCGGGCACTCAGGGCGTGTGCACACTCAAGACGGCATGCGACCGCGCAGGGTTCTGCTGACCGGGTGGTTCAGCTTCCGGGACGGGGAGGCGACCGCCGGGGACGTGCTGGCCCTGCGCCGGGTGGAAGACGTACTGCTGGGCACGGGCATCCCGTACGACGTGGCCTGGAGTCCAGGATTCCGTCCGGAGGCCCTGCATCTGGACCGGCTGTGGCCGGAGGACTACTCGCACCTGGTGTTCGTGTGCGGCCCGCTGCACGGGCCGCAGGTCGAGGAGCTGCACCGGCGGTTCGCGCACTGTGTGCGGATCGCCGTCGGCACCTCGGTGATCGACCCCGCCAGCGCGGCCGTGACCGGCTTCCACCGGGTGCTGCCCCGGGACGGGCCGGACAGCGAGCCGGTGGAGGACCTCGCGGCACGCGCCCCGGACGCGCCGGCCCGGCCGGTCGTCGGGGTGATCCTCACGCACGGGCAGCAGGAGTACGGGGAGCTGCGGCGGCACGCGCAGGTCGCGGAGGAGGTGACGCGCTGGCTGGCCGGGAAGGACTGCGGCCGGCTGGAGCTGGAGACGCGGCTCGACACGCACGACTGGCACCTCAGTGCCACGCCCGCGCAGCTCCAGTCCGTGCTGGCCCGGCTGGATCTCGTCGTCACCGACCGGCTGCACGGGCTGGTCATCGCGCTGCGGGTCGGCACCCCGGTGCTGGCCGTCGACCCGGTCGAGGGCGGCGCGAAGATGACCGCACAGGCCCGGGCCTGCGGCTGGCCCGCGCTGGTGCCCGCCGAGCGGCTGGACGTGCGGCAGTTGGACCGCTGGTGGGACTGGTGCCTGACCGGCGGCCGGGTCGCCGCGCGGCAGATCCGGGACGGGTTCCGCGAGGGCACCGTGCCGGACAGCGCGGACCGGCTCGTCGAGGCGCTGGCGCGGCCCGTCCCCGGTTAGTTCCCGGGATTCACGGGGCACCCGCTTGTACGTCCGCCGCTGTACGTCCCCCCGTCGCACGTCCCCCGCCTGTACGTCCCCGTGGTACGTCCCCCCGGGAGGAGAGACGGTCCGGCCGCCCGGAAGGAGAAAGCGCGTGTCCATCGGCCGACTTCCCGAGAACGAGCAGCGCATCCTCGACGAGATGGAACGCGCGCTGCGCCGCGACCGTCGTCTCGACCGCCGGCTGCGCACCCTGCGACTGAGCCGCCGCCCCGACCCCGCCCGGCTGCTGTCCCGCCTCGGCTCCTACCGCCCCCGTGTCTGGACCGTGGCGGTGCTGCTCGCGGTGTCGGCCGGGCTGATGGTGGCCGGGATCGTCACCTCGGAGCCGGGGGTGATCTGGGCGTTCGCCGTCATCTGGCCGCCGACGCTGTTCGCCCTGTTCCGGCTGATGTGCCGGTGGTGCGGGGGCTGAGTGTCCGCCGCTGATCCGGCGGGCTGAACCCGCATCCCGCGTGGGGGTGCGGGTTCAGCCCGTGTAGCGGCGGGCCTTCGAGGCGCGCTGGGCCGGTTCCAGCAGGCGCAGGCGGGACTCGACCTCGTGGGGCAGGACGCGGCGTTCGCGCAGCACCCACGGCAGGGCGGCGGCGGCCTCGGCGAAGGCGCGCAGGGACGCGGTGTCGCGCGGCACCGTGCGGGCCAGGTCCACGGTCCGGCGCAGGGCCGGGCCGGCCGGGCGGCGCAGCCAGGTGAACCACAGGGTGTTGCGGATGCCGTGGGACCGGCGCACGGTGGCGTCCCGGGCCACGGACGGGTGGTGGTGCACCACCAGGTGGTCGGCGTACGTCAGCCACCATCCGTCGGCCGCCAGGTCCGCGGCGAGCAGCTCCTCCTCGCCGCCCAGCCACAGCCGCGGATGGAAACCTCCCGCGGTCCGGAAGGCGTCGGTGCGCAGCACGGTCGCGGCGGCCAGGAACGAGCCGAGGGCCGGTCCGGGCAGCCAATCGGGCCCGGGGACGGGCGAGTCGCGCAGTTCCTCGACGATCGGGTCGTCGGTACCGTCCGGTTCGACGACGATCCGGGCCGTGACCGAGCCGAGCGCCGGATACCGGTCGAGCAGGTCGGCGGCGCCCGCCAGCGATCCCGGCGCCCACCAGGAGTCGTCGTCGCAGAAGGCGACGTAGGGCGTACGGACCTGCCGGATCGCCAGGTTGCGGCCCACGGCACCGAGGTTGCGGCCGGGCAGCAGCAGCCGGACCCAGGGGTGACGGCGAGCGACGGCGTCGGCCGTGCCGTCCGTGGAGCCGTTGTCGGTGACGATCACCGGTGGCTTCTCCGGCAGTTCGGCGAGCCGGTCGAGCGTGCGCAGCAGTTCCCGGCGCCGGTTGTGGGTGATGACGACGACGGTGGTACGGGGGTCGGTCATGCGGCGGCTCCCTCCAGCAGGCGCGCGGCCCGCTCCACGTGCGGCGGCAGCGGCCTGCGGGCGCGCAGGGCGGCGGGCAGCCGGGCGAGCGTGCCGCGCAGGGCCTGCCGGGCGTGGTCGTCGTGCCGGGCCTCGGCGGCGAGGGCCCGGGTGCGGGCGAGTGCGTAGGGCACGGGGCGGCGCAGCCAGGCGGTGAGGAGTTCGTTGCGGCGCTGGACGACCGGCCGGCCCGTGCGGGGCGAGGGCGCGGGGTGGTGGTGGGCGATGATGTCCGGGCAGTGGGTGACGCCCCAGCCGCGGGCCGCCATGTCGTAGGCGAGCAGGGTCTCCTCACCGCCGAAGAACAGCAGCCGGTGGAAACCGCCCACGTCGAGATAGGCGCTGCGGCGGACCACGGAGGCGCAGGCGAGGAAGCCCAGGACCTGGGTGCCGGGCAGGTCGGCGGCCCGCCCGAGGGGCGAGGCGGCGAGCACGTCGTTGAGCGGGTCGGGGTCCGCGGCGGGGCCGACGAGGGTGCGGGCGGCGATGAGCCCGAGCCGCGGGTGCCGTTCGAACAGGCGGACCGCCCTGCTCAGGGCGCCGGGCGCCCACCAGGAGTCGTCGTCGCTGAAGGCCACGTAGGGCGTGTCCAGGGCACGGGCGCCGTAGTTGCGCGCCAGGGCGCCGTGGTTGAACGGCAGCGCCAGGACGCCGACCTGGGGGAAGTCGCGGGCGAGCATGGTCCGCGTGTCGTCGGTGGAGGCATTGTCCGCGACGAGGATCCGGGGCCGTTCGGGCAGGGCGACGAGGTGGCGCAGGGCCTCGGCGAGGGCGGCGCAGCGGTTGCGGGTGGCGATGACGATGCCGACGGGCGTGGCCTCCGGACGCGGGATGGTCATCGTGCGGTGCCCCCTCACAGGTGTCGGATGCCGGGCAGGTCGTCGACGGCGCGCAGGACGTCGTCGGGGGTGATGCGCAGCAGCGCGGGGTCGGGGCGGCGGCCGTGCGGGTCGCCCTCCGGGCCGTACCACAGCGCGCGGTGGCGCGGGCCTGGCGGCGGTCCCCAGCGGCTCGGTGCGACGGGCCCGAAGAGGGTGACCGAGCGCGTGGCGTGGGCGACCGCGAGATGGGCGATGCCGGTGTCGCCGCTGATCACGGCGTACGCGTCGGCGACGAGGGCGGACAGCCGGCCGAACGGGAGGCCGCCGCCGAACACGTCGGTGTCGGGCAGGCCGGCCTGCTTGGCGAGCCGGGCCACGAGGTCGCTCTCGTCGGCGCCGCCGGTCACCACGACCCTCAGGCCCCGGGTGCGCAGCCCGTCCGCGACGGCCGCGTACCGCTCGACGGGCCAGCAGCGGGCGGGTGACCCGGCGCCGGGATGCAGTACGACCGCGCCGGGTGCCGGGGAGGCGGTGACCGGGCGGGGCAGGCGCACGTCGGCCGGGTCGGCGTCGATGCCGTACGACTGGAGCAGCCGGCACCAGCGGTCGCGTTCGTGTTCCTCCGCGTACCAGGGCGGGCCGTCGACCTCGGGCGTGTCGGGGTGGGCGAAGGCGAGCAGCTTCAGCGGGCGCAGCGCCATGAGGAGCCGGTGGCTGGGCGGTCCGTTGCCGTGCAGGTCGACGGCGACGTCCGGCGGCGGTCCGCTCCAGTCGAGGGTGTGCGGCACGCCCCGGCCCGGCGCGGAGGCGGGCAGCAGCCGGTCCACGGCCCCGGTCGCCTCGGCGACGGGACCCAGCTCGGCGGGCGCGGCCAGGACGAGCTCGTGCCCGGGGTGCGCCCGCCGCAGGGCGCGCAGCGCGGGGACCCCGGCGAGGAGGTCGCCGAGGCCCAGGGCGCGCAGGACGAGGAGGCGGGGTGACCTCGGTTCGGGAACCGTGTCCGGTGTCATGCCAGCAGCCTGCCGTGTGCCCTCCGGGTGCGCCCCCGCAGCCCCGCTCATCGGGTGCCGGCCCGTCATCGTGCTCCTTCCGCCGCCCGTTCCATGAGGGCCGTCGAGGAGCGGCCGTCGAGGTAGGGCAGGAGGACCGCCTGACCGCCCCACTTCTGCAGGAGGGCGGCTTCGGGCAGGTCGGCGGCCGCGTAGTCGCCGCCCTTGACCCAGACGTCGGGGCGCAGGTCGGCCAGGAGGCGTTCGGGGGTGTCCTCGTCGAAGACGGCGACCGCGTCGACGCAGGCCAGCGCGCGCAGGACCCGGACCCGGTCGGCGAGCGGGTTGACCGGGCGGCCACCGCCCTTGCGGCGCCGTACCGAGTCGTCCGAGTTGACGCACACCACGAGGCAGTCGCCGAGCCGCCGGGCGGCCTGCAGCAGCCCGACGTGGCCGGCGTGCAGCAGGTCGAAGCAGCCCCCGGCGGCGACGACCGTGCCGTGTGCGGCGCGGACCCGGGCGGCCAGGGCGTACGGATCGTCGTCGTCGGGCGGCGGCGCCGGCCGGGCGTCCGCGCTCGGCACGGCGGCGGCTCCGCCCGCCGCGACGAAGCCGGTCGCGGCGGCGACCGCACCCTCGACGGCCTCGGCGACCAGGACACCGTCGGCGAGCAGCCCGGCGGCGGTGGCGGCGAACCGGTCACCGGCCCCGCAGCTGTCGCCGTGGTGTGCGGCGGGCGCGGGGACGAGGAGCGGGTGCTCCCCGTAGGAGAGCAGGGCGCCGCGGGCGCCGAGGGTGACGGCGACGGCGGCGGCCCGCCAGTGCCGTACGAGGGCGGCGGCGCTGTGGGCGGCGGCGTGCAGGTCCCGGCGCGCGGTGCCGTCCTGCGGGGCGAGGGCGTGGGCCTCCTTCTCCGCGGGCGTCACCAGCCGGGTGCCGGGCACGGGGGCGCCGCCGCGCGGGTGCGGGTCCCAGACCAGCGGCGGGCGGGCGGCGAGGACGTCGCGGAGGACGTCGGCGGTGCCGCGGCCGTAGTCGGAGACCAGGACGGCGGGCGCGGAGCGGACGGCTTCGCGGGCCGCGTCCGTGGCCTCGCGGGTGCGACCCGCGCCGCGGTCCAGCCGGACCACCGGGCGGTCCTGCGCGAGGACGCGGGTCTTCTCGGACAGCGGGCCGGTCAGGGGCAGCGGCACGAGGGTGAGCCAGGGCTCCAGGAGGCGGCGCAGCGCGCGGCTGGCCGGGTCGTCGCCCACTCCCGCCACCAGTGTGACGTCGCGGCCGTCGCGGGCCGCGAGGTAGGCGGCGAGTGCCGCGCCGCCGGGCCGGGTCCGCTCCCCGCAGTCGTCGACGACCGGCACGGGCGCGTCGGGCGCGAGCCGTTCGGCGCGCCCGGTCACGTCCCGGTCCAGCAGCGCGTCACCGACGACGACGAGGGGTGCCTTGCCGTTCATGTCACCTCCTGCCGTCGCCGTCACGGCTGCGGCCACCGCCATGCCACCGGCCGTCGCGGTCGCGCAGGCCGCCGTGCCCGTTCTGCCGGCCGGCGCTGCCGTCGAGCCACCGGCCGTCACCGTCCCGCAGGCCGCCGTGCCCGTCCTGCCGGCCGTCGCCGTCCCACTCGCCGCCGTGCCGGTCCTGCCTGCCGTCGCCGTCCCGCCGGCCGGCGTCGTGCCCGCGCCAGGCCCCGTTCTCCACCGCCGTGTCGAACGCCTCGCACACCATGTGCACCGCCACCAGGTGGAGTTCCTGCACGGTGGCCCCGGTCGGCGCCTCGACGCACAGGGACTCGTCGCTGCCCGCCATCAGCGGGTTGGGCGCCGGGCCGGTGAGGGCCCACACCCGTACGCCGGCCGCGCGGGCGGCGTCCGCGGCGGACAGCAGGTTGGCGCTGGCGCCGCTGGTGGACAGCAGCATCAGGACGTCGCCGGGGCGGCCGTGGGCGCGGACCTGGCGGGCGAACACCTCGTCCACGCCGTAGTCGTTGGCGATGGCGGTGGTGCTGGAGGTGTCGGCGTGCAGGGCGATCGCCGAGAAGGCGGGCCGGTCGTCGCGGTAGCGGCCGACGAGTTCGGCGGTCAGGTGCTGGGCCTGGGCCGCGCTGCCGCCGTTGCCCGCGGCCAGCAGCCGGCCGCCGCCGGTGAGCACGGCCGCCAGGTGCTCGCCCCACCGCTGGGTGATGTGCGCCGAGGCGCGGAACGAGGTCAGTGCGTCCTGCAGTTCGTCGCAGTGGCCGGTGACGGGCGGGTGCACGGTCATCACGCCACCTCCTTCTGCTGTGCGTGTCCGGCGAGGACCTGGCGGTGGACCTGCTCCACGCCGTCGGCGACGCGCCGCCAGGTGTAGCGGTCGAGGACGCGGTCGCGGCCGGCGCCGCCGTAGCGGCGGCGCAGCGCGTCGTCGGTGAGGAGTTCGCGTACGGCGCCGGCGATCGACTCGGGGTCCTGCGGCGGGACGAGCCGGCCCGTGGTGCCCTCGGCGACACTGTCGCGGTGGCCGCCGACGTCGGTGGCGACGACGGGCACGCCGCAGGCCATCGCCTCCAGCGGCACGATCCCGAACGGCTCGTAGACCGGCGTGCACAGCACCAGGTCCGCGCTGCCGATGAGGGCGGGCATGCCGTCCGGGTCGACCGCGCCGAGCAGCCGCACCCGGTCGGCCACGCCTGTGCTGCGCGCGAGCCGCCGCAGCCGCCGCGCCTCGGGGTCGTCGGCGAGCCGGTCGGCGGCGGGTCCGCCCGCGATGAGGAGTTCGGCGTCCGGGATCCGGGCGAGGGCGCGTACGGCCTGGTCGTAGCCCTTGCGCGGGACGAGCCGGCCGCAGGCGAGCAGTCGGTGCCGTGCGCGGCGTGCCGGGACGCCGTCGGACCGTGCCCCGGGCCGGAACTGGTCGGCGTCCACCCCGCAGGGCACCACGGACACCTGGCGGCGCGGCACGCCCAGCTCGGCCAGTTCGTGCACCTCGTCGGTGCAGGTGGCCAGGACGCGGGCGCAGCCCCTGCCGATCTGCCGCTCGATGCCGACGCGTTCGGGCGGGCTGGTGTCGAGCCTGCCCTGGTGGCGGCGCTTGACGGTGCCGAGGGCGTGGAAGGTCTGCACGACGGGCACGCCGTGCGGCTGGGCGCCGATCCGGGAGGCCATGCCGGACATCCAGAAGTGGGCGTGCGCCACGTCCGGCCGCTCGCGGGCCCAGGCGCGGGCCAGCCAGGCGCCGAAGTCGGGCATGTAGGGGAACAGTTCGTCCTTGGGGACGGGCTCGGCCGGCCCGGCGGGCACGTGCTCGACGACGGCCCCGCCGGGCAGCGGCACCCGGTCGGGCAGGCCGGGCGCGTCACGCCGGGTGTAGACGGTGACGTCGTGGCCGCGCCGGGCCAGTTCCTCGCTCAGTCGGGCCACGTACACGTTCTGGCCCCCTGCGTCGACGCCGCCGAGCGCGGCGAGGGGGCTCGCGTGCTCGGAGACCATGGCGATCCTCATCGGGCCACCTCCTTCAGCAGCCGCTCCCAGTCGTCCAGGAAGCGGGACAGCCCGTAGCGGGCGAGCGCCGCCGCCCGTGCTCCCTCGCCGACCATGCGCGCGTGCAGCGGGTCGGCGACGAAGTTCCGTACGGCGCGGGTCAGTTCGTCGATCCGGTTGGAGACCACTCCGGCGCCGGGCGGGACGGCCTCGGTGACCTCGGTGGTGGCGAGCGCGACCACGGGCATGCCCAGGTGCATCGCCTCCAGCAGGGACAGGCCGAGGGAGGTCCAGCGGACGGGGTGGACATAGACGCGTCGCCGCGCCATGGCCGAGTGCAGTTCGCTCTGGGTGAGTTCGTGGGAGCGGCAGCGGTCGGCGGGGATGCCGAGATGGCCGGCGAGGCCCTCGGTGCCCATGCCGAAGACGTCCAGCGGGGCCGCCTCGGCGAAGGCCGGCAGCAGGTCGGTGCCGGTGGTACGGCCGCGCCGGACCGGCTCGTTGACGGCGACGGCGGCGCGTTCGAGCTCCCCGGTCCACAGCGGCCCGGGGTCGACGATGCCGTGCTCGATGACGGTGCTGGGCGCCGGACCGGCGTCCCACATCAGCCGGTTGAAGTGCGTGACGTGGACGAGGGTGACACCGGGGATGTCCGCTGCCGGATGGCGGGTGTCGGGCACGTCGCCGTGCGGGGCGTTGTGCTCCAGGTACACCAGCGGCGGGCGACGGCCCAGCCACCGGTCGACCAGGTCGAGTTCGTGCGGGCGTTGCAGCACGACGACGTCGATGTCCTCGTCCCGCAGCCGTTCCGGCGGCACTTCCACGACCGAGTCGGGCCAGTCCCAGGTGCGGGCGCGGCCGAGTCCGTCGGGGCCCCGGTCGGGGGTGACGGGGACGACGTAGGTGTGCGGGCCCTGCACGAACGCGGTGGTCCACGATCCGTGCACGTGCCAGAGCAGGATCCTCATGCCGCCTCCCCCATCAGCTTCTCGACGGCGGTCACCACGTCGTGCGCGGTGACGGTGTCCAGGCAGGGATGGCCGGGCACGGGGCACTCCCGCGCCCTGCTGTCCGCACACGGGGCGTCCTGGTCGCCGAGCAGCACGTACGGGACGCCGTACGGCCGCCAGCGCTCGGCGGGGACGACCGGGGAGAACAGGGACACGACCGGGGTGCCGACGGCGGCGGCGAGGTGGGCGGGTCCGGTGTTGCCGGTGACGACGACGGTGGCGCCCGCGAGGACGCCGGCGAGTTCCTCGGCCCCGGTGCGGCCGCCGAGGTCGAGGGCGTGCGAGCCGGCGACGTACGCGGTCAGGTCGCGCTCCCCCGCGCCGCCGGTGACCACCACGCGGTGCCCGGCGGCGGCCAGTTCGCGCACCGCCTCGGCGCAGCGCCCGGGGCTCCAGGCGCGGGCGGGGACGCTGGCGCCCGGGTGCAGGACGACGTACGGCTCGGGGCCGGTGAGCCCGGCGGTGGCGGGCGGCGGGAGCAGCCGGGGCCGGCCGTCGTCGGGCGCCGGG
>NZ_MUKA01000032.1 GCF_002150735.1 Streptomyces africanus
GCCCTGCCTGAGCGCTCCGGCCGCCCCTGTGGTCCCCGGGGCGCCCCGCGCGGGGCGCCCCGGGGACCACAGGGGCGGCCGGAGCGCTCAGGCAGGGCCGGTAGGGTCTGCACGCATGGGAGAGCAGGACATGCCTACCGGTCCGGCGAACGAGACGCCGCACGACCCGGCACAGGACACGGCGAGCGGCACCGAGCGACACTCGGAGCCCCGGCGTGCCGCCACGGCGCACCGCCAGATCGACGGCCCCGGAAACGGCAGGCCCCAGCCGGGCAAGCGCCGCCTCGGCGTCATGGGCGGCACCTTCGACCCGATCCACCACGGGCACCTGGTGGCGGCCAGCGAGGTCGCCGCGGCGTTCCACCTCGACGAGGTGGTCTTCGTCCCGACCGGCCAGCCCTGGCAGAAGAGCCACCGCAAGGTCTCCCCGGCCGAGGACCGCTATCTGATGACGGTCATCGCGACCGCGGAGAACCCGCAGTTCTCGGTGAGCCGCATCGACATCGACCGCGGCGGCCCCACCTACACCGTGGACACGCTGCGCGACCTGCGCGCGCTCAACCCCGACACGGACCTGTTCTTCATCACCGGCGCCGACGCGCTCTCCCAGATCCTCACCTGGCGGGACAGCGAGGAACTGATCTCCCTCGCGCACTTCATCGGGGTCACCCGGCCGGGCCACCACCTGAACGACCCAGGACTCCCGGAGGGCGGTGTCTCGCTCGTCGAGGTGCCCGCCCTCGCCATCTCCTCCACGGACTGCCGTGCGAGAGTCGCCAAGGGCGATCCCATCTGGTACCTGGTGCCGGACGGAGTCGTGCGCTATATCGACAAGCGCGAGCTGTACCGCGGCGAGTGAGCCGAGAGGGGCACCGGTGAACGACCGATACGACCCGGGGTACGGGGGCGACCAGTACGAACTCGTCGGCTACGACGAGTACGGCCAACCTGTCTACCGGCAGGTCCAGACCCAGCAGCAGACGTACGACCCGTACGCCCAGCAGCAACAGCAGGGCTACGGCTACGACCCGTACGCCACGGCCGGGCAGCAGTCCCCGCCCGCGTACGACTACGGCACGGGCGGGCAGGCCGGCTACGGCCCTTACGACCCCTACGCCTCCGGGCAGCAGCAGGGCGGCACCGCGTCTCACGAGCCCTATGGCCAGGCCGCGGCCGGCGCCGGTACGGCCCAGCAGCCCCGCGTCGCCGAACAGACCGCCCACATCCCCCAGCAGGCGGGCCCGGCCGACGACGAGGACGTCCGAGGCGGCCCCCAGCGGGATTACCACACCGAGCAGTTCGCCTTCGTCGAGGAGCCCGACGACAACTCCGAAGACGTCATCGACTGGCTCAAGTTCACCGAGAACCGCACCGAGCGCCGCGAGGAGGCCCGGCGGCGCGCCCGCAGCCGGATCGTCGCCCTGGTCGTCGTCCTCGCGCTCGCCGCGGTCGGCGGCGTCGGTTACCTCTGGTACGCGGGGAAGCTGCCCGGCCTGTCCTCCGACGACTCCGCGACGGGCACGGCGACGGCCGCGGGCGCCCAGAAACGCGACGTGATCGTCGTCCACCTGCACGACACCAAGGGCGGCGGCACCGCCACGGCCCTCCTCGTCGACAACACCACCACCAAGCGGGGCACCACCGTCCTGCTGCCCAACTCCCTCGCCCTGACCAGCGACGACGGCACCACGACGACGCTCGCCAAGTCGGTCGAGGACGACGGCTCCGACGGCACCCGCGACGCGCTCGACACGGCCCTCGGCACCGACATCGAGGGCACCTGGCGCCTGGACACCCCCTACCTGCAGAACCTCGTCGACCTCATCGGCAACATCGACGTGGACACCAACGCCGAGGTCCCCGACCCCGACGCCAAGAAGAAGGGCGAGGCCCCCCTGGTCGGCAAGGGCAAGGCCCAGACCCTCAGCGGCAAGATGGCCGTCGCCTACGCCACCTACCGCGCACCCGGCGAGGCCCAGGACGCCCAGCTGGAGCGCTTCGGACAGGTCCTGCAGGGCGTCCTGCGCAAGATGTCCTCCGACCCGCAGGCCGCGACGACCACGATCCAGACCCTGGCGCAGATCCTGGACCCGTCCCTGACCGACAAGGACCTCGGCTCCTTCCTCGCCGGGCTCTCCGACCTCGCCAAGGGCGGCGACTACCGGACGGACCTGCTGCCCGTCCAGGCCGACGGCACGCTCAGCGCCCAGGCCGGCGCGGGCGTGGTCAAGAACGTCCTCGGCGGCACCGCCAAGAGCCCCGACAAGGACGCCGCCGTCAGCGTCTCCGTCCAGAACGCCAGCGGCGTGAAGGACAACACGGAGAAGGCCCGGGTCGTGCTCCTCAACGGCGGCTTCACCTTCCTGGAGGGCGGCACGGCCGGCTCCGCCCGGGCCACGTCCAAGGTCACCTACGCGGACGCCGCGGACAAGGCCGACGCGGCCGAGGTCGCCAAGACCCTGGGCCTGCCCGCGGGCTCCGTCACCAAGGGCCGGATCTCGGCGAGCGCCGACGTCGCCGTCGTCCTGGGGCAGGACTACAAGCCGTCGTCGGACTAGCCGGCAGGAGTGTGCTCCCCACGTGGTCCGCGCCATCACGTGGGGAGCGGGCGGCGGTCCGTGAGACCCTTGGTGGCAAGTGCCCGCCGACCGAAAGCCTTGTAGTGACCGTGACCGACCGCTCTCACGAGCTGATCAACACCGCCGCCCAGGCGGCCGCCGACAAGCTGGCCCACGACATCGTCGCCTACGACGTCAGTGACGTGCTGTCCATCACGGACGCCTTCCTGCTGGCCTCCGCGCCCAACGACCGCCAGGTCAAGTCGATCGTCGACGAGATCGAGGAGCGCCTCAGCAAGGAGCTCGGTGCCAAGCCGGTGCGCCGCGAGGGCGACCGCGAGGCCCGCTGGGTGCTGCTCGACTACGTCGACATCGTCGTCCACGTCCAGCACAGCGAGGAGCGCGTCTTCTACGCCCTGGAGCGGCTGTGGAAGGACTGCCCCGAGCTGGAGCTGCCCGAGGACGCCAAGGCCACCCGCGGCAAGGCCGAGGAGCACGCCAAGCTGCGAGCGGCCGAGGAGGCGGCGGAGCTGGACGGTGACTGGCGGTGACCTCCTTCGCTGAGGCGTCCGCCGGCACGGGCCGGGGCCGCCGCATCATCCTCTGGCGGCACGGCCAGACCGCGTGGAACGTGGAGCGCCGCTTCCAGGGCACCACGGACGTCGAGCTCACCGAGACCGGCGTCGCCCAGGCCCGGCGCGCGGCCCGGCTGCTGGTCGCCCTGAAGCCGGACGCGATCGTCGCGTCCGACCTGAAGCGGGCCGCGAACACGGCCGCCGAACTCGCCGCGCTCACGGATCTCGACGTGACCCACGACGAGGCGCTGCGCGAGACCTACGCGGGCGCCTGGCAGGGCCTGACGCACGAGGAGATCATCGCCCGGTACGGCGCCGAGTACACCGCGTGGAAGCGCGGCGAGCCGGTGCGCCGCGGCGGGGGCGAGCTGGAGACCGAGGTCGCCGACCGCGCCGCCCCCGTGGTGCTGCGGCACGCCGAGAAGCTTCCCCAGAACGGCACGCTCGTCGTGGTCAGCCACGGCGGCACCATCCGCACCACCATCGGCCGCCTCCTCGCCCTGGACTCCCACAACTGGGAGAGCCTCGGCGGACTCTCCAACTGCTGCTGGTCCGTCCTCGGTGAAGGCGCCCGCGGCTGGCGCCTGCTGGAGCACAACGCCGGCACTCTGCCGGAACCGGTGCTCGGCGACGACGACTGACCCCCGGATTTCACTTTCCGGCAGGTCGCAGGCTAAAGTTCTTCTTGTTCGCCCGGCCCGCCGGGAAGGAACATGAGGGGCTATAGCTCAGTTGGTAGAGCGCCTGCATGGCATGCAGGAGGTCAGGAGTTCAATTCTCCTTAGCTCCACGCTTCAAGATCCCGTTCCCGTCAGGGGGCGGGATTTTTCATGCTCCCTCTTGAGTCACCGGGGCACCCTGAGGCGTATACCTCTACGGCCCCGCCGGGTTGCCGTGTCCGGACTGGTACTGAGGCGTCGCTGACCGTATTGGTCCGGTCGTGGCAGAATCAAACGGCCGGAAGGGGGCGCGGCCCGACGGGAGGAGTAGCGATGCCTGCGAGCATCCAGGAGGTCGACCACCTCCTCGGAGCAGCATTCACACGGGACATGTCCACCCGCCTCAGCTGCCCTTCCTGCGGATCCGCGCACGTGGCCCAGATGCTCGGCGACAACGGCGGGATCTCCTACGTGTGCACGGCCTGCGGCCACAGCTGGAGCTGATCGATGGGTGCACACAGGCGGAAATGCGACTGGTGTGGCAGCGGGACTCCGATCGTCCGCGACATGGAGCCGATCAATCCCGACTACCAGTACTGGTGCGAGGAGTGCGCGCGGGCGCTGATCATAAAGGGCGACCCGATCGTGACGTACCGCGAGCTGGAGGGCGAGCCGATCTACGGCCGCCTTCTGGAGGAGCACTGCACGCTCAAGCGGTTCTATTCGTTCGTCACGGCTTAGTGCCCGCAGGGTCGGTGTAAATCCGACATAGCGGGCATCCTCGTGCGAGGCGAAATCGATTTGGTGTTGGGCCCGGTGGACCAGTAAAGTTGGCGTCGCCGCCAGGGAAACCGGGAGGCAACACAGCAAGGGGCTATAGCTCAGTTGGTAGAGCGCCTGCATGGCATGCAGGAGGTCAGGAGTTCAATTCTCCTTAGCTCCACAGCAGATGAGAAGGCGGGCCATCCGATCGGATGGCCCGCCTTCTTCGTGTGCGGTGCCCGTGAGTGTGTCCGTATACGCCTACGGCGGGCTCCCCTGGGGGAAGCCCGCCGTACGACGTCTGCTCAGCGGCCGAGAGCGCGGCGGCCGCGACCCTGGGACAGGACCGGGAGGTTGCGGGACGGCGCACCGCCCTGGGCGCGCGTGTCCTCCTCGATCCGCAGGGCCAGCGCGGGGCAGCGGCGCACCGCGCGGAGAGCCTTGTCCTCGGCGTACCGCGGCACCTTCGCCTGCGCCACGGTCGGGAAGCCGTCGGCACCGAGCTCGAACACCTCGGGGAGGATGTCCGCGCACAGGCCGTGACCCCGGCACAGCGTCCAGTCGACGAAGATCTTCTGGCGGCTGGGACCGTTCTCCTCGGACTCGCCGCCGCCCGGGATGCCGGTCGGGGCCCTGCCGCCCTCGAAGAGTGGCAGCACGCCCTCCACGGGCCGTCCGCAGCCGTTCCCGAGGACATGGGCGGCCAGGTCGTCCGTGAACGCCTTGATGGTCGACTCCAGGAACATCGCGGAGCCGTCCGGGTGCGAGCACGCGCCGCGCCGCTTCACGTTCTTGGCGACCTGCTTGAGCGCCTCCAGGGCGGCCGGCCCGCCGCCGTTGAGGATGTCCTCCATGCCGCGCGCGGCGGCCGGCAGGCCGAGGTAGCAGGGGCCGCACTGGCCCGCGCTCTCCTCCGCCAGCCACTGGGCGACGCGCAGTGACTCGCCCAGCGGGCAGGTCTCCTGAGTGATCGGCAGGATCGCGCCGGCGCCGAGAGCGCCGCCCACGGCGTCCAGGGAGTTGCGCGAGACGATCGCCTCGTTGACCGTCGCCGCGTCGATCCACTTGCCGTGGTAGCCGCCGGTGAGCACGCCCTGGGGCACCGGCGGGGCGCCGGCGAGCTGGAGGACGTAGCGCAGCGGCACACCCGTCGGGACCTCGATCACCATGGGGCGGGCGACCGCCCCGGAGACCGTGAGCATGACCGTGCCCGGCTCGTCGTACAGGCCGGTGTTGCCGTAGCGCTCCGGGCCGATGCGGGCGGCGATGGCCAGTTGGGCGAAGGTCTCGGCGTTGGACAGCAGTGTGGGCGCCCCGCCGACGCCGTTCTGCGAGGCGCTGACCTTGCGGCCCGGCGGGATGGCCGGGCCGCCGTCGATGGAGCGGATCAGCGACGCGGCGGCGCCGGTGACCATACGGACCGGGTTGCGCTGCACACGCGCGCGGAGAGCCGATCTGCGGCCGTTGCTGAGCCCGCGTTCGGCGAGCGCGGCCTCCATGGAGCGCTGGGTCGACTCACGGGTGACCCCCACCACGAGCGTGCGGGCACCCAGCGCCTCCGCGCACAGCAGTGCGCCGTCCAGGATCAGATGGGGAGCGCGGTTGATCAGCACCGTGTCCTTGCGGCAGGCCGGCTCGTCCTCGCTGCCGTTCACGACGACGACCGGCCGGACGCCGCGCTTGATCGCCGCCTCGGCGACCGAGCGCAGCTTCTTGTGGAAGGGGAAACCCGCGCCGCCGCGGCCCTTCAGGTTGATGCGTTCGGCGAGTTGCGCGAGCTGCTCGCCGCCCATCGGCTCCAGCGGCCCGTGCACCTTCAGGTGCATGGGCAGATCGAGCCGATCGACAAGGTCGAAGCCAGACGTGAGCTGGGGAAGACCGACCACGCGGACTTCGGGTACGTCAGGCAAAGCCTCGTTCACTTAAAGCCTCCGGAAGGCGTGTTCCAAGGTTCGCCCGATCCCGGTGCGTCGAAGTCATAGGACGCACCGGGCAGTGTTTCAGTGGCGGGACCGCTGTTGTACGTGTCGTTCGGGTAGTACGTGTCGTAGACGGCGTTCGTCTCACCCGTGTCGTACACGTCACTCGATCCATAGCCGGCGGCGCCTGGATTGCCATAGGCCGGGATGCTTTGTCCGGTGTCCTGGAGGGGGTCGTAGGGCGGGATGTTGAAGCCCGTGTCCTGGAGCGGGTCGTAGGCCGACGGAGGGGCCTCGCCGACCGGCGGCGGGGACGGGATCGGCCAGTTGCCCGAGGTGCTGGAGGGGCCGTCCACGGTCGGGATGGCCTGCGTGGGCTGCATGTCCAGCGGCAGTTCCGTGCGGTCCGTCGGCCCCGGCGCGAACGCCTGCTGGCCCAGGGGCGGGCTCGAGACGGCCCGGTAGGCCGCGGCGAAGCCGTTCGAGGACTCCTGCGGCGCGGCGCGCTCCGCCTTCTCGTACCGCGGCCCCGAGGGGGAGGCCATGGCCCCCATGGGCATGTCCCGGCCCCCGTAGCCCGGCAGCGCCGAGCCGGTGCCCGCCCGGGCCCGGCTCTCCTCCAGGTCCCTGCGTCCCAGCCCCTCCCCGGGCCCGATGAGCCGGGCCACCTTGTCGGCGACCTTGCGCTTGACCGGGCGCGGAGCGGCGCGCAGGGCGAGGGCTCCGGCCACGCCGACCAGGGACAGGCAGTACAGGATGACGAAGATCGGCTTGGCCGAGCGACCCGCGTAGAGGCCGTGGACCAGGGCGGCGCACCAGGCCGGGTAGGCCAGCATGTGCATGGCCCGCCAGCGGGCCGCGACGGGCGCCGGGGAGGCGAAACGGTTGCGCAGTACGCCGGTGATGCCCACGAAGATCATGAGCATGCCTGCCAGGGTGCCCAGGCCGATCAGGAAGGACCTGCCCCCCACCAGCTCTTCGTCGGTGAGCAGCAGCCCGAAGGGGATCACCGCGGCGATCCACGAGGTGTGCTCCAGCGCCAGCTTCACTCCGATGTGCACCAGCAGGAAGGCGACCGAGGCGACGGCCGTGGTCCGGTGCACGGCCTGCGCCAGGATGCGCCTGCGGGTGTCGAGGAGGATCCGGTCCTGGGCGACCAGGCCCCAGATCACCGAGCAGGTCAGGAACACCAGGGACAGCACGCCCGCGCCGAAGTTGAGGAACCCGGCGAAGGAGTCGTCTGCCGTGGAGTCGTTGGGGTTCATGGCCGGCCTCCCTGCATCCCGGTGACCGGGTGTAGCGAGGTGTTACTGCGATGAGGGTTCATGGGGGCAACTCCGAGCGGTTCGGGAAAGCGGTCCCGCTGCCGCACTCTAAGCGGCGGCATACCGATGGGTACGAGGTTTGAGTTATTGCGTTGTTATCAAAGGACAATGTGGCTGTTGTGATGTCCCTTAGCGGCTGTTACGCGAAGTAACTTTTGACCCATGTTCAGCTTTTTGGGCGCGGGACGGCCCCCCGGAAGCGCGTCGCGGCGCGCTGGGGGGCTGCGGTACCCTAACGCCATGCGTGCCGTACGCCTTCTGCTTAGCGGGCCGCGCTGATCAGTCCCGGCCACCGGACGAGTCGAGTGGCCGGCATCGGCGCGGCGTCCCCTCCTGTGCGAGGGGATTTTTCGTTTCTCGAACGACACAGCCGCAGGCAGAGACGATCGATGGAGCTTTGAGGATCATGAGCGAGACGAACCCCGCTGCCGCCTCCGAGGTGGCAGCGCCGCACCGCTACACGGCCGCGACGGCTGCCGAGATCGAAGCACGCTGGCAGGACTTCTGGGACGCCGACGGCACCTACGGCGCGCCCAACCCCAAGGGCGACCTGGCGGGCGACCCGGAGACCGCCGCCAAGCCCAAGAAGTTCATCATGGACATGTTCCCGTACCCCTCGGGTGCGGGCCTGCACGTCGGCCACCCGCTGGGCTACATCGCCACGGACGTCTTCGCCCGCTTCCAGCGCATGACCGGCCACAACGTCCTGCACACCCTGGGCTTCGACGCCTTCGGCCTGCCCGCCGAGCAGTACGCGGTGCAGACCGGCACGCACCCGCGCGTGTCCACCGAAGCCAACATGGAGAACATGAAGTCCCAGCTGCGCCGGCTGGGCCTGGGCCACGACAAGCGCCGGTCGTTCGCCACGATCGACCCGGAGTACTACAAGTGGACCCAGTGGATCTTCCTGCAGATCTTCAACTCCTGGTACGACCACGAGGCGAGGAAGGCCCGCCCGATCTCCGAGCTGATCGACCGGTTCGAGTCGGGTGAGCGGCCCGTACCGGGCCACACGCGCGCGTGGAGCGAGCTGAGCGCCGCCGAGAAGGCCGACGTCCTGGGCGAGTTCCGGCTGGCCTACGCCTCCGACGCGCCGGTCAACTGGTGCCCCGGGCTGGGCACGGTGCTGGCCAACGAGGAGGTCACCGCCGACGGCCGTTCCGAGCGCGGCAACTTCCCGGTCTTCAAGGCCAAGCTGCGCCAGTGGAACATGCGCATCACGGCCTACGCCGACCGCCTGCTGGAGGACCTGGAGGAGCTGGACTGGCCCGAGGCCATCAAGCTGCAGCAGCGCAACTGGATCGGCCGCTCCGAGGGCGCCCGCGTCGACTTCCCCATCGACGGCGAGCGCATCACCGTCTTCACCACCCGCCCCGACACCCTGTTCGGCGCGACCTACATGGTGCTGGCGCCCGAGCACCCGCTCGTCGAGAAGTTCACCCCGGCCGCCTGGCCGGAGGGCACCCACGAGGTGTGGACCGGCGGCCACGCGACCCCCGGGGAGGCCGTCGCCGCCTACCGCGCGCAGGCCGCGTCCAAGTCCGACGTGGAGCGGCAGGCCGAGGCCAAGGACAAGACCGGCGTCTTCATCGGCGCGTACGCGACCAACCCGGTCAACGGCGAGCAGGTCCCGGTCTTCATCGCCGACTACGTGCTGATGGGCTACGGCACCGGCGCGATCATGGCCGTCCCGGCCGGTGACCAGCGCGACTTCGAGTTCGCCCGCGCCTTCGAGCTGCCGATCACCTGCATCGTCGAGCCGACCGACGGCCGCGGCACGGACACCGCGACGTGGGAGGATGCCTTCTCCTCCTACGACGCCAAGATCATCAACTCGTCGAACGACGAGGTCAGCCTGGACGGCCTGGGCGTCGCCGAGGCCAAGGCGCGCATCACCGAATGGCTGGAGAGCAAGGGCATCGGCGAGGGCACCGTCAACTTCCGGCTGCGCGACTGGCTGTTCAGCCGCCAGCGCTACTGGGGCGAGCCCTTCCCGATCGTCTACGACGAGGACGGCATCGCCCACGCGCTGCCCGAGTCGATGCTGCCCCTGGAGCTGCCCGAGGTCGAGGACTACTCGCCGCGCACCTTCGACCCGGACGACGCCGACACCCAGCCCGAGACGCCGCTGTCCCGCAACGAGGACTGGGTCAACGTCACGCTGGACCTGGGCGACGGCCGTGGTCCGCGCCCGTTCCGCCGCGAGACCAACACCATGCCCAACTGGGCCGGTTCCTGCTGGTACGAGCTGCGCTACCTGGACCCGCACAACTCCGAGAAGCTGGTCGACCCGGAGATCGAGCGGTACTGGATGGGCCCGCGCGAGGGCCGGCCGCACGGCGGTGTGGACCTGTACGTCGGCGGCGCCGAGCACGCCGTGCTGCACCTGCTGTACGCCCGCTTCTGGTCCAAGGTGCTGTACGACCTGGGGCACGTCTCCTCGGCCGAGCCGTTCCACAAGCTGTTCAACCAGGGCATGATCCAGGCCTACGTCTACCGCGACAGCCGTGGCATCGCGGTGCCGGCCGCCGAGGTGGAGGAGCGCGACGGCGCCTACTACTACCAGGGCGAGAAGGTCTCCCGGCTGCTGGGCAAGATGGGCAAGTCCCTGAAGAACGCGGTCACTCCGGACGAGATCTGCGACGAGTACGGCGCCGACACGCTGCGGCTGTACGAGATGGCGATGGGCCCGCTGGACGTCTCCCGGCCCTGGGACACGCGCGCGGTGGTGGGCCAGTTCCGGCTGCTGCAGCGGCTGTGGCGCAACATCGTCGACGAGGCGACCGGCGAGGTGACCGTCGTCGACGCCGAGCCGGACGAGGAGACGCTGCGCGCCCTGCACAAGGCGATCGACGGCGTGCGCGGGGACCTGGAGGGCATGCGGTTCAACACCGCCATCGCCAAGGTCACCGAGCTGAACAACCACCTGACCAAGGCGGGCGGGCCGGTGTCGCGGTCCGTCGCCGAGCCGCTGGTGCTGATGGTCGCGCCGCTGGCCCCGCACATCGCCGAGGAGCTGTGGCGCAAGCTGGGGCACGAGGACTCGGTGGTCCACCAGGACTTCCCGGTGGCCGACCCGGCGTACGTGGTCGACGAGACCGTGACCTGCGTCGTGCAGATCAAGGGCAAGGTCAAGGCGCGGCTGGAGGTCTCGCCGTCGATCGCCGAGGACGAGCTGGAGAAGGTCGCCCTGGCCGACGAGAAGGTCGTCGCCGCGCTGGGCGGGGCCGGGATCCGGAAGGTGATCGTGCGGGCGCCGAAGCTGGTGAACATCGTCCCGGCGTAGGCGCGGGGCCGACAGGGCTCCCTTGGGTCCATCGGGGTGGTCCCCTACGGGCAGGTTCGGGGTTTTTCTGGAACTCCGGGCCTGCCTGTTGCGTTTACCGTTGAAGAGCGGCGTGAGATGTGCCGAGACGCCCTGAGGAGGAGCCGGTGGAAGCAGTGATCGCAGTATTCGCTCTGCTCTTCGTGCTCTTTCTCGGGCTGGGGGCGTACGCCACGGTGAAGGTGGTCGGCGCCGCCAAGCGCGGCGTGGACCGCGGCCTCACACAGGCCCGCCGCACGGTCGAGGACCACACCCTGCGCGCCAAGTCCTTCGCCCAGCCGGGCGCCGCGGGAGAACTCGCCCAACTCCGGCTGAAACTGCGTACGTCGATGCGCGCCACCCAGGAAGCGCTGCACGCGGCCGTCGCCGAGGACTCGTCCCTGAAGGAGTCCGTCGGCCTCTTCGAACGGCTCAGTGCGCACGGCCACGAGCTGGACGACGAGCTGAAGCGCCTGGAGTCCGAGCCCGACCGCGCCGCGCTCGCCGAGCGGCTGCCCGAGCTGCGGGAGCGCACCGAACGCATCACCCACTCCGCCGACTCCCTGCGCTGGGCGGCCCGCGACCGCGCCCGCCGCTTCGCGGACGACGACCTGGACTCGCTCAGCGCCCAGATCGACCTGGAGTCGGGGGCGCTGCGGCATTGGACGACGGAGCCGGAGCCCCGGCCCGCCGCCTCGCCGGAGCCGCGGTCGAGGCCGCAGTCCGCCGCGACGCCCTGGCCCGAGGCTCCCGCCGCCGATGCCGCCACGGCCGGGCAGACCTGGCCGGAGACGCCGCAGTCGAGCCCGGCGCACGAGCCGGCACGGCCCGCCATCAGCCCCTCGGCACCGCGCCCGACCTACCCCTGGCAGAAGAAGCCCCGCCCCGAGAGCACCACTTGATCCGGCCACTCGCGTCACAGGGCACGGGGGCCGGGCTGCCGCACGGGCACTACGGCAGGTAACCTCCAGCTCATGTCCCGCCATGTCGCGATCGTCACCGATTCAACGGCCTACCTGCCGGCCCGGACGATGGAGCGCCACGGCATCACAGCGGTACCTCTGACCGTCGTCCTCGGCGACCGGGCGCTGGAGGAGGGCACCGAGATCTCGACCCGTGCCCTCGCCCAGGCTTTGCAGAAGCGGCGCCCGGTGACGACCTCGCGGCCCGGCCCCGCCCTCTTCGAGGAGACCTACCGCAAGGTCGCCGAGTCCGGCGCCACCGGCATCGTCTCCCTCCATCTCTCCGCCGAGCTCTCCGGTACGTACGACGCGGCCGTCGTCGCCGCGCGGCAGGCGCCGGTGCCCGTGCGGGTGGTGGACACCGGCATGATCGCGATGGCGCTCGGCTTCTGCGCGCTCTCGGCGGCTCAGACCGCGGAGTCGGGCGGCACGATGGACGAGGCCGTCACGGCCGCGGAGAAACGGGCCGCGGGCACGTCCGCCTACTTCTACGTCGACACCCTCGACTACCTGCGCCGCGGCGGCCGTATCGGTGCCGCGCAGGCCCTGCTGGGCTCGGCGCTCGCGGTGAAGCCGCTCCTGCAGCTGGCCGACGGCCGTATCGAACCGCTGGAGAAGGTGCGGACCGCGTCGAAGGCGATCGCCCGTCTGGAGGAGATCGCGGCCGAGCGTGCGGGCAGCGCCCAGGTCGACGTCGCCGTCCACCATCTCGCCGCCCCGGACCGGGCGTCGGCCCTCGCCGACCGGCTGCGGGCACGGGTGCCCGGGCTTGCCGAGCTGCATGTCAGCGAGGTCGGGGCGGTGATCGGGGCGCACACGGGGCCCGGGCTGCTGGGGGTCGTGGTTTCGCCGCAGTGAACGGTCGCGGCGGGCCCTGATCACCCGTGTGGGTGGCCGGGTTGTCCACAAGCCGGCCGTTGTCCCCGGGAATTGACCAAGATCATCGCGAGCGGGCCGGGATGGCCGATCCTCGTCGCATGGCACTTCGATCACGTTCACGCACAGCGACTGCGACCAGCGGGCCGGGCCGTGGACCGGCGTCCGACGGCCGCGTCCGTCACCGCCGTCACCGGCCTGCCGCACGCGGCCGGGCCCGGCATCGGCACGCCTCGGCGGAGGAACTCCGCCGGCGGGCGGGAGCGTTGTTCGGCGAGCATGCCGAACGGGGCGGGGAGCGGCGGAGGTCCGGTCAGCCGCAGGCCGGTCCGGAGGCGGCTGTCCCCGTC
>NZ_MUKA01000273.1:0-268 GCF_002150735.1 Streptomyces africanus
ACACCCGCCACACCCACGAGCACCGCCCCGCCCAGCACCACCGCCCACCGGTCGTGAGCCGCCGCCCAGCGGGCGTCCTCCACCGGGACGAACAGCGCCCACCGGCCGGGCCAGAACAGCAGGGCCAGTACCGCCGAGGTCAGCAGGCCGGCCGCGAGCCACGGGCCGGGACGCTTGGCCTCGGTGCAGCGCACCGCGACCGCCGCACCGGCCAGCGCCAGGGTGAAGGCCGCCCCGGCCTCCAGCGTGATGTCGGCGACCGGCGGCC
>NZ_MUKA01000273.1:366-503 GCF_002150735.1 Streptomyces africanus
CGGCCGTGCCGACCACGCCCAGGGGGAGGGTCCGGCAGACCGGGAGGAGCAACTCCCGTGTCAGTCGAGGCACTTGTCGTCCCCCTCGGGTGCCTTCACGCCCAGCAGCCGCGCCGCCCGGGCCGCCGTCACCTTCG
>NZ_MUKA01000273.1:531-4177 GCF_002150735.1 Streptomyces africanus
CAGCACACCGGCCACGGCGGCCGAGAACTCGGGGACGCGGTTCCCGCCCCACCTCGTGCCCACGGACACCTCGTGCGGCCGCTCCAGAGGCATCAGCGCGCTGTCGCCGGAGAGCCCGTAACGGGCCTCGATCCGCTGCCGTACGACGACGTCCTGGTCGTGCGCGCTGCCCCCGGCCAGGGACCGCACCCGGTCCACGACCCCGGCCCAGTCCGCGACCCGCGGCCCCCACTCGGGGAACGCGCAGTACGTCGAACCGTCCCGCCGGTGACACGACTGCACCTGGTCCGGGTTGAGCGTGGCACGCTCGCGGGCCCTGACCAGCCCGGCGGAGTCGCCGCCGGTCTGGGCCACGCCGCCCACCAGCGTCATGGCCACCGCCCCGGCGACCCCGGCCAGCACCACCGGCTTGCGGCCACCGGCGGCCAGCACCGCCACCATGCCCGCGCACAGCGCCAGCCCGGCCAGGTACAGCGCGTGCCAGGCGGCGGGCCGGCCGATGAGGTCGGACGGCAGCGTGTTGGTGGTCGCCTCGTCGACCACCGGCATGAACCACCTCGTCGCGCCGTCGCTCATGCCCGCGCCGAAGAGGAACAGCAGGAGGAAGAACACCACCGTCAGCGGGGCGGTGAGAGCCGACCTCACCAGCTGGGTCATGAGCAGCCCCGCCAGCCCGGCCAGCAACACGGTCAGCGGCCCCACCAGCAGTTCGGCCACCGAACCGTGCCCGATCGCCCCGGGCCTGAGCGCCTCCCGGCCGAACTGCGCGGCCACGCACACGGCGGTGAGCAGGGCCGCGGCCACGACCGACAGCGCATGGGCGACCGTACGCCGCCACGGCGGGAGGACCAGCACCGAGAGGTGATGCTCCGTCCCGTGCCGTCGCGAGCGCAGCGCGGCGTGGTTGACGGACAGCAGGACCGCAAGGCCGACCAGCATCGGGCCTGCCTGGGTGGCGCGGTCGGCGTCCTGGAGGGCCGGGTAGCCGTCCCAGGCCTTGCCGCCTCGCCACACGGTCCAGCCGATGTACACGAGGAAGGCGATGATCACCGGCAGCCTCGTCAGCAGCCGGCGCGTCTCGAACAGGGCCAGGGCCGCCACGGCCGCTCCCGAGGCCCCGGGCCGCACATCGGACACGACCGGCCTCTCCACCACCGTCGTCATGCCGCCACCTCCACGGCGTCACCGTCGAGGGTGAGCAGGTAGCCGTCCTCCAGGGTGGGTTCGAGCAGCTCGGCGCCGTCCGGCGGATCCCCCACGTTCCGGAAGGACCCGGTCCCCGTACGCCACCCGGCCTTGGCGCCCGGATCGCGCTCCGTGCTGCTCCAGACCCGCCCGGCGGCCCGGGCCGTCAGCTCGGCCGGGGTGCCCTCGAACCGGACCCGGCCGCCGGCCATGACCAGCACCCGGTGGCAGAGCATCGCCACGTCCTCCGTCTGGTGGGTGGACAGCAGCACCGTGCGCCCCTCCCCGGCCCCCGCGATCAACTCCCGGAATCGCATGCGCTGTTCGGGATCCAGCCCGACTGTGGGTTCGTCCAGCACCAGGAAGCCGGGATCACCGACCAGGGCGGCGCCCAGGGCGACCCGCTGCCGCATGCCGCCGGACAGCTTGCGGATGCGCTTGCCCCGTACGTCGGCGAGCCCCACCTCGTCGAGCACGCGCCGCACCTCGCGGTGCCGGGCGGCCTGGTCGGTCATCTCCTTGAGGATCGCCACGTAGTCGACGAACTCGAAGGCGGTGAAGTCCGGGTGGAACCCCGGCGTCTGCGGCAGATAGCCCAGCCGGCGCCGTACCTCCTGCCTGCCCCGCGCCGTGCCGGGGTCGTGCCCGAGCACGGTGAAGGCGCCCCGGTCGGCGGGCAGGGCCGTGGCGAGGACCCGCAGCAGCGTGGTCTTGCCGGCGCCGTTGGGGCCGAGCAGCCCGGTGACGCCGCCGGTCAGCCGCAGCGACACGTCGTCGAGGGCCCGGGTGCCGCCGTAGCGGAGGCTCAGCCCGGAGGCGGACACGGTCGGAGTCATACGGCACGTCCCTGGAAGAGGTCGAAGCGGTCACGGAGGAGGAAGAGCAGCCCGGCGGCGAGCGCGGCGACCAGCGCGGCCACGCCCTGCCCGGCGACGGTGAACGGCGCGAGCGGCACCTCGGGGCCGGCCCGCAGGGCTTGGGCCAGCACGAGCAGCCCGATCCACGCCCCGCCGGCCAGCGACGGCGCGAGCACCGGACCCAGCCGGGGCGTCAGCGCCAGCCCGGTCGCGGTGAGCGCGAGCGCGGGCAGCAGCCAGGCCAGCGCCCGTAGCCCGTACGCGGGCAGCGCGATCGTCGCGAGGCCGTTCAGCCCCAGCACCACGCCCAGTACGGCCACCGTCCGGATCATCAGCAGCCGGAAGCCGTGCATCGGCGCGACGACGGCCATCTCGTACGTCGGATCCAGCGCGGGCCCGTACGACATTGCCACGCCCGCCAGCGGCAGCAGCGGCGCGAGCGCGAGGAACAGCGTGGGGAACTCCCCGCCCCGCACGGCGTGTCCCGCCGCGACGCTCAGCAGCAGCACGGCGACGACGGCCCCCAGCCACGACCTGCGCAGCACCGGCGCCGCCGCCAGCAGCCGCGCGGTGTGCCCGGCCACCCCGGCCCGGACCAGCAGCGACTCCAGCAGCCCGATCCGGGGTGCGTCGAGTTCGGCGTCGAGCCGCTCCCACCCCGCGTCGAGCGCGACCGGGTCACTCACCTCGGCGAGCGCGCCCCGGCACGCGGCGCAGGCGCCCAGGTGCGCGTCGGCCGACCACAGGGCCGGTGCCGCCAGCTCGCCGCGCGCGTAGGCGCGCAGATCCTCTTCCGGCACATGCCAGCTCATGCCAACGCCTCCCGCAACTGCTTGCGGGCCCGCATCGCCCGCGTCTTGACCGTTCCCGGCGGAATGCCCAGCAGCACGGCGGCCTCCCGGGTCGACAGCCCGTCGATGACGGTCGCCTGCAACACCGCCCGCAGCTCCGGCGACAGCCGGACCAGCGCGCCCGCGAGGTCCCCGTGCTCCACCCCCGCGAGCACGCGCTCCTCCGCCGACACCTCGTCCCGGTGCCGCAGCCGCGCCAGCGCCTGCCTCAGCCGCCCGCGCGCCCCGTCACCGCGCAGCGCGTCCACCAGCCGCCGCGACCCGATACGCCACAGCCACCCGGCCACATCGCCCTCCTCCCGGTAGCGGGCCTTGCCCCGCCACACCGCGAGGAACGTCTCCTGTACGACGTCGTCGACGACACCCACGTCGGCGCACCGGCCCCGCAGCCGGGCCCGGAGCCACGGCGCGTACCGCCGGTACAGCTCCTCGAAGGCACGCCGGTCGGCGTCCGCGGCGACGGCCCGCAGCAGCTCCCCGTCGCTTCTCGTTTCGCTCACGTCTCCTCATCGGACCGCCCGGTTCGAACGGTTCACGAAAACACGCTTGACTTTCCGGCCCCCTACGGCCAGATCGTCCAGCAGACCAAACACGCCCTGCGCCTGCGTGTCCTCGAACGGGCATCCTCCTGGCGGTGGCCGCCACGGCGACGGGAACCGCCTTCACCCTCCTGGCCCGCCGCCTCCCCTGAACCGGGCCCGGGCGTCCGTCCACGGGGGGGGGATGGACGCGCGGGCCCGGTTCAGGGGAGGC
>NZ_MUKA01000274.1 GCF_002150735.1 Streptomyces africanus
CCGCTGTGGTGGCGGCGACCCTCGCGATCGGCACGCTCGCGGCGGTGAAACCGGCGCCCGCCGAGGCGGCGACGGTGGACACCAATGCCTGGTACGTCCTGGTCAATCGCAACAGCGGCAAGGCGCTGGACGTCTCTGACACGTCCACCGCCGACGGCGCGCGGATCAGCCAGTGGACGCGCAACGACGGGGCCAACCAGCAGTGGCAGTTCGTGGACTCCGGCGGCGGCTTCTACCGCCTCAAGGCCCGGCATTCGGGCAAGGTCCTCGACGTGGCCGGCTCCTCGACCGCGGACGGTGCCGCGATCCAGCAGTGGGCCGACCACAACGGGGCCAACCAGCAGTTCCGCCTGGCCGACTCCGACGCGGGCCACGTCCGGCTGGTCAACCGCACCAGCGGCAAGGCGGTGGAGGTGCAGGGCGCCTCCACCGCCGACGGCGGCAGCGTCGTGCAGTACTCCGACTGGGGCGGCGCCAACCAGCAGTGGCAGATGGTCAAGCTGTCGTCCGGCGGTGGTGGCGGCGGATGCGGCAGCGCTCCGACTCTGACGAGCGGTACGCACACGATTCAGAGCGGCGGCAAGAGCCGCAGCTTCATCCTCAGGGTTCCCGCCAACTACGACAACAGCCACCGCTACCGGCTGATCTTCGCGTTCCACTGGAGGGGCGGAACCGCCGGCGAGGTCGCCTCGGGCGGCACGAGCGGGAACGCCTGGTCCTACTACGGCCAACAGGAACAGTCGAACAACAGCGCGATCCTCGTCGCCCCCCAGGGCCTCGGCAACGGCTGGGCCAATTCGGGCGGTGAGGACATCACCTTCGTCGACGACATGATCCGGCTCATCGAGGGCGGCCTCTGTGTCAACCCGGCACAGCGCTTCGCCACGGGATTCAGCTGGGGCGGCGGTATGAGCTACGCACTCGCATGCAGCCGGGCGAACGTCTTCAGGGCCGTCGCGGTCATGTCCGGCGCCCAGATCAGCGGGTGCAGCGGCGGCACGCAGCCCATCGCCTACTTCGGCATCCACGGCGTCAGCGACAACGTCCTCAACATCGGGCAAGGACGGTCCCTGCGCGACAAGTTCGTCGCCAACAACGGCTGCGCCGCCCAAAGCCCGCGCGAGCCCGCGCCGGGCAGCCGGACGCACATCACCACCACCTACTCGGGCTGCCGTGCCGGCTACCCGGTCCAATGGGCCGCGTTCGACGGAGGCCACATACCCGGCCCGGTCGACGGCTCCTCCGGCGAAAGCGGTGTCACCACCTGGACCAAGGCAGAGATCTGGAGGTTCTTCGCACAGTTCCAGTGACGTCCCGCACCACGGGTGGAGCCAGGATCGTCCTGGCTCCACCCTGTCGACGTCTTCGGACTGGTCACGGGACGCGCGAGGTGGTGCGCCGCTGATCCACATGCCGTCACCCCGATGCGGGCTTAGCGTTTTGAACATGGGCATGAGGTACTGCGTCGCATGACCGGGTTGAGTGAGCAGCCAGGTGCGGTTGATCCGCTCTGTGCGGCCTTGGCGGCGGCTGTGCGCCGCACGGCCGCCAGGTTCGGCGGTGTCTACCTGGTGGACCAGGATGAATCGGCGATGGGCGCGGTGGCGCTGTGCGGTGTGCCGGTCGACGCCTTCGCACCGTGGTGGCGGAGCGCCTTCGCCGCGACCGGTCCGATGCAGGATTCCATACGCAGCGAGCGCCTCGTCTGGGTGAGTTCCCTGGAAGAGCTGGCGCGCCTTTACCCGCGCGCCGCGGCGAACCTCCCTTATCAGCTCGCGTTCGCGAGCGCTCCGCTCACGCACGTCCGACACTGCCGGGGTGCACTGCTGCTCGCGTGGCCTCCCGGCCGTACACCTGTTCTCAGCCGCAGGGAGCGCGGACGCATCGCCTTCAGCGCCCGGCGCATCGCGCAGGTGCTGAACGCGGCCGCCGGCCCTCCGGTCATTCCGGAGCGGCCCTGCTTCGTCCCTCCCCTTGCCGGAGAGCCAACGCCGCAGTCCGTGTCGGCGGCGGCCGGCCTGGTCGAACGCCTTCCCCTCGGCACCCTCGCCCTCGACCTTGCCGGGCACATCACCTACGTGAACACCGCCGCCGCCAAGCTGCTCGGCAAACCCGCCGAGCAGCTGCTGGGCACCCAGCCGTGGCAGTCACTGCCCTGGCTCGACAACCTCACGTACATGGACGCGTATCGCACGGCTCTGAGCAGCCGCGAGAATGTCGCCCTGACCGTCCTGCGCCCGCCGGACCAGTGGCTGGACCTCCGCCTCCACGTGGACGACAGCGGCACGAGCATCCTCGTCACGCCCCGCCGCTCGTCGAGGGCTCCCGGCACGCAGCCCTCCAGCGGAGCCGCAGCCTCGCCCGAGAGCCGAATCCATCTACTGATGGTTCTGGCAGCCGCACTGACCGAAACCGTCGGCGTGCAGGACGTCGTCGACCTGGTCGCCGGCCAGGTCCTGCCCGCCTTCGGTGCCCACGGCATGATCATGTCCGCTGCCGACCCCGACCGGATCCGGATCATCGGTTACCGCGGGTACGAACCGGACGTCGTCGAGCAGTTGGACGGCCTTCCCACGGACGCCGACCTGACCCCCGCGGGCCGCGCGTTGGCAACCGGCGTGTCCTTGTTCTTCGCCAACCGGGAAGAGCTTGCCCACCTCTATCCCAAGGCGCCGCAGCTCAGTGACAAACAGGCCTGGGCGTTCCTGCCGCTGCTCAGTTCCGGACGCCCGGTAGGCGCTCTCCTGCTCGCCTACAACGACCCCCACCACTTCACCGCCGCCGAGCGTTCCATCCTCACGCCGCTCGCCGGTCTCATCGCCCAGGCCCTGGACCGCGCACGCCTCTACGACACCAAGCACGGCCTCGCCCACGCCCTTCAGCAGACCCTCCTGCCCCAGGCCCTGCCCACGGTCACCGGGCTCGATGTGGCCGCCCGTTACCACCCCGCCAGCCACGGCGTGAACCTCGGCGGCGACTTCTACGACCTCATCCGCCTCACCGACACCACCGCCGCGGCCGTCATCGGAGACGTGCAAGGCCATGACATGTCGGCAGCCGCCCTCATGGGCCTGGTACGCATGGCCGTCCACTCCCACGCCACGGCCGGAGCCACGCCCGACCAGGTCCTCACCCGCACCGACCGCGACCTCGCCGACCTCAACGCCAGCCGCTTCGTCTCCTGCCTCTACGCCCACCTCGACCTCGCGCGCCACCAGGTGACCTTCGCCAGCGCAGGGCACTCGCCGCCGCTCCTTCGACACCCCGACAACCGGACCCATGCCGTCACCGTCCGTCCCGGCCCGCCCCTCGGCATCGGTCTCGGCACCCACTCCTACCCGCTCACCACGCTGCCGCTGGACCCGGGAGCGCTCCTCGTCCTCTACACCGACGGCCTCGTGGAAACCCCCGGCACCGACATCGGCCAGGCCATCACCGACCTCGCAGAAAGCCTCGCCGAGTGGAGCGGCCTTCCCCTGCACCAACTCGTGGACAACCTCGTCCACCGCACTCGACAAGCCAGTCAGCACACCGACGACATCGCCGTACTCCTGCTCCGACGCCCGGTCAGGCACCTTCCTTCGTGCGTCTAGAAGAAGCCCAGCTCACGCCTGACGAGTTGGTCCGCGGCTGGTCCGGATCTCGGTGAGGAGTCTGTAGAGGAGGAGGGGGCGGAGGGCAGGTCAGGACGGAATGATCTGCCATTGCTGCCGCCCTTGTGACGCATACGGCTGCTGCTCGATGTTGGCTCCGTCGGCAGTGCTGCCCTCGTCGACGCTGAGGGAAAGCCCGCTGTAGCGGTTGATGAGGAAGTAGTGTCCGTCGCCGGTGGGCGTGACGGCCCAGTGCTGCTGGGGGACGCGGGCGTCTGCCCAGATGCCGACGTTGCCGCCGTCCTCGCGGGAGAGACCCGCGACCTCCAGAAGCTTGCCGCTGCCCACACCCTTGATCTTGTAATAGCCGTCGCCAGTGCTCGTGAAGGTCCACTTCTGGTTCGCCTGGTTGAGCCATGGCCATTGATCGACGTTTGTGCCGTTCGCGGTGCGCGCGCTTTCCACGTCGGCGACCTTGCCACTGTGCCGGGCGACCAGCCGGTAGACGGTGCCGTTGCCGGGGAGTGTGGTGGATACCAGCGCAGGCTTGGCGGTCCGGCCTCCGATCCTGACGCCGCTGATGTTGGCGTAACCGCCGGTGGCCGCACTGACCCGGATCCGGACGAAGCCCACGTTCCTGGCCGGCCACTCGGCCAGCTTGAGAGTGCGGTCACCGGTCCAGGTGCCCGCGGCGACCTGGGTGAAGGTGACGCCGTCGGTGCTGGTGTGGATGGTGTACGAGGTGATGTCGCCGTCGGTGGAGTTGGTGCGGTTCCACTGCTTGGGCAGGTACTCCAGGGTGGAGACGTTGCTCCACACCCCGCCCAGGTCGATGGTGATCGACTGTGGCAGCGGCAGGCTCCAGGTCGACCAGCAGGTCTCATAGCGGACGTCGCTGAGTCCGTCGATGGCGTTGAGCGGTCCCTCGCCGGTGTGGAAGGCGGTCGCATACGCGTTGACCGGTGTGAGGGGGTACTCGGCGCGCAGTGGCTGGGCGGGCAGCGGCGGCCGGGAGGTGTTCGGGCTCCAGGCGGCGCCCACTTCGGCGAGCCGGTTGACGATGTTGGTGTCGAGCAGGCCGTTGCGGTTGGGCGGGCAGTTGAGGATGAACGAGGTGTACTTCGGTTCCAGGTCGGCCAGGTGCGACAGGACCGCATCCTTTCTCATGAGGCCCTCGGTCGGGGTGGAGGGGTGCCAGAACCAGCCGTTGCTGATGGTCTGCCCCTGCATTCCGGCGTAGGTGTTGCCCGACGGCGCGTTGATCCCCAGCGGCTCCTCGAAGAAAATCGCGTCGCTGAGGAAGGGCTCCGACAGCCCTCCGATGTCGATCATGACGCACTCCGGCTGCAGCTCCTTCACCAGCGAACGGATCCTCTGGTAGGAGACGGCCTGCTGCCCCATCTGCCAGGCGTAGCCATCGGTCATGAACATGTCGATGGTGCCGTAGTTGGTGAGCAGCTCGCGCATCTGGCCGAGGATGAAGGTCATGTGGTCGGGCTTGATGGCATCGGTGATTTCGAGCCCGGTCACCTTGTGCCGGCTCTCCCATGCCTCGACGCCGAAGGTGCGGTCCCAGATTGAGTAGTAGAACCCGACCTTCAGTCCCTTCGCCCGGAATGCGTCGCAGTACGTCCGCACCACGTCGTGCTTGTAGGAACTGTTCGCGACGTTCTGGGTGCCGTAGGCGCTCGGCCACAGGGCGAAGCCGTCGTGGTGCTTGGTGGTCAGGATGCCGTAACTCATCTTCGCTGCGACCGCCGCGTCGGCCCACTGTGCGCAGTTGACGCTCGGGGGAGCGAAAAGGGCGGGGCTCTGGTGGGGTTCGGCCCACTCCTGGTTCGTGAACGTGCCCAGGCTGAAGTGGTTGAACATGCCGAACCGCATGTCGACCAGCTTGTTGAGGTTGGTCTGCGTGTCGGCGGCGGCCGCCTGCGACAGAAGGCCGGAGAAGCTGGGGACGATCGGCAGGGCTGTCGCGGCGCTCGCCACACCCGCGGTGCCGAGAAACGTACGGCGAGTCATTCTTCCTGTAGACATGGCCCACTCCTGTGGATCGATGGCGTTGATTGCGGTGACGACGTCCCAGAGGGCAGTCGACGGCCTGAGTGCCGGGGCATGCACGGATGTCGAAGCGGCTGCGAAACGGTGCTCCGCTGAAACCTGCCGGCCAGGCGGATGCGAAGCGGAGGGTGACCGCCCAAGGTTGGCGACCGGGCTGTCGTGGGGTGGCTCAATCGGCTCGGCGTTGAGCGGTAAACGTGCAGGTCGGGGCTGCCCGTTGCCGTCCGTCGCACCGACCTCGCCTTCAACAGGGGCGCCTCGTGGGACGAGGTACCGCTCGGGGGTGGGCCGAAAGCTGCATGGCCAGGTGCGGTCGCCCTCGATGGTGTCGGCGAAACCGGCATGCGTCGGTCACGGTGAGGGAGCGGCCTGTGCGCGCAACCCGGTGATGAAAGTAGTGAAAGGACACTCAGGAAGGCGACCGGCACAAGCATTGCGGCGGCGCGCTGGGCGTCAGGGGCTCCTGAACGGAGAGGGCACAGACGGAGGGCGAAGCCCGTCCTCGGCGGACGCCATGCCGACGAGCGGCCCGTCTGTTGCTGATCGGCTCTGACAACGTGATCTCCTGACTTTCCCGGGACAACACACCGTGCCGCGGCTCGACAACCGGGCTGAACGGAGTGACTGGTCATTCTCAAACGGCGAGCAGACAAGAGGCCACTTATGGTGTGGCTCGCCGGAGAGACATCGGATCTATTAAGGAGCTTCAGCGTGGAGTCTGTCTATAGGATCGACAGAAACTTCACGATCGCGACTGGTGAGATGCTCAAGACTCACGGTCGAGCCGTCGGCACGCAGGATGCGACGGGGCTGATAGATCGGGTGAATGGGATGACTGGGGCCTCGTAGACGCCCCTCTGGGTGGTTGAGCGCTAGCGACAACCAGACGCCGCCAGACGCCACACGACGGGGCCCGAACGAGCAGCGGCCTGCCCGGGCAGGGTGGTGGCGCGGCCGCGCCGGGGTCCTGCGCCTGGGGGGTGAACTGGAGGTGCCCCGAGCCCCGGTCGGAGTGCCGCAAGTCCCTTTCGGTCAGCGCTTGTTGCCGTCCACACAGTCTGAGTCATCGCTCCGGATCCCTCACGAGGTGAGTTCCCGTGGACACCGATATGGAGTGACGTGCATCACATCACCCCATTGGTTACGTTGAGGTGACTGGATCTCGATGGCGAATATGGAGGTGCAGCAGGAGAACTCGCCGAAGGATTGGGGCGGTCACCGAAGACACGTTCGTTTCTCAAGCCGACCATGGAGTCCACGGAGAAAGGCTCGCTGTCGCGGCCCATACCTGGTTCAACGGTGTCGACTTGCTGCGGATCGAGAGCGCGCGTATCGCAGGGCCTGGCTCTTCTCGGCGGGCCGGCAGGTCGAGGGCGAATGCTGGGGCAGTGCCTGTGGAGCAGGTCTGCCGAAACCTGACCGCGCGGCATTGATCCACCCCGAGTCGCGCACGCGCCTCGCATCCAAGCCGTACCGGAAGTCGTACTGCCTCCATGTCGGAGGCGTAAGGAGTGTTGTCGTGACCAGCAAGAACGTCGATATCGCGGGTGAGTACTTCCAGGCCGTGCAGCAGGGCGACCTGGCCAGGGTGGGGGAACTGCTGGACGAGCAGGTCGTCTGGCATCAGCCGGGCGCGAATCGGTTTTCAGGTGAGCGCAAGGGGCGCGACGCCGTCTTCGCGATGCTCGGCGGGATGATGGAGGTCAGTCAGGGTTCTTTCGCCATCGACAAGATCGACGCTCTCATGGGCAACGGTGACATGGTGGCCGCCTCGATCCACTTCGCCGGGCGGCGCGAGGACGTGTCCATGAGCATGGACGGCGTGGATGTCCTGCGCCTGAAGGATGGCAAGATCGTCGAGATGTGGCTGTTCTCCGGCGATCAGGTGGCCGAGGACGCCTTCTGGGGGCAGTAGGCCGCCCGTGACCTTCCGGACGGGAGTCGTCCTGCAACCCGGGCATGCGGACCGCGGCGGCCCTCACGGCAGTCGGCGAATTTCCGCCGACGATCAGGATCCGCCCTGTTCGATCAGGTCGACGATCTGCAGGATGAACACGCTGGGCACGCTGTCCCTCTGGATCTTGGCGCACAGTCTGCGCCTGAACAGGACCACCGCGGTGATCGCCGTGCAGTCGGCGACGAACGAAGGTCAAGACGCAGCGAGTTCAGGACGCCGCACCGTCAGGCCCACCGTCACGACGCATCGCCACATCATCCCCTTCGGCAACTAGTGACGGTCGCTGGCGGGCGTCGTAGCTCTCGCGTGCCGCGAGTACCTCGGCGAAGTGTTCCTCGGCCCAGCGGCCCAGCGCGTGAAGCGGGGCATACAGGGTGCGCCCCAGTGCGGTCAACTCGTACTCGACCCGGGGCGGGATCTCGCCGTACACGTGCCGGGTGACGAGTCCGTCGCGCTCCAAGTCCCGGAGCGTCTCGGTGAGGACCTTGGCGCTGATGCCGTCGACTCTGTTGCGCAGGTCGCGGAAGCGCATGGGGCCCGCGCTGAGCGCGATGACCACCATGGCCGTCCACTTGTTGGCAATGCGGGCGAGCGAGGTGCGGGACGGGCAGGTCGCCGTCATGACATCGAAGGCCGGAAACTCTGGGAGCGTCATACGCCCTCGTTGGTTGTGTTGAGTCGGCTATTACCGGCGGTAAGCATAAGGCCGGGTAGGCAGCATCTTTACCGAGAACGTCGTCCGGCGCCAGCCCGGTGCCCCCAATCTGCTGAAACTTCAAGGAGTCTTTGTGAGTGCTGTCCTCAGTAAGCCCCGCAGCTTCGCCGTGTGGGCTGCCGTCGTGTGTGGCGTCTTCGGAGCCGCGCTCTTCCCGGCGGAGGAGGCCCAGGCGATCAACGTTCGCCCCTCGGTTTCCTGCCCATCCGGTACGACTTGGAACGGTTCTGCCTGCATCGGCTGACCTCGATGCCCTCGGTTCTGACCTTGGGGTGCTGCTTCTTGTACGGCATTCAGTCCGTGTACGGGCTGAATGCCGTGTATGCCATGTGACACGGCGGGCACGAAGTGTCATCGCCATCCCCGTACCAGGAGCACCAAGTGAATGTCTCGCTGTCCGTGTGGCTGCTGACCGTGGCCGCCCTGTGCGTGCTGGTCGCCGTCGACTTCTTCGTTGGCCGCAAGCCGCACGACGTGTCCGTGAAGGAAGCCGGGACGTGGACGGTGGTGTGGATCGTCCTGGCCGTGCTGTTCGGGCTGGGGTTGTGGTACTTCGGCGGGAGCGGGCCCACCGGCGAGTTCTTCGCCGGTTACATCACGGAGAAGTCGCTGAGCGTCGACAACCTCTTCGTGTTCGTCCTGATCATGGGGAAGTTCGCGGTGCCCTCGCAGTACCAGCAGCGGGTGCTGATGGTCGGCGTCCTGATGGCCCTGGTGCTGCGGGCCGGCTTCATCGCGGCCGGCGCGGCGATCATCTCCGCGTTCTCCTGGGTGTTCTACCTTTTCGGCGCGTTCCTGATCTGGACCGCCTGGAAGCTGGTCCAGGACGCCCGCAAGCAGGACCACGAGGAGGAGTACCAGGAGAACAAGCTGCTGAAGATGGCGGAAGAGCGCTTCGGCGTGGCCGACCGCTATCACGGCACGAAGCTGTTCATCACCGAGAACGGCAAGCGGATCATGACGCCGATGCTGGTCGTGATGCTCGCCATCGGCTCCACCGACGTGCTGTTCGCCCTCGACTCCATCCCCGCCATCTACGGCCTGACGCAGGACCCGTACATCGTGTTCACCGCGAACGCCTTCGCCCTGATGGGCCTGCGCCAGCTGTACTTCCTCATCGGCGGCCTGCTGAAGAAGCTGGTCCACCTGAGCTACGGGCTGTCGATCATCCTGGGCTTCATCGGCGTGAAGCTGGTGCTGCACGCGCTGCACGAGTCGGGCGTCCACGTGCCCGAGATCGGCATCCCGTTCTCGCTGGGCTTCATCGTGCTGGTCCTGGCGGTCACGACGTTCACGAGCCTGCGCGCGTCGAAGAAGCAGGAGGCCGAGGAGGCAGCAGGGCACGCAGCCGGTTCCCGGTAGAGCTGCGGGGCACCTGCTGTCGAGCGACTGTCAGGCGGAGCCGGGCCGCGCATAACGCCGCCACCTCCTCGCGCAGATCCCCCGCGGAGCTCGTATCGGAGATCGTGACCCGAACCGCTGTCAGCTGACGGAGAACTTGCCGAAGGTCGCGGTGCCGATACTTCCGGCGTGGGCCGTGGAGAACATGCCCGCGTCCAGGGTGCTGTTCGCCCCGGTCAGTGTCGTGGTGCCGACAGTGGTCCAGGTGGTGCCGTCGGCGGAGTAGGAGCCGGTGACCGACGTGCCGCTCCTGACCAGGCGGAGCCAGACCGGGGCGACGGTGGCGCTTGCGGTCTTGATGGTGTTGGTGTCGAGGTAGCCGTCACCGTTGGAGTCCGACGACAGGGCGATTCCGTTGCCGGGGGTGGTGGCGAGGATGAGGTACCCGGTGGACGATCCGGCGGAGGCGATGTCGTTTCGCAGCATCAGGCCGGCTTTGGCCCAGCTGTTGGTCTTGTCCTGACTGGCGACGCGGACGGTGACGGTCGAGGACGTTCCGGCGGCCTCCGTCCGGTAGGCGGCGGAGTACTCGTCGTCGTATGCCGTGCCGGAGCGCCATATGTCGATGCCCGCGCCGGTCAGGGAGGTCACTCCGCCGCTTTGGCTGACGGCGGCCGGAATCGAACTGTATGCCTCGTAGGGAGAGGTGACGATGCGCAGGTTGCTGAATGTCGCGCTGCCGGCGGTGGTGCTGTGGGCTGTGTGTATGACGCCGGCATCTTGGGTGGTCGCCATGGACGGCAGGGTCACCGTCGAGCCGACCTGAGTGAAGGTGGATCCGTCGGTGGAGTAGTAGGCGGACACCTGGGTGGCAGTGCGGGTGAGCCGCAACCAGACCGGTGCCTTGACGGTGGCAGCGGTGTTCGTGAGCTGGTCGAGGTAGCCGTCGGCGTTGCGGTCCCGCTGGAAGCTGACGCCGTTGTTCGGGGTCACCACCACAGCCGCGTATCCGGCGGAGGAGCCGTCGTCCGTGAGGTCGTTGCGCAGGACGACGCCGGCCTTGGCCCAGCCGTTGGTGTTGTCCAGGTTGTCGACCCGGGCGGTCACCGACGTGCCGGCGACGGCTGCCCCGTTTCGGAAGACGCTGCCGTACTCGTCGTCGTGCTGTCCGCCGGCACCCCAGATGTCCTTGCCCGCATCGGTGATCGTGAAGTGGCCGCCGCTCTGGCCGGTGTGGGCGGGAGTGGAGGAGTAGGCACTGTAGGGGGAGCTGACGGGGTCGGTGGTCAGCGGACGGTACAGGGGCTGGATACCGGCGTTGTTCATGACCGTCTTGGCCGCTGACGGCCAGTTGCCGTCGCTGACGACGACGGTGCCGCTGACCACGTCACCGCGGCCGTTGGTGTTGGTGATGTTCGCGTGACTGTTGTTCGTCCAGTTGTCGATCAGGGTCAGGCCGCCGGTGTTGTTGGTCGCGTTGCTGTTCTCATGGCCCCATTCGCCGGTGTTCCGGAAGACGTTGTCGGTGTCCGTGAAGTCCCGGGAGCCCTCGTCGTGGTAGAAGCCGAACCAACCGTTGTTGCTGTGGCAGTAGTTGCGTTCGAAGGTGCTGCCCGGTGACGCCGACAGGGTGTACATGCAGCCGCCGTCGGTCATCTGCTGCATGAGGTCGTGGATGTAGTTGTCGGTGACGTGGTTGTTCGCGGCGGTGGTCGCGGTCGTGTAGATGGGCTGGTAGTTGTACAGGCCCCGGTTGACGTAGTCCTGGCTGCCGCCGATGTCGTTGGCGCCCCAGCCGTAGCCGATGGTGAGGCCGGAGTAGGGCAGGTTGTACACCTCGTTGTGCGAGATGGTCGCGCCGTTCACGTAGGTGACGAGGATGGCCGACATGTCTCGGTATTCCAGCGCCACGTCATGGATGAGGTTGTTGCTCAGCGTGATGTCCCGGTTGGTCATCCGCCTGTCACTGGGGTGGTGCGCGTCCGCTCGAACACCGCCGACGGCGATGCCGCCGCCCGCGTTCTGGGTGAAGACGTTGCCGGTCACTGTGATGCTGCGGGCGCCGAGTCCGACGCCGGTGGTGTGGGCGTTGGCGTCGTTGCCGATGCCGAGGCTGTTCTGTCCGAGCTGGGTGAACCGGTTACCGGTGAACGCGATGTGGTCGGCGGCCGAGACCTGGACGGCGGAGGGCATCTGCTTCCAGTGAGGGCGTGCCGCCTCGAAGAGCCGGCAGCCGCTCTGGCACGAGGTCAGCGCGTCCGACGGGCGGTCCCAGGTACCGGCCAGGTACGCGCCGGTCTGCTGGCTGGCGTAGCCGTGGTCGGTGGGGTCCAGCCAACTGGTGCCCGAGAACTGCAGCCCTGAGAAGGCGATGTGGGTGGCGGGGGAGGAGTACGTCCCTCCGACGCTGATGAGCGACTCCAGCCTCGGCACCTCGACGTCGGCCTCACTCATGTCCTGCCCGGTGAGCGGCTTGTAGTAGAGGGTGCCGGCAGCCGTGTCGAGGTACCACTCGCCGGCCGTGTCGAGGAACTCGTAGGCGTTCTCGATGTAGAGGGGGCCGGCCCGGAAGGGGCTCGTCAGGGTGTCGTAGCCGAACGTGTTGTTGTCCCACGAGGGCTGGGCCATGGTGATGGTGCCGTCGCTGATGCCGGTCACCGGAGCGTAGCGGTCGGTGAAGGATCCGATGCCGTGGATCTCGGTCCGGCCGGGCTGCGCGAGGCTGTTGAGGTAGCCCAGTGAACTGTTGGTGAACGTGTAGCCG
The DNA here is from genome assembly GCF_002150735.1 of Streptomyces africanus. Taxonomy (GTDB): domain Bacteria; phylum Actinomycetota; class Actinomycetes; order Streptomycetales; family Streptomycetaceae; genus Streptomyces; species Streptomyces africanus. Next base: position 12,432 of record NZ_MUKA01000274.1, read on the forward strand.
CTGGTGGTCGCGGTCAGGTCCGAGCGGCGCACCTCGGTGCGGGCCCTGGTGGCCATGACGCCGTCCACGGACAGATGGCGCGTGTCGAAGCCGGTACCGACGTTGCTCTTCCAGATGTTCTTGGCCGAGTCCTGCACGGTCCAGCCGGTGGCCTTCTGCGCTCCGGTGATGACGGGATGGGCGCCCAGCGCGGCCTTCCAGTTCACCGTGTGGCCGCCTGTGCCGGAGTCCGCCGAGGTGAAGGCGAGCGGCGCGGAGAGCCGGTAGGTGCCGTCGGCGAGCTCGACGGTGATATCGCGTGTCATGGAGTTGTTGATCGCCCGCACCTTGGTCTTGGCCTGGGTGACGGAGCACGGCCGGCTCAACGAGCAGGCTGTGCCGGAGCCGTTGGGTGCGGCGTAGAGCGTCGTTCCGGCCGCGAAGGCGGGGCCGGCCTGGGTGAGGACTGCCGCGGTGGAGGCAGTGAGGACGGCGGCCGTGGCCAGCCATGACCTGAGACGGCCAGGAACCGTGGGACGTATGCGGGTTGTTCGCATGTGACACCTTCCGGGAGGTTCAGGGGGCCCGTGGTGTGCGTGGGCGGGCAGGGGAGAGCCCAGCGGCAAGAGGGGGAAGGGGTAAGAGCGATGTAACATTAGACGTCATACGAATTTCGTCAATAGGTCGCGCGCTGCCGGCTCGGCAGGACCCGGACATGCGAACGCCCCCGGCCTGTTCGGCTCGGGGGCGAGTCGGGGGGAGTGCTCTCAGGAGGCGGGCGAGCCGACGTTCGGCACGCGGCGGCGGCTCCAAGCGGTCGTGATGTGTGCCGCCATGGCTTGCGCGGCCCCCTCGGAGTCCCGGGCCAGCAGCCGCTCGGCGACTGCGCGGTGCTCCGTGTTGGCCCGCTCGCACGCGGTCGCGTCCGGAGTGCCGTTGTACAGGTACGTCGTGCGCGCCTGGGCGTGGAGGATCCGGATGATGGAGCGCCCGAGCCTGTTGTGGGATGCCTGCATGATCCGGTCGTGGAAGGCCACATCGGTCTCGATGAAGCGTGCCGGGACGGCGGTCTCCTCGTCGAGCCGGACGAGCAGCCGCTCGATGTCTCTCAGGTCGTCGTCGGTGGCCAGCTCCGCGGCCTGGGCCGTCATCTGGGCTTCCAGCGTCGACCGGATGTCGACCAACTGGTCGAGGACGACGAGCTGGTCGTCATGCTGGACAGTGGCGGCGAGCACGACCGGGTCGAGGAGGTTCCATTCCTCAGGCGGGGTGACGGTGGTGCCGTAGCCCTGCCGGGCGAGGACCAGCCCCTTGGCCTCCAGGGACTTGACCGCCTCGCGGACGGTGATGCGGCTGACGCCGAACGTCTCGCAGAGCTCGGGTTCGACCGGCAGGGTCGACCCCGGAGGAATGGCACCCGACACGATCGAGTCGGTGAGGCTCTCCGTGACGGCTTGCGCCAGTCGGGCCGGACGCTTGGGCCAGGGCTTGAGAACGGGAGGCTCTCCTGCCCTACCGGTGCTGTCCTTGGCCATGCGGGTCCCCTTTGCTGATGCGGATGGCGGCGAGTCTACTGCGCGGGACTTCTTGACAGCATTCGTATGACGACTTACGTTACACGAAAATTTCGCAGCAGTACTTCCCGCTCCAAGGGGTGCAAGCCGTGCGCATTGCCGAAGTCGAGTGCCATCCGGTGCGGGTGCCGGGAGTCAGTCCGCCCTTCGTCTGGCGGGACGGACTCCTGGGCAGCCCGTCCGAGGGTGAAGCCGCGGTGCTGCGCATCTGCACGGACGAAGGGGTCGAGGGGGTGGCGATGTCCCCTCGGCGGGGCAGTGGTGTCATCCTGGCGGACCTGCTGGACCGCGTACTGCGCAAGGAGTTGGTGGGGCAGGACCCCCTGCAGCGGGAATGGCTCTGGCACCGCATGTGGGAGCTGGACCGCACGGAGGAGCTACCGCTCTACCTGCTGGGCCTGGTCGACATCGCGCTGTGGGACCTGGCCGGACGACTCGCCGACCGGCCCACCTGGCAGATGCTCGGCGGTTACCGCACCTCGATACCCGCGTATGCCTCCACTGTCACCTACTCCTCGGTCGAGGAGTACCTGGACATCGCCGACCAGGCCCTGGAGCTCGGCTACCCCGCCATCAAGCTCCACGCCTGGGGCGATGCCCGCCGTGACGCCCGCCTGTCGGTGGCGTTGCGCGAGCATGTGGGGGACGACGTCCCGCTGATGTTCGACGGGTCGGCGGGCTTCGACCTCCCCGACGCGATCCATCTCGGACACGCTCTCTCGGACGCCGGCTACCTCTGGTACGAGGAGCCGATGAGGGAGTTCAGTGTCACCGCGTACAAGCGCCTCGCGGACGCGGTGGCCGTTCCCCTCCTCGTGGCCGAGACCTCCGACGGGGCGCACATGAACTCGGCCGATTTCATCCAGGCCGGCGCCGCCACCTTCGGGGTCCGCGCCTCCACCCAACTGCGCGGCGGCTTCACCGGCGCGATGCGCACCGCCCACCTCGCCGATGCCTACCGGCTGCGCGCCGAGGTGCACGGGCCGGAGATCCCCAACCGGCACCTGTGCATGGCCATCTCGAACACCACCTACTACGAGTCGCTGGTCATGGGCAATCCCATCAGCCGTGAGAGTGGCATCGACGCCCACGGCCTCGTTCATGCCCCCACCGGTCCGGGCGTCGCCCTTCCGGCGGGCCTGGATTACCCTCCCGCGCTTCAGGCATTTGTCGACAAGGAGACCGTCACCCCGCCTCGGGCCTGATGACGGGAGCCCCAGGCCGCCCGACGGCCTGTCTCGAACACCCCGAGCGCGGCACCTCACCGCTGTGCGTCATTTCCCAAGATCTGAGGTCAGTCATGAACGACGACGTTCCGGTTTCCTCCCGCCGCCAGCTCAGGCGCACGGCCGTCGCTGTCCTGGGCGCCGTCTCCCTGCTCGTGCTCGCTGCCTGCGGCAGCGCGGACCCCGCACCGACGACGGCTTCCTCCCCCGACGCCTTCAAACCTGTCACTCAGAAGGAAGGCAGCGAGATCACGGTCTGGGCGGACGCCACCCGCGTTCCTGGCGTGCAGGCATACCAGAAGGCGCACCCGAACGTGAAGATCAAGATCGTCACGTACAGCGGGGATGCCAACGGCGCCAACGACCTGCAGACCAAGGTCCAGCTGTTCGACCGGGCCGGCAGCGGGTGGCCCGACGTCGCCTTCAGCGCCAATGTCAACGACGCCAGCTGGGCATCTCAGGGCAAGAGCCCGTATGCCGCGCCCGTCAACCAGGGCGTGGTCTCCCAGTCCACGTTGAAAGGCTTCGCGGACGGCGCGCTGAATCCCTGCGCCTTCAACGGCAACACCTACTGCCTCCGGAACGACCTGGCCCAGAACGTGCTCTGGTACAACAAGTCCCTCATGGAGAAGTTCGGGTACTCCGTCCCGACCACCTGGGAGGAGTACCAGGCACTCGGTGAGAAGGTCACCAAGGAGCACCCCGGCTACCTGGTCGGCACCGCCGGGGACGCCTGGAGCCCCGAGGTGTACTTCTGGGCGAGCCAGTGCCCTGCCAGCACGGCGACCGGTGCCAAGAAGGTGAAGGTGGACCTGCAGGACGCCAAGTGCACCCGGATGGCCAAGCTGCTCGACACCCTGATCGCCAAGGGCTCGGTCTCCAAGGACACCGTCTTCAGCGCCGGCTTCATCAAGAACCAGGCGAGCAAGGTCCTTATGCTCCCGGGCCCTTCCTGGTTCGGCCAGGTGCTCTTCAACTCCACCTTCAAGACCCCCAAGGGGCAGATCGCCGCCGCATCCCCGCTGAAGTTCGAGGGCGACGCCAAGAACTACACCGGCAACGTCGGCGGCGGCCTGTGGTTCGTCTCCTCCCACAGCAAGAACCTCAAGGCGTCCTCCGACCTGGTCACCTGGATGACGACCTCCGACGCCTACCAGGGCACCGCGGGCACCTACCCCGCGTACAAGAAGGCCGCGGTCACCTGGCTCGCCAACCAGAAGAAGACCGGCTACTTCGCCGAGGACGTCGGCCCCGTCTTCAAGGAATCCGCGGAACTGATCTGGCCCGGCTGGTCCGCCACCCAGTACAGCCAGGAAGCCATCTACTCCTCCACGGTGGTCCCCGCCCTGAACTCCGGCAAGACCCTCACCGACACCCTGGACACCTGGCAGACGGCCATCACCAACAAGGCCAAGTCCCTCGGATACACCGTCAACTAGCGAAGCGGACCCATGACCACCCACCTGGCGACGGAGCGCAGCGGCCGCCGACGCGGCCGCTCCGCCCGCAACCCCGCCGGACGCGCCGGCTACGTCTTCGTCTCCGGCTACGTCCTCCTTCTACTCGCCTTCGGCGTCCTGCCCACCGGTTACGCGGTGTGGCTGTCGCTGTCCAACTCCCGCAACCAGCTCGTCGGACTCGGCAACTTCACCCGGACGTTCACCGACTACCGCTTCGGACCGGCCTTCCTCCACATCGCCCTGTACCTGGTGGTGTGGCTGGCCAGCCTGATGATCCTGGTGGTGCTGCTCTCCCTGATGCTGCACGGCCGCATGCGCAGGGCCTCCACCAGCCTGCGGTTCCTGTTCTACCTGCCGGGTGCCCTCGCCGGGGTGGCGAGCGTACTGCTCTTCCTGATCCTCCTCGACCCGGCCGCCAGCCCCGTGGGCTGGCTGCTGAAGAGCTTCGGCTGGAACACGCTCGCCCAGGTCAACGCCCCCGGACACCTGCCCGTGCTTTTCACCGTCATCGCCTTCTGGACCGGGGCCGGCGGCTGGATCGTGGTCATGTACGGCGCGCTCAACAGCATCCCGGACGAGATCCTGGAGGCCGCTCGCATCGACGGCGCCAGTACGCTCCAGATCGCCCTGCGCATCCAGATCCCGATGATCACCAAGTGGATCGCGTACATGCTGATCCTGGCCTTCGCGGCCGGCACCCAGCTCTTCGTCGAGCCGCAACTGGTCTCCCTCGCCAGCTGGGGCATGATCCCCGACAGCTGGTCACCGAACCAGCTCTCCTACCAGTACGCCTTCCAGGCAGGCGACTTCAACGGCGCGGCGGCGCTCTCCGTCGACCTCCTCGTCCTGGGCCTCGCCTGCGCGGCGCTCGTCGTCTTCCGTACCGGCCTGTTCGAGAGGGACGAAAGATGACCACGGCTCCCACGACCACAGCCCGCCGAACCCCGCAGCCCCGTACCCCCGGCGCCCGCACCAGCCCGAGGAAGCCCATGCGCCGGAAGCACCACCCGAGGTCACTGGCAGCCCGGCTGGCCTGGGTCATCGTCATGGGCCTGTCCGCGCTGTTCTTCTGTGTGCCGGTGGTGTGGCTCCTGCTGGCCCCGACCAAGACCGACAGTCAGATCGTGCGGGACAACCCGTTCTCCTTCGGCTCTCTGGGCGCGGTCGCCGACTCCTGGCACCACCTCCACGCGTTCCAGGACGGCGCCATCCTCACCTGGCTGCTGAACTCGGCGCTCTACACGTTCGGCGCGCTGGCCGTGACCCTGGTGACGTCGATCCCCGCCGGGTACGCGCTGGCTCTCACCCAGTTCATCGGGCGGCGGGTGCTGCTGACCGTCACCATGCTCGTGATGCTCATGCCGACGGCCGCGATGGTGCTGCCCCTGTACCTGGGGATGAACGCCGTGCACCTGGACGGCACGATCTGGTCGGTGATCCTGCCCTTCTCCTTCTTCCCGTTCGGGGTCTACCTCACCTACATCTACTTCTCCTCCAACGTCCCCTCCGACCTACTGGCCGCAGCGCGCATCGACGGCTGCTCGGAGTGGCAGGTCTTCCGTCGCATCGCGATGCCGCTGGCCAAACCCGTGATCGCCCTGGTCGGCTTCTTCAACTTCGTCGGCAACTGGAACAACTTCTTCCTGCCGTTCGTGATGCTGCCCGACAGCTCCCAGTATCCGGCGCAGGTGGGGCTGAACAACCTGCTCGCCGCCTCGCCGCTGTTCAACACCGCCAGCGGCGCGGGCAACCAGATCATGCGGCCCGAACTGGCCCTGGCCACCCTGGCGACCGTCGTCCCTGTTCTGATCGTGTTCCTCTTCTCCCAACGCGCTCTCGTGTCCGGCATGCTCGCCGGCGCGACAAAGGAGTGAGCCGGTTGCCGCACCCCTTGGCGCCCTTCGTCAAGGCACACCCGATCCGGGCTGGTCGGCAACGCGGCCCACCCTCACCGGAAGGACCCCCATGAAACGGGTTGCCCAGACGATCCGCCTGCGGCCCGAGCACCGTGACCTGTATCTGCGCCTGCACTCCGAGGTCTGGCCGGACGTCGAGGCCGCTCTGAGGGCCGCCAACATCAGCAACTACAGCATCTTCCTGCGCGAGGACACGCTGTTCGGCTACTTCGAGTACCACGGCGACGACTTCGAGGGCGACATGGCCGCGATCGGCGCCGACGCGGCCATGTCGCCCTCGAA
>NZ_MUKA01000275.1 GCF_002150735.1 Streptomyces africanus
ACCCGGCGTGCTGGCGAGGCGGGAACGCGCACCACCCACGCACCGATCGCCGCTGAGCCCGCTCGGCGATGCGAGGCGCGAGCGCGCCCCGCATCGCCGAGCGGCCACGCAGCCGACCAAAGGGGCCGACTCCCCTGGCCACCCGCCTTTCCGGGCCGCTCGCTCGCTTCTCTCCCGTGCTGGAACGGGCTGGGTCAAGGGGCGGCCGCAGGCCGATCGCCGAAGGCGACGCGAAGCGCCCTTGACGCAGGCCGTTCCAGCACGACACTGGCCAAGAAGCGGGCGGCCCCGACAGTGCGGCGGAAGTCACCCGGTCAGAAACCCACCTGTCCTGGACGCCCGTACCGCCGACACCTCCTGCGGGGTACCCTCCCCCACCACCCGGCCGCCTCCGGCCCCTCCCACCGGACCGAGGTCGATCAGCCAGTCCGACGCCCGCATGACATCGACGTTGTGCTCGATGGTGAGGACGGAGTGCCCCGCGTCCACCAGCCGCTGGAGCACGTCCAGCAGCCGGGCCGAGTCCGCCGCGTGCAGGCCGGTCGTCGGCTCGTCGAGGACGTAGAGGGTCCGGTCGGCGGCCCGGCGGCCCAGCTCCTTCGCCAGCTTGAGGCGCTGGGCCTCGCCCCCGGACAGTGTGGGCGCGGGCTGCCCCAGCGGCAGATAGCCGAGGCCGACGTCCGCCATACGCTGGAGTCGGCCGGCCACGTGGGGCACGTCCCGGAACACCCCGAGCGCCTCGTCCACCGTCGCCGTCAGCACCTCGGCGATGTCGTAGCCCTGGTACCGCACGGCCAGCACCTCGGGCCGGAAGCGGCGGCCCTGGCAGGCCGGGCAGCGCACCTGCACGGCCGGGAGGAAGTGCATCCGCACGGTGAGAACGCCCGCGCCCTCACAGCGTTCGCAGCGTCCGCCGGGCACGTTGAAGGAGAACCGGCCCGCTGTCAGGCGTCCTTCGCTGCTCGCGGCGAAGACTTCCCGGATCGGCGTGAAGACGTCCGAGTACGTGGCGGCGTTGGAGCGCGGGATGCGGCTGATCGGCTCCTGGTCGATGAGGACGGCCTTGGAGAGGTGCTCCCAGCCGTCGATGCCGTCGTGTTCGGCGGGGAGTTCCCCCGCCCCGTGGAAGCGGCGGCGGGCGGCCCGGCCGAGGATGTCCAGCAGCAGCGTCGACTTGCCCGAGCCGGACGGGCCCGTGACCGTGACCAGGCGGTTCAGCGGGATCCGTACGGTCACGTCCTTGAGGTTGTGGGCCCGGGCCCCGCGGATCACGAGCGCCGAGGCGCTGTCGCCGCGGCCACGGGACGCGGGCGCGGGCAGCCGGCCCGACAGATACGCGCCGGTCACCGAGGACTCGGCCCGGGCCACCTCCTGCGGCGTCCCGGCCGCCACGATCCGGCCGCCGTCGCGGCCCGCCCCCGGGCCGACGTCCACCACGTGGTCCGCCGCCCGCAGCACGTCCAGGTCGTGTTCGACGACCAGCACGGTGTTGCCCAGGTCGCGCAGGCGGCGCAGGACGCCGATAAGGCGGGCGGTGTCCGAGGGGTGCAGGCCGATGGTCGGCTCGTCGAGAACGTACAGCACGCCGGTCAGGCCGGAGCCGAGCAGGGCGGCCAGTCGCAGCCGCTGCGTCTCCCCGGCGGACAGGCTCGGTGTGGACTGGTCCAGGCTGAGGTAGCCGACTCCGACGTCGACCAGGCGCCGTACCCGCTCCTCCAGGTCGGCGACGACCGGCTCGACGAGCAGCCACTCGTCCCCGGCCGAGCCCTCCTTCAGACCGGACAGCCAGCCGCCGAGTTCGGTGAGCGGCAGGCGTGCCGCCTCGACGATCGTCAGTCCCCGCACGGTCACCGCCCGGCTCTCGGGCCGCAGCCGGGTGCCCTCGCACTCCCTGCAAGGCTGTTTCACCAGGCCCTGTTTCTCGGCCCGTTCGCGGTATTCGGGGTCGTCGGCACGCTCGGTGTAGCGCCGCAGCAGCGCGGTCGCGACCCCTTCGAAACGGCCCCCGGCCACGGTCGCCGGCGCGGCGACCGACGGGAAGTGCCGCCGGAACTCGGGGCTTTCGACGCCGTACACCAGCAGGTCGCGCTGCGGTTCGCCCAGTTCGTCGACCGGGAGGTCCGCATCGAAGGTGAAGCCGTAGTGGCGGGCGGCGGCCCGCAGCGCGGTGAGGTTCCACTCGGTGAGCTTCGGGTTCCAGCCCCGTACCGCGCCCTGGGCCGGCGAGCGGGAGCCGTCGACCAGGCGCCGTACGTCGGGCCGGATGACCTCGCCGAGGCCGGTGCAGGACGGGCAGGCGCCGGCGGGCTTGTTGAAGGAGAACGAGCCCATCACCAGCTCCGGCACCAGGGTGCCGCAGTGGGGGCAGGGGGTCTGCTCGCCTTCGGCGTCGTCGTCGGCCGCGGTGGCCTCGGCGGCGTTGGCGTACGACGGCGGGATGCTCTTGCCGCAGCCGGGGCAGGGGCGGGTCCCGATCCGCGACCACAGCAGCCGCAGGTAGGTGAACACCTCGGTGACCGTGCCGACCGTGGAACGCGGGCTGCGGTTGGTGAGGTGCTGGTCGACGCTGATGGACGGGGACAGGCCGCTGATCGAGTCGACGGCGGGTTTGCTGACGAAGCCGGTGACCATGCCCAGCGACTCCAGGTACTGCCGCTGGCCCTCCTGGTGGAGGGTGTCGAAGGCGAGCGTGGACTTGCCGGAGCCGGACAGGCCGGTCAGGACGACCAGCTCGTTCTTCGGGAGGGAGAGGGAGACGTTCTGGAGGTTGTGGAGGCGGGCGCCGGTGACCCGGATGCTGTTGTCCATTCCTTCAAGTCTTCCATTGAAGTCCGATGTTGAGACTTTTCGGGCATCAGCGGTGACGCTCCTGCCGTAACCTTCAAATCGATGACCAACGAACGCCGTCTCCGCCCCGTCGATCTCGCCCGGCTGGCCGGTGTCTCGACGCAGCAGATCCGCAACTACGAGGACGCCGGAGTACTGCCGCCCGCCGAGCGGACCGCGTCCGGCTACCGCGTCTTCACCGGCACGCACCGCGGCGCCCTGCTGGCGTACCGGGCCCTGATGCGGGGGTACGGGCCGCTGACGGCGACGCGGATCATGCGCACCCTGCACGAGGACGACGTCCCGGGCGCGCTCGCCCTGGTCGACGCCGCGCACGCCGCCCTGCACGAGGAGCGGGTCTCCCTGCGGGCCGCGAGCGAGGCCCTGGAACTGCTGGCGGCCGAGCCGCCCGCCCCGCTGCCCCGTTCCGGCGGGCTGCGCATCGGGGAGGTGGCCGCGCTGCTGGGCGTACGGACGTCCGCGCTGCGGGTGTGGGAGGGGGCCGGCCTGCTCACACCGGGCCGGGAGCGCGGCACGGGGTACCGGGTCTACGAACCCGCCGATGTGCGCGACGCCCGGCTCGTGCACACGCTGCGCCGCAGCCACTACCTCTTCGAGCAGATCCGCCCGGTACTGGAGGGGCTGCGCCGGGAGGGCAGCAGCGACGCCCTGCGCGCGGCGATCGCGGCGCGCGGGGCCGCCCTGACGGCACGCACCAGGAGCATGGTCGAGGGCGCGGGTGCCCTTCACGCCTACCTCGACCGGGTCACCGCGGCCGGGACGGCGTCAACCGAACGCACCGGCCAAAGCTCGCAACTCGGTTCGAGAAGCCATCCGATCCATTGAAAAACCGGCGACACCCGGTGTCGCCGGTAGCGGGTTCGCCATTCGTTTGGTCGGGTCTATCCCACCTGCGAACGGAGACCCCCTGTGCGAATGACTGATATCCAGCGCTGCGAGGTCCGACCTGGGCGGCTCGTCGAATGGACACTCAGTCCGGCGACCGTCGCGACGGCGAAGGCTCTGCCGGAAGACTCCAGGCCACCGGCGTACATCCAGGAGTCGCACATCCGGACGGCCCGGTCCGTGCGGGAGGACGGACTCTTCGTGCCGACCTGGCTGGGCGCGGCGTTCGACATCCCGGGACGGGCCGACCTGGACGCGCTGGGTAAGGCGCTGCGCGGCTGGACGCTGCGCCACGAAACCCTGCGCAGCGGCTTCCGCTGGGCGGGCGGCCCCGGCGACTCGATCCGCCGCTTCACACTCGACCCCTCCGCCGTGTCCCTGCACCGCGAGGACGTCGGCGACTTCACCGACGCGGCGGCCCTGGCCCAGCACCTCCAGGACCGCTTCGACACCACGGCCGACGCCCTGCGCTGGCCCAACCTCATCTACACGGCGGTCGTCCGGGACGACTGCACCAGCGTGTACATGGCCTTCGACCACAGCAACGTCGACGCCTACTCCATCCACCGCATCCCCGCCGAGATCCACGAGCTGTACGAGGCCGGGATCGCGGGCAGGGCCGAGGGGCCGGAGCCGGCGAGCAGTTACGTCGACTTCTGCGAGGCCGAGCGGGCGGACGCCGACCGCATCGACGCGGACCACGACATCGTCGCCCGCTGGCGGGAGTTCATCCACCGCTGCGGCGGACGGCTGCCGAGCTTCCCCGTCGACCTCGGCCTGGAACCCGGGGGCGAACTGCCCACGCAGAAGTTCATGCGCGAGATGATGGTGGACGCGGACGCCGCCGCCGCGTTCGAGGCGTACTGCCGCCCGTACGGCGGGAGCCTGGTCGGTGTCCTCGCGGCCTCCGCCCTGATCGTCCACGAGATCGGCGGCGAGCCCGTCTACCGCACGGTCGTGCCGTTCCACACCCGGGTGAAGTCCCAGTGGTCGCAGTCGGTCGGCTGGTACGTGGGCGGCGCCCCGATCGAGATTCCCATGTCCGAGGCCGTCGACTTCCCGAGCGCCCTGCGCACCGTACGCGCCGCCCTCCAGGCCAACCGCCGGCTGGCCCGCATCCCCCTGGCCCGCGTCCTCCACCTCCTCGGCACCGACTTCCGCCCGACCTCCCCCGACCTGTACTCGATCGTCTCGTTCGTCGACACCCGCGACATCCCCGGCTCCGACCACTGGACGGACCAGAAGGCCTACGGGCTGCTCAGGGTGTCCTACGGGGACCAGGTGTGCGCCTGGATCACCCGCCTCCACGAGGGCCTGTGGTTCGCCGCCCGCTACCCGGACACGGACATCGCGTACAAGAACATGCGGCTGTACGCCGAGCGGCTGCGGGACATCGTGACGGGCGCGGCCGGCAGGCCCTGAACGACGACGAAGGCCGGTTCCCGTGACGCGGGAACCGGCCTTCGACCGTACGGGAGCTACACGCCCGCGTACGAGTGCTTGCCGGAGACGAAGATGTTCACGCCGTAGTAGTTGAACAGCCAGCAGCCGAAGGCGATCAGGGCCAGGTAGGCGGCCTTGCGGCCCTTCCAGCCGGCGGTGGCGCGGGCGTGCAGGTAACAGGCGTAGGCGACCCAGGTGATGAAGGACCAGGTCTCCTTCGGGTCCCAGCCCCAGTAGCGGCCCCAGGCGTCACCGGCCCAGATGGCGCCCGCGATGATCGTGAACGTCCACAGCGGGAAGACGGCCGCGTTGACGCGGTAGGAGAACTTGTCCAGGGAGGCGGAGGAGGGCAGCCGCTCCAGGACGGACGTCGCGAAGGTGCCGGGCGTGCCGCCGCTCGCGAGCTTGTTCTCGTAGGAGTCCTTGAAGAGGTACAGGATCGTGGCGACCGCGCCGACGTAGAAGACCGCGCCGCAGAAGATCGCCGTGGAGACGTGGATGTACAGCCAGTACGAGTGCAGGGCCGGGACCAGCTGGTCGCTGGCGGTGTAGAGGACCGTGACCGCGAGGCCCAGGTCCAGCAGGACCGAGGTGGTCAGGAACAGGCCGAGCCAGCGCACGTTCTTCTTCAGCGCCAGCAGCCCGAGGTACACGCCGACGGCGACCGTGGAGAACGTGATGTTGAACTCGTACATGTTGCCCCACGGCGCCCGCTCCACCGAGGCCGCGCGGGTGATGACGCCGCCCAGCTCGATCAGGAAGGCGAGCACGGTGAGGGAGATGGCGATCCGGCCGTACAGGTCGCCCTGTTCGTCACCGCCGTGCGCCCCGGGCCCGTCCGGCACGTCCCGCTGACCGGCCCCGGCCCGCACGGTGACCTTGGGCCGCTCCAGGACGGCCGTGCCACCGGCCTGGTTCACGGTGACGGCGGGCGTCTTCTTCGCCTCGGCCGGCTTGGCGGTGAGTGCGGCGGCGGTCCGGGCGACCTTGCTGCGGCTGCCGAAGAGCCATTCGGCGATGTACGCGAAGAACGCCAGGGTGTAGACGGCCATCGCGGAGTAGATCAGCACATTGCTGATGTTCGCGAGGTTTTCGTTGGTGGCGGCGGCGAGAGTCACTTCTCAGCCCCTTCGGCAGGTACGGGGGTTGCGGTACCCGGCTCCTGGTCGGTGTCGGGGGAATCTGCGGGGTCGTCGGGGCCGGGCGCGGCCGGTGTCTCGTCGTACGTCTCGTCGTAGAGGATCCCGGCGAGGTCGCCGAGTTCCTCGGGGACCTTGGCGGACTCGCTGCGGCCGAGGCCGGCCATCTCCACGACGGTGACGCCGTCGGCGCCCCGGACCGCGCGCACCCAGACGCGGCGGCGCTGGATGAACAGGGAGGCGGCGAGGCCGCCGATGGCCGCGAGGGCCCCGGCGAGGGCCCAGCCGCCGCCGGGCTCCTGGACGACCTGGAAGCCGGCCCACTCCTTGACGTCCTTGCCGAAGGTGACCGAACCGGCGCCGTTCGGGAGCTTCATGGTCTCGCCGGGGCGCAGCAGCTTCTTGAACAGCTTGCCCTTGGAGTCCTTGAACTCCTTCATGTTGGTCTTGTCCATCTGGTACACGCTCTGCGGGATGCCGGAGTCGGCCCCCAGGTCGCCGTGGTAGGCGGACAGCGCGAGCACCGGAGAGTCGAGCGCCGGGAACTGCGACAGCATCGTGCCGCTGGCGGCGCCGCCGAAGGTCGGCACGAAGAACGCGTTGAACCCGAGCTGTTCCTTCTTGCCCTCGGGGTCGCGGTAGCCGTCGAGGACCTTGACGGCGCCGGAGGAGGTGACGTTTGCGTCGAGCGGCAACAGCGGCACGGCGTCGTCGTAGACGACCTTGCCCTTGGCGTCGCGGACGGTGATGACCGGGGCATAGCCGTGGCTGACCAGGTAGACCTTGGCGTCGCCGATCTCCAGCGGGTGGTTGACCTTGACGGTGGTCTTCTCGTCCTTGCCGTAGGGGCCCGTGCTGTAGTCGAGGGCGGCCTGGTAGGTGCGCGGGGTGCCCTTGTTGGGGCCGGTGCGCTCGTAGGTGCCGGTGAACTTCTTCAGGTTGAAGCTGAAGGGCACCAGGTCGTCGGAGGTGAAGAGGCTGCCGGACTTGAAGTCGTCGTACTGGGTGAGGGTGTTGGAGAAGCCGTCGCCCTCGACGACCAGCTTGTTGCCCTCGGACTTGTACAGCTGGCCCCAGGCGAAGGCGACCAGCAGCACGATGAGGGCGATGTGGAAGACGAGGTTGCCCAGTTCGCGCAGGTAGCCCTTCTCGGCGGCGACGGCGTCACCGGCGAGGTGGGCGCGGAAGCGGCGCTTCTGCAGCAGGGCGAGGGCGGCGCCGTGGACCTGCTCGGGTTCGGCCGTGGTGCGCCAGGTGGTGTGGGCGGGCAGCCGGTTCAGCCGCCGGGGCGCGCGGGGCGGGCGGCCGCGCAGCTGGCCCACGAACTGCCAGGTGCGGGGGACGATGCAGCCGATGAGGGAGATGAACAGCAGGATGTAGACCGCGGAGAACCACACCGAGCTGTAGACGTGGAACAGGCCGAGCTTGTCGTAGACGTCCCCGAGGGTGGGGTGGGCCTTGCGGAAGTCGGCGACCTTCGTCTCGTCGGTGCCGGTCTGCGGGATGAGCGAGCCGGGGATCGCGCCGAGGGAGAGCAGCAGGAGCAGCAGCAGCGCGACCCGCATGGAGGTCAGCTGCCGCCAGAACCAGCGGGCCCAGCCGATGACGCCCAGGGAGGGCAGGTTGGGCGCGTCCTCCGTGGGGGCGGTGGACAGCTGGGAGCCGGCGTCGCCCAGCTCCCGGTCCTCGGCGGCGGTCGGGGCCGGGTCGGAGGCGGTGGTCTTGCTCATCGATCAGATCCCCACAGTGAAGCCGTCGGACCAGACCTGCATCTCCTGCACGATGCGGTCCCAGGCGCCGGTCAGCAGCAGCAGACCGGTCACGATCATCATGGTGCCGCCGATCCGCATGACCCAGACATAGTGGCGCTTGATCCACCCGAAGGCGCCGAGGGCCTTGCGGAACGCGACCGCGGCGAGCACGAACGGCACGCCCAGGCCCAGACAGTACGCGATGGTCAGCACCGCCCCGCGACCCGCGCTGCCCTGGTTCAGGGCGAGGGTCTGGACGGCGGCCAGCGTCGGGCCGATGCAGGGCGTCCAGCCGATGCCGAACAGCGCGCCGAGCACGGGGGCGCCGACGAGACCGGCGGCCGGCTTCCGGTGGAAACGGAACTCGCGCTGGGTGAGCCAGGGCATCAGGCCCATGAAGAAGACGCCCATGAGGATCATGAAGACGCCCAGCACCTTGGAGAGCACGCCCCGCTCTGCCTGGAGCGTCTGGCCGAAGTACCCGAAGAAGGCCCCGCCGGAGACGAAGACGGCCGTGAAGCCGAGCACGAACAGCGAGGCCCCGGCGACCATCCGGCCGCGCCGGGCCTCGGCCAGGTCGGTGCCGCTGACTCCGGTGACGTAGGAGAGATAGCCGGGCACGAGCGGCAGCACGCAGGGCGAGAAGAAGGAGACGAGTCCGCCGAGCAGGGCGATGGGCAGGGCCACCAGCAGGGCGCCGTTGAGCACCGTGCCGTTGGGGTCCGCCACCGCGGCGAGGGTGAGCGCGCTCACGTCACTACTCCGCTCACTTCTCGGCGACGACCGGCTTGAGCATCTTCAGCAGCCGTTCCTCACTGAGGGCGGACAGGGAGCGGGCCGCGATCTTCCCGTCCCGGTCGAGGATCAGGGTGGAGGGGATCGCCTGCGGGTTGAGGGTGCCCTTGTCGAAGCGCAGCAGCAGCTTGCCGGTCGGGTCGTAGAGGCTGGGGTAGGTGATGCCCCAGTCCTTCTCGAAGGCGAGCGCGGCGCCGGTGGAGGTGTCGCGGGTGTTGATGCCGACGAACTGCACGCCCTTGCCGGCGTACTCCTTGGAGACCTTCGCGAAGTACTTGGCCTCGGCGCGGCAGGGGTTGCACCAGGACCCCCACACGTTGAGGACGACGACCTTGCCCTTGTAGTCGGCGACGTCGAGGGTCTTGCCGGCGATGGTCTTGCCGGACAGGTCGGGTGCCGGGGTGCGCTCGCCCTCGGCGACCGTGGCGATGCCGTCGGTGCCGGTGACGAAGTTGGTGTTGCCGCCCCCGCCGGAGGTGCCGCCGGAGCCGCACGCGGTGACGAGCAGCGCGGCCACGGCGGCACCGGCGGTCAGGGCGGCGCGGCGACGGACCCGGGTCGAGCGGGCCGTGCGGATCGAGCGGTTCGAACGCAGGGGGGTGCGGCTGGCGGCACTCATGTGAAAAGTTTCGCATGTCCGTTCCGGGGCTCTCGCCCACCCCCCTTGCGGGCGGAAAACCGCATTTCAGGCGGCGTTCCGGGATGCTGTAGCGGCGCCCGAGGGGGCCTTCTCGACGAACCCCTTCCACCCGCCGGCCGGTTGCTGCCCGACCTCGAGCGTGCGGAGCTTTTCGAGCACCTCGGGCTTCTGCACGTCCAGCCAGTCGGTGAACTGCCGGAAGGAGACGAGACGCACATCCCCGCCCTTCTCCTTCTCCCGCGCCATGTGCTTGAAGGCCTCTTCCACGGCGTCCATGTAGATGCCGCCGTTCCACTGCTCGAAGTGGTTGCCTATGAAGAGGGGCGCACGATTTGTCTCGTATGCCCGCTTGAATCCCTGGATGTACGCCTGCGCCGACTGCTGCCGCCAGCCCGGGTAGTTGTGCGCCGGGGCCTTCGTGGTGCTGATCGACTGGTTCGCCAGCATGTTGTAGTCCATGGACAGGACCTCGAAGCCACGTCCGGGGAAAGGTATCTGCTGCAATGGCAGGTCCCAGATCCCCTGCCGCTTCACCGGCCAGACCTGGCGGCCGCCGGGCGAGGAGGCGTCGTAGCGCCAGCCCAGCTCGCGGGCGGTGGGCAGCAGGTTGTCCTGGCCGAGCAGACAGGGCGTACGGCCGCCGACGAGCTCCTTGTCGTAGTCGAACGGCAGCGACGGCATGTCGGTCCAGCCGGTGTTGGTGCGCCACTCCTTCACGAAGGACTTCGCCTGGTCGATCTCGCTGCGCCACTGCCGGGGCGTCCAGTTCTTGACCGAGCCGTAGGCCTCGCCGCAGAAGTGCCCGTTGAAGTGCGTGCCGATCTCATGGCCCTCCAGCCAGGCCCGGCGGACGTTCTTCAGCGTCTCCTTGACGTGCTCGTCGGTGAGGTAACCGATGTCGGAGGCGCCGCGCGGGTTGTTCGGCGGGTCGTAGAGGCGCTTCTTCGACTCGGGCAGCAGATACAGCCCGGACAGGAAGAAGGTCATGCTCGCGCCGTGCTCCTTGGCGAGGTCGGCAACGGGCTCTTCCCGCGCTTCC
>NZ_MUKA01000276.1:0-502 GCF_002150735.1 Streptomyces africanus
CCGTCCCGGCCGGCCCCTTCGTACGCCACGAGCCCGCCGTCCGCTATCGCGGCATCTTCATCAACGACGAGCAGAACCTCACCACCTGGTCCCACCGGACCCAGGAGCCGGACAAGAACATCGGCCCCCGGACCTACGAGCGGGTCTTCGAGCTGCTGNNCTGGCCCGCGATGCACCCGTACTCCGACTTCTTCAACAAGCACCGCGAGAACCCCGAACTGGCCGACCGCTACGGCATCGTGGTCGGCTCCAGCCACCCCGAGGCCATGCTGCGCAACGGCGTGCACGAGTGGGAGCCGTGGGCCGAGGAGCACCGCAACCCGGACGGCACCCTGCCGGTCTACGACTACACGGTGAACCCGGCCGTCATCTCCGGCTACTGGCGGGCGCGGGCCCGGCAGAACGCCGCCTACGAGAGCAGCTGGACGATCGGCATGCGCGGCCTGCACGACTCCGCCCTGGAGACGAAGTACGCCACCACGATCCCGGAGAAGGTCGCGGT
>NZ_MUKA01000276.1:510-11256 GCF_002150735.1 Streptomyces africanus
CGGAGCGGCGCCGCTCCGGCGGCAACGGCATCTACTACCACCTCTCCTACTGGGGCCGTCCCCGGAGCTATCTGTGGCTGGACACCACGCAGTTGAGCAAGGTGTGGCAGGAGCTGCGCCGGGTCCACGACCACCAGGTCGACCGGATGTGGATCTTCAACGTCGGTGACGTCAAGTCGATCGAGACGGGCCTGTCCTTCTGCCTGGACATGGCGTGGGACGTGGACCGCTGGGGCCCGGACGATGTCGAGGACTTCCTGGTGGAGTGGGCCGGGCGCCAGTTCGGCCGGCGCCACGGCCCGGAGATCGCCGCCATCCGCACGGAGTACTACCGCCTGGCGGCCGAGCGGCGCCCGGAGTTCATCGACAAGGCGATCTTCTCGACGGTGCACCACGGGGACGAGGCGGAACGCCGGCTGGCCGCCTACGAGAAGTTGCTGGACCGGGTGCGGACGCTGGGCGCGAAGCTGCCCGAGCCGTACCGCGACGCCTACTACGAGCTGGTCGAATACCCGGTGCACGGCGCCTGCTTGATGAACCTGAAGTACTACTGGGCGGACCGGAACGCGCTCGCCGTCCGTCAGGGGCGCGGCGCGGGCACCAACCGCTTCGCGGACCTG
Organism: Streptomyces africanus; assembly: GCF_002150735.1. Taxonomy (GTDB): domain Bacteria; phylum Actinomycetota; class Actinomycetes; order Streptomycetales; family Streptomycetaceae; genus Streptomyces; species Streptomyces africanus. Next base: position 1,131 of record NZ_MUKA01000276.1, read on the forward strand.
GCCGAGGCCGCGCACACCGAGGAGCAGGAGATCACCCGCCGCTACAACGCGGAGATCGCGGGCGGCAAGTGGGACGGCATCGTCAACCCCTACCCGTCCCAGATCCCCAAGGCCCCGGGCCGTCCGGCCGTCACACGGGTGCCCCACCAGGAGACCTCCGGCCTGGGGCTGGCCGCGGAGGGCAACGAAACGGGAGCGAGCCGCCCGCTCTCCTTCTCCTCCTACACCCGCGACCACCGCTTCGTGGACGTCTTCAACACGGGCTTCCTCCCTCTGGAGTGGCGTGCCGAGCCGAGTCACCCATGGATCCGCCTGAGCACGGCCGGCGGCGAACTCACGGACCAGACACGGGTATGGGTGGAGATCGACTGGCCGCGGGCGCCGGAGGGCACCCACCTGCCCACGCTGACCTTCACCGGAGCCGGCACGACCGCCGAAGTGCCCCTGCGGGTGGTCAACGACGGCGACCGGGCCCGGCAGCGCGCCCGCGGTTTCGTCGAGGCCCACGGGTATGTGTCGATCGACGCCGCGCACTTCGACCACCGGGTGGCGCGCGGCGGGGCCCGGTGGCGGGTCGTCCGCGGCCTGGGACGCCGTACGGCCGCGGTCGAGGCGGTCCCGACGACCGCACCGCCGATCACCGAGGACCTGCCCACCCGGTCACCGGAGCTGCGTTACCGGGTGTGCTTCACCAGCACCGGCACCTTCCCGGTGACCGTCTTCCGGCTGCCCTCCCTCGACGAGCGGGGCAAGCGCCGGCTGGCGGTCGCCTTCGACGACCAGCCGCCGACGGTGCTGTCCGGCCAGGCGATCGCCACGGGCAACCGGGGTGACGCCTGGGCCCGCAACGTCGAGGAGGGCATCGAGAAGCTGACGGCCAGGGTGACCGTGGCGGAGCCGGGTGAGCATGTGCTGCGGCTGTTCATGACCGACCCCGCGATCGCCGTGGACCAGATCGTCATCGACACGGGTGGCCTGCCGGCGAGCTATCTCGCGCCACCTGAGAGCTACCACCGCGTCTTCAATCCCGGCCCCGTTCCTCGGGAGCACTGACGGGAAGACGCATTTCTGCGTGCACAGAAAATCAATAAAAAGCTGGGTGCATACAGCAAATTGATGCACTCGACGCACCACCGTGCTTCCGTGCGCCCCTACAGAGAAAGGATTCGGCGAGCGATCGGCACATTCCACTGGGCAGGACATGAGGCGAGCATCATGTCGGTGCGACCGCACCGAAATCCCGTGTGCCAACTGAGGCAGGTGGTATTCGATGAGCGGCTCTCTCCCAGGACCGGCCCGAAATTGGACAGTGGGCACTGCTCCAGGCATATTCCCATTCCTCGGCCACGGTATCGACCTGGTCCGTCGACCGCTGGCCTTTCTGAATTCTTTGCCCGGACACGGGGATCTGGTCGAGATACGGCTGGGCCCGCAGCGCGCCTGGATGGTGTGTCACCCGGGCCTGGTCCACCAGGTCCTCAGGGACCCGCGCACCTTCGACAAGGGCGGCCCTCTCTACGACAGGTTGCGGATGCTGCTGGGGGACGGCGTCGGCACCTGCCGCCATCAGGATCACCGGCGCCAGCGCAGGATGCTCCAGCCCGAGTTCCGCACAGCGCGTGTCGCCGACCATGTGCGCCTGATGGGCGAGGAAGTGGAGTCGGTGTGCCGCGCGTGGCGGCCCGGGCAGGCGGTCGACATCAGCGCGGCCATGCTGGATCTGTCCATACGCGTGGTCAGCCGTGTCCTCTTCTCCGACTCGCTCGACGCCGATACGGCCGCCGAGATGCGCGGGTGCCTGGCCACCGTGTTCCGCGGCATGTTCGTCCGGACGGTGCTGCCGGTCGACGCGCTGTTCCGGGTTCCCACGCCGGCCAACCGGCGTTACCGGCATGCTTCCGACCGCCTGCGCGCGATCGTCGACGCGGCCATCGCCCAGCGCCGGCGAGGCACTCCCCACGACGACCGCGACGACCTGCTCGCAACCCTGCTGGCGGCCACGCGGGCCGACGGCGGGGGAACGGCGATCACCGATAGGGAAGTCCACGGCCAGGTGCTGACGCTGATGTTCGCCGGCGCCGAGAGCACCGCCCTGTGCCTCTCCTCCGCCTTGGGGCTCTTGGGGCGCCATCCCGGGGAGGAACGCCGGCTGCACGCCGAAGTCGACGCCGTGCTCGCCTCCGGGCAGCCGCCCGGCCCCGACGAGCTGCCGCATCTCGTCCACACCCGGTGCGTCCTCACCGAGACACTCCGCCACCGCCCGCCCGGCTGGCTCTTCACCCGCGTCACCACGCGGGAGACGGAACTCGCCGGGCACCGTCTCCCGCACGGCACCACCGTCATGTTCAGCCCGTACCTCCTGCACCACGACCCTGCCCTGTTCCCCGACCCCGATCGCTTCCTCCCCGACCGCTGGCTGCCCGGGCAGGCCGTCGCGGTCCCGCCCGGCGCGATGATCCCGTTCGGTGCGGGCAGCCGGAAATGCATCGGAGAGACGCTCGCGCTGACGGAGGCCACGGTGGCCGTCGCGTTCATCGCCCGCCACTGGCGGCTGCGTCATCCGCCCGGCTCCACCGAACGGCTGCGCCCCGCGGCGACGTTGGGGCCGAGGGGATTGGTGATGGTCAGCGAACCGCGAACGGGGCGGCCGGTGGGCACACCGCCTCGGGCGGATGCACGCGCGCCCGGGACAACCGTCGTACCCGTCGTCCACAACTCACGAACGGCAGGTGGCAACGATGTCCGCGACGCATGAGGAAGTCACGCTCGCCACGCAGGCGGGCATTCCGGTCGTCGATCTGAGGGAACTGATCGACGCGAACCTCTACATGCCCTTCCCGTTCCAGCGCAATCCGCACGCGTCCGAAGCGGCGGCAGGCGTCGGGGAATGGCTGAGCACCTGGGGGCTGACCGACGACCCGGCGGTCGCGGCCATGATCTCCTGTACGCGCCCCGCCGAACTCGCGGCCTACAACAGTCCGACCATGGATTCCGGGCTCCTCCAGATCATGGCCAACCAGATCGCCTACCAGTTCGTCTTCGACGACCGCGCGGAGGACGTCGGCCGGCACACCCCGGGCCTGCTGCTGCCCATGCTGTCCGAGAGCATCGCGGTCCTGCGGGACGGCCAGCCGCCCACCACCCCGCTCGGGGCGGCTCTGGCCGACCTCCACCGACAGGTACAGGAGCGGTGCACACCCGCTCAGGCGGCCCGGTGGGCCTGGAACAGCCGTGAGTACGTGCACGGCCTGCTCTACGAAGCGGTGGCCCAGAACCACCCCGCCCCGGTGGGCAGCGGGCTGTGCCGGTCCATACGCTCCCTCATCGCGGGCGTCGAGCCGTTCTACCCGCTGTGCGAGGCCGCCCAGCCGTGCGAACTGTCCCCGGAGGAGCTCCACCACCCCCTCATGCGACGCCTGAGCCGGCTGTCGGCCGACGCGGCGGTGTGGATACCCGATCTGTTCTCCGCGGTGAAGGAACAGCGGGCGGGCGGCATGATCAACCTGGCCCTCGCCTACCAGCGGACACACCGGTGCTCCCTGCCGGTGGCCGTCACGCTCGCCACACGGCACATCAACAGCACGATCCGCGAGTTCGAGGAGCTCTACGGTGAACTGAGGCCGGAGTTGTCCCCGTCCGGCGTCGGCTACGTGGAGGGCATGGCCGGCTGGATCCGCGGTTGCTACTTCTGGTCCCGGACCGTGCCGCGGTACGCGGACACGATGGCAGCACCCGCGGTGCTCTGATCCGCTGCCCGACCGGTCGTTTCCACCACAGGGGTCCCGAGAAGAACCGAAACGGAGCAGATTACCCGAAAAGCTGAGACACGAACCGCTCCCACGGGAAATTCACCCTCTCCGTCGACCTCCCGTTCCGACCCGGCCATGGGGCGAGCAGCAAGGCGTACGCTCGCCCCGTCCGGCGGGGAGCAACGACAGGAAGCGGTAGACCACATGGCCCACGGGCTGCGGCAACCGATCACCGACAACCGGCCTCTACTCGAACGCGACGAGGAACTCCGGGCCATCGACCAGGCGTTGGCGGAGCTCCGTGACACCGTCGACGGCGTGCCCCAGGTACCGCGCGGCGGATTGCTCGCCTTCACCGGCGAGGCCGGGCTGGGCAAGACCACACTCATCGCGGCGGTGCGTGCCCGCGCCGCCGCCCTCGGGTTCACGGTGTTCTCCGGCAAGGGCGGCGAGAACGAGCGGGAGATGCCGTTCCGCGTCGTCCGCCAGGCGATGCAGCCCATCCTGGCCGGGATGGGCGAGACGGAGCGCCGGGATTTCCTGGGCACCTGGTACGACATCGTCGGCGCCGCGCTCGGTCTCAAGGCGACCGACCCCTCCCGGGTACCGGACCCGACCGGAGTACGCGACGGGCTCGACTGGGTCATGACGCGACTGACGATGTTGAACTCGCCTGTCGTTCTGCTCCTGGACGACCTGCACTGGGCCGATGCCGAATCCCTGGACTGGCTCGCCTCCTTCGCGCCCCGGGTCGCCAACCTCCCGCTGCTGATCGTCGTCGGCTACCGGCCCGATGAACTCCCGTCCGACGCGACCTCGTTCCGTACGCTCGTCGAACGCCACGAGCGGCGCCCGCACGTGCTGTCCCCGCTCGGCGAGGCCGGAGTGGCGCGGATCATCAGGGACGAGGTGGGCGAGGAAGCCGAGGACGAGTTCTGCGGCGAGTGCTGGACGGTCACCTGCGGAAGCCCCTTCGAGGCCGTCGAGCTGGCCATCAGGCTCCGTGAGCGGAAGCTGAGGGGCACCCGGGACGAATTGCCCGTGATGCGGGACCTCGCCGCCGCGGTCAAGGGCCCCGGCCTGATCGAACGCCTCAAACGGCTCGGCCCGGGCACCGTCCGCTTCGCCTGGGCCGGCGCTGTCCTGGGTGGGTCCTTCTCACCGGAGGTTGCCGCCGACCTCGCGGTTCTCGGCAGCGAGGAGGCCGCCGAGGCGGCCGAGAAGCTGCGCGCCCGCCGCATTCTCGCGGACACGGACGAGCCCGCGGGCAGCCTGGAGTTCGTCCACCCGCAGATCGCCACGACGATCTACCGCGCCATCCCCGCGGGCCTGCGGGTCGGCATGCACAACGCGGCCGCCCATGCCGCCCAGGCGGTCGGGGCCGACCCCACCGTCGCCGCCCGGCACCTGCTGGAGGTTCCCTGCGACGGCCGGCCCGAGGCGGTCGCGTGCCTGCGCGCCGCCGCGCGTGAGTATCTCCGTGCCGGGGCCCCGGAGGCCGCCCGGCGCGTGCTGGCCCGAGCGCTGCGCGAACCGCCCCCTGCCGAGGACCGCGCCGCCCTTCTCCACGAGCTGGCCTGCTCGACCTTCCTGATCGAGCCCACGGCCACGGTCAGCCATCTCCGTGAGGCGCTGAAGGAACCGGGAATCGACCCTGACCTGCGCGCCTCCATCGTCTACCGGCTGACCCAGGCGCTGGCCCACACCGACCGGCTGACCGAGGCCGCGACCGTGGCCGCCGACGAGGCGCGGCGCGCCACCAATGCGCGCGTCAGACTGCGCATGCAGGCCGATCACTTCGTATGGAGCGCGTTCCGCGCCGACGAGCCCGACTCCTCCGCCCGCTCGCGCCGGCTGGCGCGGCTGGCGGACAAGCTGCCCGGCCGGGGCCTGGAGGAGCGCTACATCCTCGGTCTGCGGGCGTGGGACGCCCTGCTGCGCGGCGAGCCGCGGCGGACGGCCCTCGGGTATGCCGAGGAGGCCCTCCGCGGAGGGATGAGCTGGACCGACGAGAACCGCGGCTTCGAGGTGCCCGCCGCGGTCGCCCTGCTGTTCATGTACTGCGACCAGCCCCGGCGGGCCGAGGAGCTCTTCACCGAAGGCATGGCCGAGTGCGAACACATGGGGTGGCGCGGCTCCCATCTGGCGCAGGGCCAGACCCTCCTGGGCTACATCCGCTACCGCCGTGGCTGCCTGCGCGAGGCGGAAGAACTCGTCCGGGCCGGGCTGCACACCGCCGAGCGCGTCGAAGGAGCGGTGCCCGCCCAGTGGTTCGCCATCGGCATTCTCATCCAGGCCCTGCTGGCCCGTGGGCGGACCGGTGACGCACGCCGGCTCGCCGACAGCTACCGCTACGGCGACGTGGTCCCCAACGCCGTCATCTTCCCGGATCCCCGCACGGTGTACGCCGGCCTGCTCCTGGCGGAGGGGCGACTCCCCCAGGCGGCGCGGCTGTTGTCCGAGGTCGGCGACTGGCTGGACGCACGGGACTGGCGCAACCCCGCATGGTGTCCCTGGCAGTTGGGACTGGCCTCCGCGCTCGCCCGCACCGACCCCGACGAGGCGGTCCGCCATGCCCAGGACGCCGTCAAGCGGGCCCGGGACTTCGGTGCGGCGTCGGCGATCGGCCAGGCGCTGCGTGTCCAGGCGGAGGTGACGGGCGGGGAGGTGGCGGTCGATCTGCACGCGCAGGCCGTCGACCATCTGGAGCAGTCGCCCGCCGCGTACGAACTGGCCCGCGCGCTGGTCGGCCACGGCTCCGCGCTGGCCCGCAACGGCCGTCTGCACGACGCCGCCGACCGGCTCTACCAGGGTCTGGAGGGCGCGGTGCACTGCGGTGCCGAAGGTCTGGCGGCCCGGGCCAGGCGGGAGCTCTCCGCCGCGGGACTGCGCCCGCTGCCCCTGCGCTACCCGCAGACGGAGATGCTGACGACCCAGGAGCGCAAGGTTGCCGAGATGACGGCCCTGGGCCACCCGGCATCGGTGGTCGCGAAGGACCTGGGGATCACCGAGCAGGGCGTACGGCACCTCCTGTCCTCCGTGTACCGAAAACTCGGCACGGACGCGTCCGGCCTCCCCGACGCCCTGTCGAACCGCTTCCGGCACGAGCGGTAGCGGCCGGGAGCCGGGCCACGCACCCGACCGCCGGTCCGCTCACCGCACCTTGGAATTGCGCTGCGCCCGATGCCCCATCGACTCCCAGAACCCTCGCAGCTCCGTGAGGTTGGTGCGGCGCTGCCAGGAGGCCTTGGGGCGGCGGAACGGGGAGCGGGCCGGGTCATGTTCGTCGACGACGTCGGCGAACCGCACCTCGGAGGTGTCGAGGGCGAGTCCCACGCAGGCCAGCGCGGAGAGGTAGTGGACGACCGAGCGGCGCTCCTCCGGGGAGAGCGGCAGAGCGGCCCGAAGCGCCCGCCGATCAGGGCGCTGAGCCAGGTCTCGAACAGGTGGAACCTCAGGGACGCCCGGTCGCCGCCCCGCGTCTCGACGGCCTCCTCCTCCCCGTGGCCGGCGAGGGCGCGCTCCAGCAGTCCCTGCTCATGCAGTTCGGCGGCGATCTCCAGGTAGGTCGGGGCCTCCGCGATGCCGGCCCGTTCGACGATCCAGTCCGCCCGCTGCCGGTCCTCCCCGGCGCCCCCGGACGAGATGTAGGTGAGGGCGGCCTCCTCGCTCAACGGCTCCAGCTCGGTCAGGGACGCCTCCATGCCGCGCAGCGAGTCGTGCGGCCGGGAGGTGATGATCAGCGGCAGGCCCTCCTCGTTGGCGCGGTGGATGGCCAGCCGGATGACGGTGTCGCGCTCCTCCGTCAGGTCGTCAGCGGTCAGCGCCTCGTCCAGGCCGTCCGCGAGCACCACGATCCGCCCCTGCTGGCACAGGCGCCGCCACACCTTCTCCGCCTCGGCACTCGAGCGGATGCTGCCCTGCACCTCCCGGCAGAGGCGCTCGAAGGCCAGTTCCCGGAAGTCGAGGTTCGCGTCGGCGGCGCGCAGCCGCACCGGCACGGACACCGGCCCCGCGCTCCGCGAGCCGCTGCGTCAGCAGCACGACCAGCGCTGTCTTGCGCGCGGCAGTGCACCGGAAGAACCAGAAGCTCTCTTCCTGCGCCAGGGTGATGACGGCCGCGCCCAGGGGTTCCAGGGCGTCCGCGGGCGGCAGGTTCACCCGACGGGAGCTTCGGGACCCGCCACCCGGTCGTACCCGGTCACTCGGACCGCGCGGGACACCCCGTGCGCAACTTTCGCGCGTGCCACACCACTTGACGCCTGAACCGTTTCGCTGCTTCTCTCGAAAGGCTGCCTATGGGAGCGCTCCCACCCCCACGTGAAAGGGAACCCCGTGCAGACCTCCCCCCACCCCTTCCCCAGACGCGCCCTGCCCGCTCTCCTCACCGCCGCGCTGCTCGCCTGCCTGCTCTCCCTGGCGGGCGGCTCACCCGCGCGGGCGGCGGCGGGGGACGGCTCGGTGTCCGACCCCAACATCGCCTATGTCGGCCGCTGGGACACCTCGTCGGGGACCGCGGCCGTGCCGAACTGGACCGGCGGCTACCTCCAGACCGGCTTCACCGGCACCACGGTGAAGGTCAGAGCCAGGAACGCGGTCAACTTCTACGCCGCCATCGACGGCGGGCCCGACGTCTTTTACGCCGGTGTGCGCGGCACGGTGGACCTCACTCCCCGGCCGCTCTCCCCCGGCACCCACACCCTGCGCCTGTCCTACCGCTCCGGTGACACCGTCTTCCAGGGTCTGGTCCTGGACACCGGTGCGCGGACCGTCGCCGCCGGCGTCCCGTCCGGGCTGGTGGAGTTCGTCGGCGACTCCATCACCGCCGGGGCACTGACCGACCGGCTGGCGCTGGACTCGTACGCCTGGAAGACCGGGGAGCGGCTGGGCATGCGGCACACGCAGATCGCCCGGTCCGGGTACTGCCTGGTCGCCCGGTCGGGGTGCACCGGTCTGAGCGGGCAGTTCTTCAAGACGGCCTCCACCGGCGGCGCGGACTGGGACTTCTCCCGGTACCGGGCCGACGCGGTCGTCATCAACCTCGGCACCAACGACATCGGGCACGGCGTGTCCGGCGCCGACTTCCAGTCGGCGTACACCACGTTCCTGCGGGACGTGCGCGCGAAGTACCCCGCGGCGCAGCTCTTCGCGGTGCAGACGCTGAAGAAGCGCTACGTCGCCGAGACCAGGGCCGCCGTCAGTGCCCGCAACAGCGCCGGTGACGCCCGGGTGCACTACGTCGACACCTCGGGCTGGCTCACCGACGGCGCCGACTACGAGGACGGCAACGGGCATCCGAACGAGGCGGGTCACACCAAGTTCGCCGAGCGCCTGGCCCCGGTCGTCCGCGCCCGGCTCGGCAGCGGCGCCACGGTGAAGGCGGCGGCTCCCGGGCAGCCCGGCGACCCGAACATCAAGTTCGTCGGCCGCTGGGACACGACCAGTTCCGCCACCGCCTCCACCCCGTACTGGGCGGGTGCCTACTACCGGGTCGGCTTCACCGGCCGGACGGTCAAGCTGAAGCAGCGCGGCACGATCGATCTGTGGGCGCGGATCGACAACGGGCCGGTGACGTTCTACGACGACGTCAAGGGGACGGTGAACCTGACCCCGGCGGCCCTCTCCTCCGGGAACCACACGCTCCAGGTCAACTACCAGGTGGTGGCCGGATCGTACAAGGGCGACGCCGTCTTCCAGGGGCTCGTCCTGGACAGCGGCGCGACGACCTTCGCCCCGCCGGCCCCGGCCAAACTGGTCGAGTTCGTCGGTGACTCGATCACCGTGGGCACGACGACCTCGCAGAACGCCCGTACCGCGTACGGCTGGCTGATCGGGGAGCGACTGGGCGTGGAGCACACGCAGATCGCGCAGGGCGGGGCGTGCCTGGTGGCCGCGGCGGACGGCTGTGTGGGTCTTGAGCGGCAGTTCACCAAGCTCAACCCGAACGCGGCGACGCCCGACTGGAACTTCTCCCGCTACCGGGCCGACGCGGTCGTCATCAACCTGGGCACCAACGACGTCGGGCACGGGGTGAGTTCCACGCAGTTCCAGTCGGCGTACGGCAGTCTGCTGCGCAAGGTCCGTGCGGCGTATCCGCAGGCGTGGATCTTCGCCCTGGAGACGTTCCGCGGGCGGTACGTCCCGCAGACCGAGGCCGCGGTGAAGGCCGCCGTCGCCGGCGGTGACACCCGGGTCTCCTTCGTCGACACGACCGGCTGGCTGGGCTCGGGCGATCTGACGGACTCGGTGCATCCCAACGACCGGGGGCACCGGGTCATCGCCGACCGGCTGGCACCGGTCATCGCCGCGAGGATCGGGGCGTAGCGGACTCGGGGGGGTGGGCTCACACCGGGCCGGGGCCCGCCCCTCCCTTGAGG
>NZ_MUKA01000277.1 GCF_002150735.1 Streptomyces africanus
CACCGCGTCCCCGACGGCATGACCGACCTTCAGGCCGCCCTCGTCGAACCGCTGGCCACCCCCGTTCACGCCGTGGCCAAGGCCGGCGACCTCACCGGCCGCACCGTCGCCATCCTCGGCGCCGGCCCCATCGGGCTGTTCACTCTCCTCGCCGCCCGGCACACGGGCGCCGCCCGGATCGTCGTCACCGACCTGCTGGAAGGCAAGCGGAAACGGGCGCTGCGCCTCGGCGCCGACGCCGCCCTGCCCGCCGACGCCCCGGGCCTGGTCGACCGGGCCCATGCGGCACTCGACGGCCCGGCCGACGTCGTCTTCGACTGCGTGGCCCGCGAACAGTCCATGGCACAGGCCACGGACCTGGTCGCCAAGGGCGGTCACATCGTCGTGGTGGGGGTGGGCGCCGCCGGCGCCACCCCGATCCGCCTGGACCTGATCCAGGACCGGGAGATCCGCGTCGAGGGCACCTTGATGTACACCGCCGACGACTACCGCACCGCCATGTCCCTCATCGCCTCGGGCGCCGTCCGGACCGCCGAGATCGTCACCGCCACCTACCCCCTGGACGACGCCGCCAAGGCCTTCACCGCCTCCGTCGACCCGGAGCAGGTCAAGGTGCTGGTCACGGTGGAAGGTCCGTAGCCGCCTGTGCCGTACCTGGTATCGCCGCCGCGCGGGCGGCCCCGAGGGCCGGGGATCCGGACAGCCCCCGGCCCCCGCTGACCCGTGTGCGAAACTGCGAGACCGGAGCCACCCGGAAGGAGGGGCGCAGTGACCGCCCGTACGCGACTGTCGCAGGCCGCCGTCGAGGAGCGCCGGCAGGCCGTCCTGCGCTACGTCGCCGACCACGGCGAGACCCGCATCGACGACCTCGCCCGGCACTTCGACGTCAGCCTGATGACGATGCACCGGGACCTGGACGACCTCGCCGGGCGCCATCTGCTGAGCAAGGAGCGCGGACGGGCCGTCGCCTTCCCCGCCCTCACCATGGAGACCGCCACCCGCTTCCGGGAGAACAGCGCCCTGGAGGCCAAGAACGCGCTCTGCGCGGCCGCGGCCGACCGGATCAGGCCGGGCAGCACCCTGCTCATGGACGACTCGACGACCCTGTTCCCCCTCGTCCCCAGGCTGGCAGAGCTGGATCAGCTGCACGTCGTCACCAACTCGGTCGGCCTCGCCCAGCGCCTCGGGTCCGCGCCGACCGTGCATGTCACCCTGCTGGGCGGCCACTACCGCGGCGACTTCAACTCGTGCACCGGTCCCGCGGTCACCCGTGCCCTGTCCCGACTGCGCGCCGACCTCGCCCTGATGTCCGCCACCGCCGTCCTGGAAGGCCGCCTCTTCCACCCCCTGAACGACTACGTCGAGGTCAAGCTGGCCATGCTCGCCTCCGCCGAGCAGGCACTGCTCCTGGTGGACCACTCGAAATTCGGCAAGACCGCCACCTACGCCTACGGCACCGCGGCCGACTACCACACCGTCATCACCGACACCGGCACCCCCGAACCAGAACTCGCGGCCATCCGAGACCTCCACGTCCCCGTCGAGGCCGTCGCACCCGAAGAGCAGCCCACCCCGTGATACAGACCCTGTTCGAAACCCCCAGCGCCTACCGCCCCACGGACGCCGAGATGGCCGCACCCGTGCCACCGGTCGAAGCCGTACTGTTCGACTTCAGCAACACCATCTTCCAGATGATCGACCTGGAGACATGGCTGCGCCGGGTCGGCGCGGCTTCCGGCCGCCTTCCCCGACTCGATGAGCCGAGTGTGCTGGCCGAGACCGCCCAGCAGCTGCGCACCGCCTTTCGGCTGCCCGCCGTCGTCGCCCTGCAGGAGGGCCGGGACCTCTCCTCCGAACGGCACCGCCGAGCCATGCGGGGCTGGTGGGAGCAAGTGGACTTCCTGCGCGGCGTGGAGGACACGGCCTACCGGGAACTCACCGCGGCGGATGCCTGGATCCCCTACCCCGACACCGAAGCGGTGCTGCGCGCGCTGCGCGACCGCGGACTACGCACCGGCATCGTCAGCGACTTCGCCTGGGACCTGCGCACCCACCTCACGCACCACGGCCTGGACACCCTGATCGGCACCTGCGTCATCTCCTACGAACACGCCCGCGAAAAGCCCGACCCGCACCTCTTCCTCAAGGCCTGCGCCGACCTCGGCTCCGACCCCCGCGCCACGCTCATGGTCGGCGACAACCCCGTCCGCGACGGCGGCGCGACCGCCTGCGGTCTGCGCACCTACATCCTGCCCGCCGAACACCGCACGGGTGACCGCGGCCTGAGCGACGTACTCCGCCTCGTGGCCTGAGGCCTCAGGGGCGCGGGGAACTGCGCGAACAACCGCGACGCACCCGCAGCCGCGCGACGACCAGACCCCCTACGGCGCTGAGGCCCTCAGGGGCGCGGGGAACTGCGCGACAAGCCACGACGCACCTGCAGCCGCGCGACAACACCAACCCCTACGGCGCCACGGCGAAATCCAACAACACCTTGCACGACCGACTCCGATCAGCGGCCAGGGCAAAAGCGGACTCGGCATCCCCCACAGGCACCACCGCACTGACGAGCCCGTCGAACGCCGACTCCACCGCCAGCAGCTCCAGCGCCTGCTCGAACTCCCCGTCGAACCGAAACGCTCCCCGCAGCTCGATCTCCCGGCTCACCACAAAATTCCCCGCGAACGGACTGTGCCCCGCCGGCAGCATCCCCAACTGCACGACGACCCCGCCCCGCCGCACCCGCCGCAGACACGTATCGAGCCCGGCAGCCACTCCGGACGCCTCGATCGCGACGTCCACGTCACAAGGCCACCCCGGGTCGTCAGGATCATCGGCCCGGACCAGAGTCCCGGCACCGGCGACCCGCGCGTACTCCAGCGCCTCGGGCAGCAGATCCGTGACGGTCACCTCCGCCGCCCCGGCCGCCCTCGCCGCCGCGACGACGAGACAGCCGATCGGCCCGGCACCGGTCACCAGGACATGCCGCCCGGCCACCTCCCCGGCCCGCCGCACCGCGTGCAGCGCGACGGACAGCGGTTCGGCGAGCGCCGCCCGGCGCAACTCCAGACCGTCCGGCAACGCCCGCAACTGCTCACAGGGCACGACCACCTGCGCCGCGAATCCCCCCTGCACATGCGGAAAACGCGCCGCACTGCCCAGATACCGCGTGTCCCGGCAGATGTTCCGCCGCCCGTCCGAGCACTCGGGGCACACCCCGCACGGGGTCGCCGGATGCACGGCGACGGCGGTACCCGGTGCCGGCCCCGACGCGCCGGCACCGTACCCGACCACCGTCCCGACGACCTCGTGCCCGAGCACCATCGGCTCCCGGAGCCGGAAGTCACCGACCCCGCCGTGCCGCCAGTAGTGCAGATCGGACCCGCACACCCCGCCGTACCGCACGGCGACCAGCGCCTGCCCCGGCCCGGGCTCGGGAACCGGCAACTCCGCCACGCGCAGGTCACCCTGACCGTGGATCACACAACCCAGCATCACAGCCTCCCGGCAGGTGGTCACAGCACGCTCGTCATACCGCCGTCGACATACAGCACCTGCCCGCTGACGAAGTCGGCCGCGGGGGAGGCGAGATACAGCACCCCGCCCACCAGGTCCTGGGTGCGACCCCAGCGGCCGGCCGGGGTACGCCGCCGCACCCAGGCACTGAACTCCTCGTCCTCGACCAGCGGCCGCGTCAGCTCGGTCTCGATGTAGCCCGGGCCGAGCCCGTTGACCTGCACACCGCTCGGACCCCAGTCCGCGCACATGCCCTTGGTGAGCATCTTCAGCGCGCCCTTGGTGGCTGCGTACGGCGCGATCCCGGGCCGCGCCACCTCGCTCTGCAGGGAGCAGATGTTGATGATCTTGCCGTGGCCGCGTTCCGTCATCCGGCGCGCCGCCTCCCGGCCGACCAGGAAGGCACTGGTCAGGTTGGTGTCCAGGATCCGGTGCCAGTCGGAGTCGGTGAACTCCAGCAGCGGGGCGCGCAGTTGCATGCCCGCGTTGTTGACGAGGATGTCGAGCGGGCCCACCCGCTCCTCGACGTCGGCGATGCCGTCCGCGACGGACGATCCGTCGGTCACGTCGAACGCCGCCGTGTGCACCCGGTCGCCGGGGAGCCCGGCGGCGGCCTGGGCGAGCCGGTCCTTGTCGCGGCCGTTCAGGACGACCGTGCAGCCGGCTTCCGCCAGACCACGGGCGAGCGCGAGTCCGATGCCCCGGCTGGAGCCGGTCACCAGCGCCGTACGGCCGCTGATGTCGAAGAGGGGGTGAGCCGTCATGGCCGTGGCACTCCTAGATGACGAGGGACAACAGCAGGACGATGCCGCCGGCGACCACCGAGATGATCGTCTCCATGACGGACCAGGTCTTGATGTTCTGGCCGACACTCAGCCCGAAGTACTCCTTCACCATCCAGAACCCGGCGTCGTTGACATGGCTGAAGAACAGCGAGCCGGCGCCGATGGCGAGGACCAGCAGGGCCGCGTGCGTGGTCGACATGTCGGCCGCGAGCGGGGCGACCAGACCGGCGGCCGAGACCGTCGCCACGGTCGCCGAACCGGTCGCCAGCCGGATCACCACCGCGATCAGCCAGGCCAGCAGCAGCGCGGGGATCGACCAGTCCTTGGAGATGTCCAGGACCATCTGGCCCACCCCGGTGTCGATCAGGGTCTGCTTGAAGCCGCCACCCGCGCCGACGATCAGCAGGATGCCCGCGATCGGCGCGAGGCTCTTCTCGACGAGCGGCGATATCCGCTCCTTGGAGAACCCGGCGGGCCGCAGCAGCGTGAAGATGGCGACCAGCACCGAGGCGAGCAGCGCGATCATCGGGGCGCCGATGACGTCGAAGACCCGCTGGACCAGGTTCTCCGGATCGTCGATGACGATGTCGACGAGCGCCTTGGCCAGCATGAGGATCACCGGCAGCAGGATCGTGAAGAGCGTGGCGCCAAAACTGGGGCGCTTGTCCAGGTCCTCCGAAGCGCGCTGCGGAATCATCCGGTCGGGGGCGGGCACGTCCACCCAGCGGGCCGCGTACCGCGAGAACACCGGGCCGGCGATGATCACCGTGGGTATGGCGACGAGGACACCGAGGGCCAGCGTCACCCCGAGGTCGGCCTTGACCGCCTCGATCGCGACCAGCGGACCGGGGTGCGGCGGCACCAGCCCGTGCATCACGGACAGGCCCGCGAGCGCCGGGATGCCGATCCGCATCAGCGAGTAGTTGCCGCGCTTGGCGACCATCAGCACCACCGGGATCAGCAGCACGATGCCGACCTCGAAGAACAGCGGCAGCCCGATCACGGAGGCGATGAGCACCATCGCCCACGGCATCGACCGCCCGCCGGCCTTCGCGAGGATGGTGTCGACGATCTGGTCGGCGCCCCCGGAGTCGGCGAGCATCTTGCCGAGGATCGCCCCGAGGGCGATCAGTACGCCGACGCCGGCGACCGTGGTGCCGAGGCCGGCGCTGAAGCTGAGGAGGACCTTGTCCAGCGGCGCCCCGGCGATCGCGCCGAGCGCCAGTGACCCGATGGTCAGCGCCAGGAAGGCGTGCAGCTTGGACTTGGTGATGAGCAGGACGATGACGGCGATGCCCGCCAGGACGGCGATGCCCAGCTGAGCGTGGCCGGCCGAGGTGATCGGCTCGGGTGCGTCCGCTGCCAGCATCTCGACGCTGAGTCTGGTCACGGGGTGGGTTCCCTTGCGTTGGAGGGGAGTAGGGGACGGGACCGTCAGGGGCTACTGGACGGGCTCGGGGAGGTCCTCCAGGGCGAGCGCCGCCCGTTCGGTGATCTCCTCCGGGCTGCCCGAGACGTCCACGTCGACCCCGGCCTCGTCCGCCTCGAGGGGCTGGAGCGTGGCGAACTGGGAGTCGAGCAGCGCCGTGGGCATGAAGTGCCCCTGCCGGTGCGACATCCGGTCCTCGATGAGCGCGCGGTCACCCGTGAGGTGCAGGAAGACCACGCCGGGCGCGGCGGCCCGCAGCCGGTCGCGGTACGACCGCTTCAGCGCAGAGCAGCTGACCACCCCGCCGAGCCCGGCCCGCCCGTGCGCCCACCTGCCGATGGCGTCCAGCCAGGGCTGGCGGTCCTCGTCGGTGAGCGGGGTACCGGCCGACATCTTGGCGATGTTGGCCTGCGGGTGGAAGTCGTCGCCCTCGGCGTACGGAACGCCGAGCCGGGCCGCGAGCAGGGGACCGATGGTGGTCTTGCCGGTGCCGGCGACGCCCATGACCACGACGACGTGGGGGGTGTTCATCGCTGCCTCACTGTCTGCTGTCTCCGTCGACACGTGATGTCGACGCAACTGAAACCCATTAGGTACGACGAATTCAAGAGGTCGTGATGAATAAGTCTGACTTTTTGTCTCCGTGATCTACCCCGTACGCTGAGTGCATGAGCACACCGGGCCGGGGGCTGCACGGCCATGTTCTGGACACCCTCGGCCCCGAGATCACGGCGGGCGAGTACCCGCCGGGCAGCGTGCTGCGCACCGACGAGCTCGCCCAGCGTTTCGACGTGTCACGCTCGGTGATGCGCGAGGCGGTCCGCGTCCTGGAGTCCATGCACCTGGTCGAGTCCCGCCGCCGCGTGGGCGTGACCGTGCGCCCGAAGTCGGAGTGGAACGTCTACGACCCGCAGGTCATCCGCTGGCGCCTGGCCGGCAAGGACCGCGCCCCCCAGCTGCGCTCCCTCACGGTGCTGCGCTCGGCGATCGAACCGGTCGCCGCGGGCCTCGCCGCCCGGCACGCCACCGCCGAGCAGTGCGCCGAACTCACCCAGTGCGCCCTCGGCATGGTCGCCAACTCACGGGGTCACAAGCTGGAGCAGTACCTCGTCCACGACATGGCCTTCCACCGCGTCATCCTGGACGCCTCCGGCAACGAGATGTTCGCCCGCCTCGGCGATGTCGTCGCCGAGGTCCTGGCCGGCCGCACCCACCACGACGTGATGTTCGAGGACCCCGACCCGGCCGCCGTCACCCTGCACGTCCAGGTCGCCGAGGCGGTCCGGGCCGGCGACGCGGCCCGCGCGGAGGAACTGACCCGCGAGATCACGGTCGGCGCCCTCCAGGAACTGGACATCCTGGCGCCGTAACCCCCGCTACTGCACAAACTCCCCGTCGACGTACACCCAGGCCCCGTCGACCCGCTCGAACCGGCTCCGCTCGTGCAGCGAACCGCCCCGGTACGACGCCCGGAACTCCACGGTCCCGACGGCGTGGAACGCCGACCCGCCACTCGCGTCCAGGATCTCCAGCCCGGTCCACCGCATCCGCGGATCCAGCTCCAGCGTCCCGGGCCGCGTCCGCGGATGCCAGGTCCGCAGCAGATATCCGGCGTCCCCCTTCACGAAGGCGCAGTACCGGGACCGCATCAGCGCCTCGGCGGTCGGTGCCGCGGCCCCCGAGTGGTAGCGGCCGCAGCACGCCTCATAGGGCTGGGGCAGTCCGCACGGGCAGGAACGGCTGGTCATGGTCACCCTTCCGCGACAACGCCTGAGGGCCGTGACCTCGCGGTCACGGCCCTCAGTTTCGTGTGTCCGAGGGGGGACTTGAACCCCCACGCCCGATAAAGGGCACTAGCACCTCAAGCTAGCGCGTCTGCCATTCCGCCACCCGGACAAGGTGTCTGCCGCGCGGGTTCTCCCCGCGGCGACGACGTAAACATTACCAGGCTCTCAGGGGTGGCCGATCACCCCCCGCCCGCACCCGGCCGGGCGTGAACGGCGTGTGACGGGCCGGGACCGGCCTTGGGGTGCGGGCCGTGGAGAGGGAGGATGAGGAGGACCCACCAGCAGTGACAGCGGGAGGAAGCACGTGAGCGAGACGGACACGGCCAGGAGCGTCACCGGCGAGGACGAGGTCGTGGACCTCTGCCGCGAGCTGATCCAGATCGACACCAGCAACTACGGCGACCACTCGGGTCCGGGCGAGCGCAAGGCGGCCGAGTACGTCGCCGAGAAGCTCGCCGAGGTGGGGCTCGAACCGCAGATCTTCGAGTCGCACCCGGGCCGCGCCTCCACGGTGGCCCGGATCGAGGGCGAGGACCCGTCCCGGCCCGCGCTCCTCATCCACGGGCACACCGACGTCGTACCGGCCAACGCCGACGACTGGACCCACCACCCCTTCTCCGGCGAGGTCGCCGACGGCTGCGTGTGGGGCCGCGGGGCCGTCGACATGAAGGACATGGACGCGATGACCCTCGCGGTCGTCCGGGACCGGATGCGCAGCGGGCGCAAGCCCCCGCGCGACATCGTCCTCGCGTTCCTCGCGGACGAGGAGGCGGGCGGCACCTACGGCGCCAAGCACCTCGTGCGCCATCACCCCGAGCTGTTCGAGGGCGTCACCGAGGCGATCAGCGAGGTGGGCGGGTTCTCGTTCACCGTGAGTGAGGAGCGGCGCCTGTACCTGATCCAGACGGCGGAGAAGGGCATGCACTGGATGAAGCTCACCGTGGCCGGCACGGCAGGGCACGGGTCGATGATCCACCGGGACAACGCGATCACCGAGCTGTCGGAGGCCGTCGCGCGGCTGGGGCGGCACAAGTTCCCGGTGCGGGTCACCAAGACCACCCGCGCCTTCCTCGACGAGCTCGGTGACGCGCTCGGCACCGAACTCGACCCGGAGGACATGGAGTCGACCCTCGCGAAGCTCGGCGGCATCGCCAAGCTCATCGGCGCGACCCTGAGCAACACGGCCAATCCCACCCAGCTCGGCGCCGGCTACAAGGTCAACGTCATCCCGGGCGAGGCGACCGCTCACGTCGACGGGCGGTTCCTGCCCGGCCACGAGGAGGAGTTCCTCGCCGACCTCGACCGGATCCTCGGCCCGAAGGTGCGGCGCGAGGACGTCCATGCCGACAAGGCCGTCGAGACCACCTTCGACGGGGCGCTCGTGGCGGCGATGCAGTCCGCGCTGCTGGCCGAGGACCCGACCGCCAAGGCGATCCCCTACATGCTCTCCGGCGGGACGGACGCGAAGTCCTTTGACGACCTGGGCATCCGCGGTTTCGGCTTCGTGCCGCTGAAGCTGCCGCCGGAGCTGGACTTCGCCGGCATGTTCCACGGCGTGGACGAGCGGGTTCCGGTGGAGGGCCTGAAGTTCGGCGCGCGGGTGCTCGACCGGTTCATCGACGCGTCCTGAAACAGTCCATACGGAACAGCGCTATTCGGCCGGGTGTGCGAGATCGACTGGGAAGGGTGAATGCGACCATAAGCTCGTAGCCTCATTACTCCCTCCTCGTTACAGGTAATGCGATCGCAAGATGGGTCGCTTTGCCAACTAGGAGGAATAATGATCAAGAAGGTCGTCGCTGCTGCGGCTGCCACCGGTGGGCTGGTTCTCGCGGGCGCGGGCCTGGCCGTCGCCGACTCGGGTGCCCAGGGTGCCGCCGTGCACTCCCCGGGCGTCGTGTCCGGCAACGTCATTCAGGTGCCCGTTCACGTCCCGGTGAACGTCTGCGGCAACACGGTCTCCGTGATCGGCCTGCTGAACCCCGCCTTCGGCAACACCTGCGTCAACAAGTGACGCTTCCCCCTCTCTGAGGGAGTTCCAAAGCCATCGGTCCCGGAGCGCGTGCCATGCGCTCCGGGACCGAACGCTTCTTTCGAGGAATTCGAGAAGAATTCGAGACAGGTCGAAGGCAGGTATTCAGGAATGCGACAGGTCACCCGCAAGGGTCTGATGACCGTGGCGGCCGCGACCGGCGTGATCGCCGCCGCGGGCGGCTCCGCGCACGCCGACGCGGGCGCGCAGGGCGCCGCCTCGGGCTCGCCCGGCGTGCTGTCCGGGAACACGGTGCAGGCACCGGTGCACGTGCCGGTCAACGTCTGCGGCAACACGGTCAACGTCATCGGTGTCCTCAACCCCTCGGTGGGCAACTCGTGCGCCAACCAGGGCGGTGGATCGTCGGGGGGATACGGAGATTCGGGCGGCCACGGCGGCTCGCACGCCGGCGGCCATGCCAGTGACTCGCCCGGCGTCGGCTCGGGCAACCACGTCGAGGCGCCGATCCACGTGCCGGTGAACGTCTGCGGCAACAGCGTCGACGTCATCGGCGCCGGCAACTCCAGCACGGGCAACGACTGCGCCAACGGCGGCTCCGGCGGGCACCACACCGACCCGCCCGGCGGCGGCCACGAGAACCCGGGGCAGCCGGGAAACCCGGGCAATCCCGGAAACCCCGGCGATCCGGGTAATCCCGGCGACCCGGGTAATCCTGGAAACCCGGGCAACCCCGGAAACCCGGGTGACCCCGGCGGCCCGGGTGGCCCCGGAAACCCGGGCGACCCCGGCACCCCGCCCGGAGCGGACGGCAAGACGCCGGGCGGCTCCTCGCACGGCAACGAGCCGGGCGGCCAGTTCGTCACCCAGCCCAAGGGCGACGCCCAGCTCGCCAGCACGGGCAGCGACCTGCCGCTCGGCCTCGCCCTGCCGGCCGGCGCGGGCGCGCTGCTCGCGGGCTCGATCCTCTACCGCAAGGCGCGCACCTCGGCCTGACGGCCCCGGAAAGGCCTGACACCCCGGGAACGGCCTGACACCCGTGGAAAACGGAGCGGGCCCCGCCGATGCGGGGCCCGCTCCCGTGTGTGCCTTCTCCCCGTGCCCCGTCTCAGCTCACCACGTGGCCCGCACCTGACGGATGATCCGCCGGCGCAACCGCACCTTGCGGCTGCCGTCGCGCAGCAGGCTCAGACGGTGCAACTCCCAGTGTCCGTACTCGGCATGGTCCGTCAGCAGACGTGCCGTCTCCTTGCGGGAGACCCCGCGCGGCACGTACACGTCGACAAATTCGTATTCCGGCATCGCATCTATTGTGCGGTCTGGGGCCTGGTACGGATAGCGTCTGCACTATGTCTGATGCTGCGCAGCCCACCGCTGCCGAGGTACGCGCCGCCGCCGAGGCGGTCAAGACCGCGCTCGACCGCCACCTGGCCGCGGTCGAACGCAGGTCGGGGGAGGACGACCCGGCCGTCTACGAGGCGTTCAACCAGCTGGCCGCGGCCGCAGAGGTGTACGACGAACTGCTCTACGACCGTTACGACGAGGTCACACCCTTCGAGATCCCCGGTACGGAGGACGCGTTGCCCCCGTACACCGGGCCTGAGGAACCGAACGCGCTGAGCGTACTGATCCGCCGCGACTACGCGGTGGCGGAGCCACAGCGGCTGCTCTCCCACGCGCAGCGGATCGAGGCAGCGGAGGGCGAGGACGGCCCGGCCGCCTCCGGGACGATCCACGGTGCGCTCGGCCTCCTCTTCGGCGAGTTCGAACCCGACGAGATCGCCTCCCGGCACAAGGAGTTCGGGCTGGAGGAGGGCGACTCCACGCTCTGGGTGACGGCGGCGGAGGAACCGGCCGACCCCGGCGAGTGGCTGGAGGCGCCGTTCGAGCAGGTCGATCCGCAGAGTGTCGTCTGCCGCTTCGACGTCAGCGCCGTGTTCGACGACGTCGACGACGATGACGACGACGAGGTGGAGGACGACGAGGTGGAGGACGACCTCGACACCGACCTGGACGAGGACGAGGACCTGGAGCCGCTCGACGCGGACCGCCGCTAGCGCACGCGTCAGCCACCCGACGGCGGTGGTCGCGGGGGCCGCCCCGTGACCACCGCCGTCGTCGTCAGCTGCTGATCTGCGGGGCGAGCAGCACCGGAAGCCGGGTCGTCCGGGGTTTCGCCGGAACCTCCGCCACGGCCCTCGGCAACGCCTGTTCCACCCCGTGCACGACGGACAGATGGCGGTCGGCCCGCCCGAACGCCGTGTACACCCACGGCCGACTGAGGGCCTGCGCGGCATCGCCGGGCAGCACCACGACCACCGCGGGCCACCGGCTCCCCACCGCCTGATGGGCGGTGAGCGCCCAGCCGTGCCGCACGGACTGCTCCACCCGCTCCTTCGCCACGACGACGTCCTCGCCCTCGCACGACAGGTGCAGCCCCTCGGCATCCGCCTTCACCACGCGGCCCGGCAGCGCACGGCCCGGCACGGGGGAGTAGACGACCCGGTCACCGGGGTCGAAGCCGCCGAAGCGGCCCGGGCCCGGATTGAGCCGCTCCTTCAACGCCGCGTTGAGCACACGCGTGCCCACCGCGCCGCCGTGTCCCGGCGTGATCACCTGTGTCTCCTCGGCCGGTACGCCGATCGCCCGTGGCACCGAGTCCACGACGAGCTGGACCGTCCGGTGCACGGCCTCGCCCGCGTCCCGCACCGGCACGATCACGACCTCCTTGCCGGGGGCCTCGACCTGGCTCAGCTCGCCGACGCCGATACCGGAGACCAGCTCGCCCAGCGGCCCGGGATCCGGCTGCCGCGAAGCGATCTGCGGGCAGATCCGGGCCGCGAGCAGGTCCGCGAACACCCGGCCCGGACCCACCGACCACAGCACCGCCGGATCCCCGGCCAGCACCAGCCGAGCCCCGTCCGGCAGCGACTCCGTCAGCAGCGCGGCCGTCTCGACATCCAGTTGCGGCGCGTCGAGCACGACGAGCAGATCGAGATCCAGCGCCCCGTCCGCGTCCCGGCCAGGTCCTTCGGCCCCGGAGAGCAGCCCGGCGACGGTGGCGACGGGGGAGGGGGCGCCGGGTGCGGCGGCCTGCCCGGGGACGGCCGCCGCCTGGTCCGCGGCCGGGCCCGACGGGTGGCCGGACCGGCGCAGCAGGGCCGCGAAGCGCGTGCGGCCGATCGGGCCGTGAGCGGCGGCCCAGGCGCGCAGGCCGAGGGTGTGCGCGGCGGTCAGCAGTGCGGCGGGCTCGGTCAGGGAGGCCTCGCCGCCGGTGTGCAGGACCAGGCCGTGCGCGGCGACCGCGCGGAGCAGCTCGGCCGCCGAACCCCGGGTCGCGGCGGCGGCCCGCTCCCAGTCCTCGGCCGAACCGTCCTGCTTGGGCACCGAGTTCACCAGGCGGGCCAGACCGTCGGCCAGGCTCTCCTCCGCGAGCGCGTACCGCTCCAGACCGACCAGGACACGGACCGGACGCTCCTCGTCCTCCTCCGTGCCCTCCTCCTCGGCCCGGGCCGGCGCGCCGCCGGTCTCCTCCAAGGCGTCCTGGAAGACCAGCGCCTCGCCCTCCGCGATCGCGTCCTGCACGGCGCTGTCGGGGTCCGGCACGCCCCGCTGGGCCAGGGTCGCGAGGAGCGCCGGCATCTCCAGGGCGGTGTGCCCGGCCAGCGCGGCCTGTTCCAGGAGCCAGACGGTGACGGCCCGGCCCCGCCGCTCGTCGTCCGGGCCGCACTCGGCGCCGAGCAGGGCCCGGGCGAACCCGTCGGCCTGCTCGGGCCGCACGCCGGCGACCCGCAGCAACTGCCAGGGATCGGCCCGCAGCAGCTCGTCCGCGCCTTCGCCGAGGACGGCGGCCACCTGCGGTGCGAGCGCCTCGGGGGCACCGCCCTCGCCGAGCACCTGCCGTACGGCCTGTACCGCCGCGGGCGCGGGAGCCGTCGGGGCGGGGACGGCCCCGGCCGCCACCGGCTGTGGCCGTCGTACCGGCTCCGGGGCGGAGCGGCGGGGGGCGGGATCGGGCTCCGCGAACACTGCGGCGACCGGCTTGTCGCCGCTCTCCACGGCCCGTACGGCCGCGAGCAGATCGGCGGCCGTGCCGCTCAGCTTGGTGCCGGCCTCGATCGGCGCCTTCTTCCCGGCCTTGCGCTGCTCGATACGCTCCCGCTCCAGCCGCTGGGCCCGCAGCTCGGCCTCGGCCTCGGACAGGTCACCGGCATCGGCCGTGCCCCCTTCGGCCGCCTCGCCCCCGGACACGTCACCGGAACCGGCGGCATTCCCCTCGGCCTCCTCGGTCCGCTCGGCCCCCTCGGTCTGCGCACCACCGGTCGGCGTCCCCGGCTCGGCGTCCTCCGTGGTCTCCGGCTCCGTGCTCACAGCGTGCTCCAGTCGTGATCGGGATAGCGGTGCACGGGCGCCGACACGTCGTCGAGCGCCCGGCAGATCTCGTCAGGAAGACTAAGGGTCTCCACTGACAATGCTGCCGTGAGCTGCTGCGCGTTGCGCGCGCCGACGATGGGCGCGGCCACTCCCGGCCGGTCGCGGACCCAGGCCAGCGCCACCTGGAGCGGTGTCACCGCGAGACCGTCGGCCGCGGTGGTCACGGCGTCCACGATGCGCCGCGCCGTGTCGTCCAGGTAGGGCGCGACGAACGGCGCGAGGTGCTCCGAGGCGCCGCGCGAGTCCGGCGGCGTCGTGTCGCTCCGGTACTTGCCCGTCAGCACCCCGCGCCCCAGCGGCGAGGACGGCAGCAGCCCGATGCCCAGGTCCAGCGCGGCCGGCAGCACCTCACGCTCGACGCCCCGCTGGAGCAGCGAGTACTCCAGCTGCGTGGCCGCCAGCCGGGTCCGCGTGCCGGGGGCCGCCAGCTGCCAGGTCGCGGCCTTGGCGAGCTGCCAGCCGCAGAAGTTGGAGACGGCGGCGTACCGGGCCCGGCCGCTGGCGACCGCGAGGTCGAGGGCCTGGAGGGTCTCCTCCAGCGGGGTGTCCGGGTCGTAGGCGTGCACGTGCCACAGGTCGACGTAGTCGGTGCCGAGCCGGGAGAGCGAGGCGTCCAGCGCGGAGAGCAGATGGCCCCGGGAGGTGTCGAAGCGGCGGTCGGGGTCCGGCACGCTGCCGGCCTTGGTCGAGATGACCAGGTCCCGGCGGGCCACCAGGCCGTCCATAAGCCTGCCGAGCAGGTACTCGGCGTCTCCGTCGCCGTACACGTCCGCGGTGTCGACGAGGGTCCCGCCCGCTTCCCAGAACGTCTTCATCAGGTCCGCGGCGTCGTGCTCGTCGGTGTCCCGTCCCCAGGTCAGGGTGCCGAGCCCGATCCGGGACACACGCAGGCCGGTGCGGCCGAGATGCCTCTGCTCCATGAACGCCGAGATTACTGGCCAGAGCCTTCCCTGTGGTGGGCTGTGGACGGCCGATTTCCGGGGTCCGACCATGAGTTGTCCGGCGTGCCTGCCCGCCCCTAGGTCCCCGCCGAGCCGCGCGCTAAGGTCTCCGCACGTGCACGTTACTGATCGGTAAGGGGATTCGGCATGCAGCTCGGTATCAACCTCGGCTACTGGGGTGCCGGAATGGACGCGGACAATCTGGCCGTCGCCCAGGAGGCCGACCGGCTCGGATACGCCGTCTGCTGGGCCGCCGAGGCCTACGGCTCCGACGCCGCCACCGTACTGACCTGGGTCGCCGCCCAGACCGAACGTATCGACGTCGGCTCCGCCATCTTCCAGATCCCGGCCCGCCAGCCGGCGATGACCGCCATGACGGCGGCCACCCTCGACTCCCTCTCCGGCGGCCGCTTCCGCCTCGGCCTCGGTGTCTCCGGCCCGCAGGTCTCCGAGGGCTGGTACGGCGTCAAGTTCGACAAGCCGCTGGCACGCACGCGTGAGTA
Organism: Streptomyces africanus; assembly: GCF_002150735.1. Lineage (GTDB taxonomy): Bacteria > Actinomycetota > Actinomycetes > Streptomycetales > Streptomycetaceae > Streptomyces > Streptomyces africanus. Next base: position 15,386 of record NZ_MUKA01000277.1, read on the forward strand.
CGTCGAGATCGTCCGCAGGGCCATGACGCGCGAGCGCCTGTCCTACGAGGGCGAGCACTGGACGCTGCCCCTCCCGGGCGGCCCGGGCAAGCCCATCAAGCTGACCGTGCACCCGCAGCGCGAGCACATCCCGCTGTACATCGCCGCGATCGGCCCGAAGAACCTGGAGCAGACCGGCGAGATCGCCGAAGGCGCCCTGCTGATCTTCCCCTCCGCCGACCACCTGGAGGAGACGACGATCAAGTACCTGCGCGCCGGCCGCGAGAAGGCCGGCAAGACGCTCGACGGCTTCGACGTCTGCCCGACCGTCCCGCTCGCCGTCGGCGACGACAAGGACGTCGCCGCGCTCGCCGACACCTTCCGCCCCTACACCGCGCTGTACGTCGGCGGCATGGGCAGCCCCAAGCAGAACTTCTACAACCAGCTCGCCCAGCGCATGGGCTACGAGAAGGAGGCCGCCGAGATCCAGGGCAAGTACCTGTCCGGCGACAAGCAGGGCGCCGCGGCCGCCGTCCCGCACGAGCTGATCGACAAGACCACACTGCTGGGGTCCGTCGACCGGATCGCGGACCGGATGAAGGCCTACGCGGAGGCCGGCGTCACCACCCTGAGCCTCGCCCCGGCGGGCTTCACCCTCGACGAGCGGCTCGCGTCCCTCCGCGCCGGCACCGAGGCCCTGGAGCGCGCCGGGCTCGCCTGACGGGGCGGCACCCGGCGGAGTTGTCTGCGGCCGTGGTGGGGGCTCGGGGGTCTTCCCCGCCACGGCCGTCACGCAGAACAACGCCCCGCGCCTCCCGCGGTTACGCGTCCTCCATTTGGCGGAGTTGTCCGCCGCACCTGTTGCAGCGCCCTTCCTCCCGCACTTGACTCGTTCTTTGCGGACCCCTGCGGAATCACGCAGCACGCGCACGTGCGCGGGAGAGGTGCTCACGATGCTTTCGGCCAAGAGTGTGTTCCAGGAGATCCTCGCCGACGACGAGGCCTTCGCCCTGTTCTGCTCCATCGCCGCGAGCGGCGAGTCCCAGGGCGGCTGGGAGAACGCCCGCATCGCAGCGCTCGTTCCCGACAGCGAGCGGGAACTCGCCCCCAAGATCACCCGGCACGGCGCGGACGAGGACAAGCACGGCCGGATCTTCAACGCCCTGATGAAGAAGCGCGGCCTCGACCCCGTCCCGGTCCCGCCGGAGACCGACTACACCGTGCTCCTGGAGAAGAACGGCATCGGCCTCGCGCACGAGCAGCTGGGCCGCGACGAGCGCCTCACGGTCCAGGACATCGTCACGTACCTCTCGCACAGCAGGGTCACCGAACAGCGCGCCTCCGAGCAGATGCGACTGCTCCGCAAGCACTTCGCCGACCACCCCGACATCGGCCGCGCGGTCAGGCAGATCTCCAACGACGAGGACAACCACCTCGCCTACTGCCACGAGGAACTGCTGCGCTTCGCCCACGCGGGCCACGGCCGGGCCATCCAGCGGGCCCTGCGCGCGTGCGCGCTCGCCGAGATCCGGATCTACCGGGATGTCAGCCTCGCGGTCATGGCGCACATGGGCCGCATCCTCGGCTGGTCCAGGGCCAGGTCGGCGGTGCTCGCGGCGGGCATCCACGCGATGTACGCCTACGAACGGCTGGGCGGCTGGCGCCGGATGGTGTCGCTGCGGATGCCCGAGCGCCGCGACGCCCTCGGCGGACCCGCGTCCGCGGCCCCCGAGTTCGCCTGAGCCGGCCCACCCCGGGGGTGTCCGCCTACAACCAGCCCCGGCGCTTGAACAGCCGGAACACCAGCACCTCGAGAACGCCCATCACCGCGATCAGCGCCGGATAGGACCACACCCAGCGCAGCTCGGGCATGTGCTCGAAGTTCATGCCGTAGATCCCCGCGAGCATCGTGGGAATCGCGGCCATGGCCGCCCACGCGGAGATCTTCCGCATGTCGTCGTTCTGCCGGACGCTCATCTGCGCCAGATGCGCGTTGAGGATGTCCGACACCAGCCGGTCCAGGTTCTCCACGGACTCGTTCACGCGGGTGAGATGATCGCTGACGTCGCGGAAGAACGGCCGGGCCCGGTCGGCCACGAACGGCACGGCCACGCCGGACGGTGCCGTGCCCGCCAGCCGGCTCATCGGCAGCGCCAGCGGCCCGGTCGCCCGGCGGAACTCCAGCACCTGCCGTTTGAAGTTGTAGATCCGGGACGCCGTGTGCCGCGAGCCCCCGTCGTCCGGTGAGAAGACCTCCGCCTCCAGCCCCTCCAGGTCGGCCTGCAGTTCGGTCGCGACCTCCAGGTAGCGGTCGACGGCGGCGTCGGCGACCGCGTAGAGCACCGAGGTGGGACCGGTGCCCAGCAGCTCCGGCTCCTGCTCCAGGCGGTGCCGTACGGCCTTGAGCGGGGCGCCCTCGCCGTGCCGGACGGTGACCACGAACGCGTCGCCCAGGAAGATCATGATCTCGCCGGTGGAGACGGTGTCGCTCTGCGGCTCGTACGCCACCGGCTTGAGCACCACGAAGAGCGAGTCGTCGTACACCTCCAGCTTGGGCCGCTGATGGGCCTTGAGGGCGTCCTCGACGGCCAGCGGATGCAGCCCGAACTCCTGGGTCACGAGCTCGAATTCGCGCTCCGTCGGCTCATGCAGCCCGATCCACACGAAACCGCCCGCCGCCCGGGCCTCGCCCAGGGCGTCGGAGAAGTCCTCCGGCCCTTCCGACCGGTGTCCCTCGCGGTAGATGGCACAGTCGACGATCACGAAGCGAGTCTCCCGTCACTCGAACGACACCGTACGCGCGCGTGCGCCTACGCTGGACCGCATGCCCACGTTGATCCTGGTCCGGCACGGACGTTCCACCGCCAACACCGAGGGACTGCTCGCCGGCTGGACGCCCGGTGTCGCCCTCGACGAACGCGGCACGGCGCAGGCCGCCGCGCTGCCCGGGCGGCTCGCCGAACTGCCCCTCGCCGAGATCGTCACCAGCCCGCTCCAGCGCTGCCAGGAGACGATCCGGCCCCTTCTCCAGGCCCGGCCGCACCTCAGCCCGCACACCGACGAGCGCATCGGCGAGTGCCACTACGGCGACTGGTCGGGGCGCAAGCTCGACGAACTCAAGGACCAGCCCCTGATGGAGGTCGTGCAGGCGCACCCGTCCGCGGCGGCGTTCCCCGGCGGGGAGTCGATGCGGGCCATGCAGACACGCGCCGCCGAGGCCGTACGCGAGTGGAACGCGCGCGTGGAGCGCGACCACGGCGCCGACGCCGTCTACCTCATGTGCTCGCACGGCGACGTCATCAAGTCGCTCGTGGCGGACGCACTCGGGCTTCATCTGGACCTCTTCCAGCGGATTTCCGTTGAACCGTGTTCCATCACCGCGATCCGCTACACCCGGTTGCGTCCGTTTCTCGTCCGCCTCGGCGACACCGGCGACTTCACCTCCCTGGTGCCGCGCGAGGAACCGCCGGGCGACGAGGCTCCTGTCGGGGGTGGTGCGGGCGCACCGTGATCGTCGGCCGCAGTAGGGTGAAGCGGTCGCAGCAGTGCCGTAGTCACACGGTTCCCCCGATTCCAATGGAGACAGGACGTGTCCCGTCAGGTGTTCCTCTACGACCATCCGGAGCGTTTCGTGGCCGGTACGGTCGGACTGCCCGGGCGCCGTTCGTTCTTCCTCCAGGCCTCCGCCGGCTCCCGGGTGACCAGCGTGGCCCTGGAGAAGACCCAGGTCGCCGCACTCGCCGAACGCATGGACGAACTGCTCGATGAGGTCGTACGCCGTAGCGGAGGCAGCGCCTCCGTCCCCGCCGTCGCACCGTCGGACATCACCGACACCGCCCCGCTGGACACCCCCATCGAGGAGGAGTTCCGGGTCGGCACGATGGCCCTCGCCTGGGACGGCGAGGAGCAGCTGATGATCGTCGAGGCGCAGGCGCTCGTCGAGCTCGACGCCGACACCGAGGAGGACCTCGCCGAGGCCGAGGAGCGGCTGCTCCAGGACGAGGAGAACGGGCCCCCGATGCTGCGGGTCCGGCTCACCGGCGCGCAGGCCAGGGCCTTCGCCAAGCGCGCCCTCGACATCGTCAACGCCGGGCGGCCGCCGTGCCCGCTGTGCAGCCTCCCCCTCGACCCGGAAGGACACGTATGTCCGCGCCAGAACGGATACCGCCGCGGAGCGTGACGCCTCCTCCGGACGCCGCCGACCTGATCGCCCGGGGCGACATCACCGTGCGCGGACGCATCCGTGAGGCGTCCAACGCGGCCCTGTACTGCACGGTCTCGTACGACGGCCAGGACGCGGCCTGCATCTACAAGCCGGTCGCGGGGGAGCGGCCCCTGTGGGACTTCCCCGACGGGACGCTCGCCCAGCGCGAGGTCGCCGCGTACGAGGTCTCCGAGGCGACCGGCTGGGGCCTCGTCCCGCCCACCGTGCTGCGGGAGGGCCCCTACGGCGAGGGCATGTGCCAGCTGTGGGTCGAGGCGGCGCCGGAGGCGGAGCTGCTCGCGCTCGTCGACGCCGAGGAACCGGAGCCGGGCTGGAAGGCGATCGGCTTCGCCGAGGTCGGCGAGGGCCGCACCGCGCTCCTCGTGCACGCCGACGACGAGCGGCTGCGGCGGCTCGCGGTGCTGGACGCCGTGCTCAACAACGCAGACCGCAAGGGCGGGCACCTGCTGCCGACCGGCGAGGGGCGGCTGTACGGGATCGACCACGGGGTCACCTTCAACGTCGAGAACAAGTTGCGGACCCTGCTGTGGGGGTGGGCGGGGGAGCCCCTCACCCAGGAGGCCGTCGACGTCCTCGAAGGCCTGAGGAAGGCCCTGGCGGACGGCGGTCCCCTCACCGCCCGGCTCCAGCCGCTGATCACCGGCGCGGAGATCGACGCCACCCGCGCGCGGGTCGCCGCGCTGCTCGCCTCGGGGAAGCATCCCGAGCCGAGCGGGGAGTGGCCGGCGATTCCGTGGCCACCCGTGTAAGCGATCCCCCGGCCGTCCGGGCAGCAGCACAGACGACGAGTTACCGCAAGAGGGCCTTCTCGGCCGTCCGGCCCGCTCCCATTCGTATATGGAACTTCAGTCCGGTTAGGCTCAAGGCATGCATGCCTGGCCCGCTTCCGAGGTCCCCGCCCTGCCTGGTCAGGGCCGCGACCTGAGGATCCACGACACCGCGACCGGCGGCCTCGTCACCCTCGACCCCGGTCCCGTCGCCCGTATCTACGTCTGTGGCATCACCCCGTACGACGCCACCCACATAGGACACGCGGCGACCTACAACGCGTTCGACCTCGTGCAGCGCGTGTGGCTCGACACCAAGCGGCAGGTTCACTACGTCCAGAACGTCACCGACGTCGACGACCCGCTCCTGGAACGCGCACAGCGTGACGGCCTCGACTGGGCCGCGCTCGCCGAGCAGGAGACGGCCCTCTTCCGCGAGGACATGACGGCCCTGCGGATGCTGCCGCCGCGCGAGTACATAGGCGCCGTCGAGGCGATACCCGGGATCGTCCCGCTCGTCGAGCGCCTTCGGGACATGGGCGCCGCCTACGAACTCGAAGGCGACGTCTACTTCTCCGTCGAAGCCGACCCGCACTTCGGCAAGGTCTCCGGACTGGACGCCGCGGCCATGCGGCTGCTGTCCGCCGAGCGCGGCGGCGACCCGGACCGGCCGGGCAAGAAGAACCCGCTCGACCCGATGCTGTGGATGGCGGCCCGGGAGGGCGAGCCCAGCTGGGACGGCGGATCGCTCGGACGCGGACGCCCCGGCTGGCACATCGAGTGCGTGGCCATCGCCCTCGACCACCTCGGCATGGGCTTCGACATCCAGGGCGGCGGATCCGACCTGGCCTTCCCGCACCACGAGATGGGCGCCTCGCACGCCCAGGCCCTCACCGGCGAGTTCCCCATGGCCAAGGCGTACGTGCACGCCGGCATGGTCGCCCTCGACGGCGAGAAGATGTCCAAGTCCAAGGGCAACCTGGTCTTCGTCTCCACGCTCCGGCGCGACGGCGTCGACCCGGCCGCCATCCGGCTCGCGCTGCTCGCCCACCACTACCGCGCCGACTGGGAGTGGACCGACCAGGTCCTCCAGGACGCCGTCGCACGGCTGGGCCGCTGGCGGGCCGCTGTGTCCCGGCCCGACGGGCCGCCGGCGGAGGCGCTCGTGGAGGAGATCCGCGAGGCCCTCGCGAACGACCTGGACGCCCCGGCCGCGCTCACCGCGGTCGACCGCTGGGCCGCGCTCCAGGAGCGCAGCGGCGGCACGGACGAGGGCGCCCCCGGGGTGGTCTCCCGGGCGGTGGACGCGCTGCTGGGCGTCGCCCTGTAGCCGCAGAGCACGCGAAGGGGCGCCTCCCGGCCGGGAGGCGCCCCTTCCGCTGTCCTCGGTCCCGCTCAGTCCTCCGACGACTCCTCGTCGTCCGTGCCCGGCTTGGGCGGCTTCGGAGGCCGCGTACGGCCGCTGGGGTTGTCCCGCAGGTACGACGAGCTGTCGCTGCCGTCCGCCGTGGCGTGCCCGCCGGAGGCGGTCGGTCCGCCGCCGTCCCGGCGCCGCAGATAACGCTCGAACTCGCGGGCGATCGCCTCGCCGGACGCCTCCGGCAGCTCGGCGGTGTCCCGGGCCTCCTCCAGCGACTGGACGTACTCGGCGACCTCGCTGTCCTCGGCGGCCAGCTGGTCCACGCCGACCTGCCAGGCGCGCGCGTCCTCGGGCAGCTCGCCCAGCGGGATGCGCACGTCGATCAGGTCCTCCAGCCGGTTCAGCAGGGCCAGCGTGGCCTTCGGGTTCGGCGGCTGCGACACGTAGTGCGGCACCGCCGCCCACAGCGAGACGGCCGGCACGCCCGCGTGCGTGCAGGCCTCCTGGAGGACGCCGACGATGCCCGTGGGCCCCTCGTACTTGGTCTCCTCCAGGTCCATGCGGCGGGCCAGGTCCGGGTCGGACGTCGTCCCGCTGATCGGAACCGGGCGGGTGTGCGGGGTGTCACCCAGCAGGGCGCCCAGGACGACCACCAGTTCCACGCCGAGTTCGTGAGCGAAGCCGAGCAGTTCGTTGCAGAACGACCGCCATCGCATGGACGGTTCGATACCCCGGACGAGGACGAGATCGCGTGGCTTGTCCCCGCCGACCCGGACCACCGACAGTCTTGTCGTCGGCCAGGTGATCTTGCGGACGCCGGCTTCCATGAACACCGTGGGGCGGTTGACCTGGAAGTCGTAGTAGTCCTCGGCGTCCAGCGCCGCGAAGACCTCGCCCTTCCACTCCCTGTCCAGATGCGCGACCGCGGTGGAGGCGGCGTCGCCGGCGTCGTTCCAGCCCTCGAACGCGGCCACCATGACCGGGTCGACCAGCTCGGGAACCCCCTCGAGCTCGATCACCCAGCGCCTCCTTCCGACGTGCCCTCGCGTACCCCCCAACCTTACGGCGTGCCAAGGGGGCGCCCGCAGCCCCCTCGCAGGGGGAGTGACCCCATCACTGCCCCGCGATCCACCCCTGAACACCCCGGAGCCGTCCGAGCTGTCCGTGAGGCCCTGGTCACAGGGTGGAGCGCAGCCACTGCTCCACGCTCGCGATGTGCACCGTCGCCCAGGAGCGCGCCGCCTCGGCGTCCCGGTCCCGCAGGGCCGCGAGGATCGCCCGGTGCTCGCGCAGCGTGCGGCCGACCGCGTCCTCCTGGGTCAGGCCGCGCCAGACCCGGGCCCGGGTGGTGGGGCCCGACAGCCCGTCGAGCAGCGAGCACAGCACCGAGTTGCCCGAGCTCTGCACGATGCCCCGGTGGAACTCCAGGTCGCAGGCGACCAGGTCCTCGACGGACGGGGCGTCACCGAGCTTGTCCAGCTGGGCCGTGAGCGCGTCGAGCTGCTGTTCGCTGATCCGCAGGGCCGCCATCGCCGTCGCCGCCGGCTCCAGGATGCGGCGCACGGCCAGGAACTCCAGGACCGTGTCGTCGCGGTGGAAGTCCACGACGAAGCTCAGCGCCTCCAGCAGCAGTTGCGGGTCGAGGCTGGTGACGTACGTGCCGTCGCCCTGACGGACGTCCAGGATCCGGATGAGGGAGAGCGCGCGCACGGCCTCCCGCAGGGAGTTGCGCGACAGGCCGAGGTCGGCGGCGAGCTCGCTCTCCTTGGGCAGCCGGTCGCCCGGCCGCAGCGCGCCGGAGACGATCATGCCCTTGATTTTCTCGATCGCCTCGTCGGTCACTGCCATGGCCGACCTCCCTGTCGCTCAAGACCTCCGACGTATCAGGTCATTATGAGGGCCGGGAACGCGGAAGGGGCGGCTCCGTCGGCATGGAACCGCCCCTTCCGGAAACGGGAGCCCCCGGTCCCGGCAACGGGCTCCCCC
>NZ_MUKA01000278.1 GCF_002150735.1 Streptomyces africanus
GGCACAAACAGTCCCGAGACCCCCGCGCCCACTGGCTGTTACTCGCCCTCACCCTCCCCCTCGTCTTCGCCCTCCTGCTCTTCGAGGGCTGGACCCAGCACGAGGTCGACGCCGCGAAGTCGCGGTCGCCCTGTGCCTCGCCCGTGCCGGACGCCGTCGCCAAGGGCGGGCCCGTGATCGGGATCAACCGGGACGGGATCCGGTCCGGGTCGATGCCCGCCCGGACCGTCGCGCTCACCTTCGACGGCGGGCCCGACCCCGTCTGGACCCCACGGCTGCTCGAACTCCTCAAGCGGAACGGGGCTCGCGCCACCTTCTTCCTGCACGGCGCGCAGGCAGCCCGGCACCCGGAACTCGTCCGTCGGATCCGTGCCGAGGGCCACGAGATCGGGTCCAACACCTACACCGGGGCCGTGCTGGGCGAGTCCTCCGCGCCCCGCTTCCGGTCCGAGCTGGAACTGACCCAGAGCGCGCTGGCCGGCGCCACCGGACTGCGTACCAATCTGCTGCGGATGCCGCGGACCACCACGCCCGAGACCCTGTGCGGTCGTGAGTGGCAGGCGGCACGGCGGGCCGCCGGGTACGGGTACGTGCTCGTCGCCGCCGACAAGGGGGCGCGCAAGCCGGCGCAGGGAATCGTGCGGCAGCTCAGCCAGACCGAGAGCGCGTATCTGGAGGCGCGCAGGCTCCTGAACAACCCGACCGTCGACCGGTTCACCACCGTGTCCGCCGGGCTCAAGCTCGTTCCGTACACGTCGCCTTCGCTCACCCAGCGCTGGCTGGGCCAGGGCCTGATCCAGGTCACGCGGCTCGGGCAGGCCTTCTCCACCGCCATGATCTGGATCCTCGGCGTCGCCGGCGGGCTCGGCGTGCTGCGGCTGGTGCTGCTCGCCCTGTTCGCCCGGGCCCATGTGCGCCGGCTGGAGCGGTTCCGGACCGGGGCGCCCTGGATGCGTGAGGTGTCCGGGCCGGTGACCGTGCTCGTCCCGGCGTACAACGAGGAGGCCGGGATCGGGTCGACCCTGCGGTCGCTGCTCGACTCCACCCATGAGCAGCTCCAGGTCGTCGTCATCGACGACGGGTCGAGCGACCGGACCGCCGACATCGCCGAGAACACGGGGGATCCGCGGGTGGAAGTCGTCCGGCAGCCCAACTCCGGCAAGGCCGCCGCCCTCAACACCGGGCTGGCCCACGCGCGGTACGACATCGTCGTGATGGTCGACGCCGACACCGTCTTCGAGCCCGATGCCATCGAGCGGATCGTCCAGCCGCTCGCGCACCCGGCCGTGGGGGCCGTCAGCGGCAACACCAAGGTCGGCAACCGGCGCAGTCTGCTGGCGCGTTGGCAGCACCTGGAGTACGTCTTCGGGTTCAACCTCGACCGGCGCATGTTCGAGGTGCTGGAGTGCATGCCGACCGTGCCGGGGGCCATCGGGGCCTTCCGCCGGGACGCGGTGATCGGCGTCGGCGGGGTCAGCGAGGACACCCTCGCCGAGGACACCGACCTGACGATGGCCCTGTGGCGGGCCGGCTGGCGGGTGCTGTACGAGGAGTCCGCCGTCGCCTGGACCGAAGTGCCCACCAGTCTCAGGCAGTTGTGGCGGCAGCGGTACCGGTGGTGCTACGGCACCCTGCAGGCGATGTGGAAACATCGCGGGGCTCTCTTCGCCATGGGGCCCGCCGGACGGTTCGGGCGGCGCGGGCTGACCTACCTGGCGCTCTTCCAGGTCGCCCTGCCGCTGCTGGCGCCCGTGATCGACGTCTACGCCCTGTACGGCGTGCTGTTCCGCGACCCCTGGGAGTCCGCCGCGGTGTGGTTCGCGTTCCTCGGCGTGCAGATCGTCTGCTCCGGCTACGCGCTGAGACTCGACGGCGAGCCGGTCCGGGCCCTGTGGTCGATGCCGTTCCAGATCGTCGTCTACCGGCAGTTGATGTATCTCGTCGTCATCCAGTCGCTGGTCGCGCTGATGCTTGGCAGCCGGCTGCGGTGGCAGCGGATGAAGCGCTCCGGGACGGCCGCTGAACAGATCGGCGGGCCGGTTCCGTATAGGAGCGTGCCTATGCGTTGACCCACGTGAACCAGCGGGATGGAGGGGACGATGAACGACTGGACCGACCCTCCGGGAGACCACCGGGCGGGGCAGGACCCGAGAAGGGTCCCGCCCCCGTCCCTCCTGGCACCTCCGCCGTCGACCCGCACGGCCCCCCTGCCCGGCATGGCCTCGCCGGCCGCGCCCGGCCGCTACGACGGCAGCGTCCACGCGCGTGGGCGGCGGGGCGGCGGCAGCAGGAACCCGCGGCGCCGCGCCGGAAAGGGCCGCCGGTTCGTACGGACCGCGGCCGTGCTGTCGTCCGTCCTGCTGCTCGCCGGCGCCGGTACGTACGTCTGGGCCGACACCCGGCTCAACCAGGAGGTCGATCTCGGCGCGCTCAGCAACCGGGTGCCGCCCGGCGAGGGCACCAACTACCTGGTCGTGGGCTCCGACAGCCGCGAGGGGCTGTCGCAGCAGGACCGGAAGGAGCTGAACACCGGCTCGGCCGAGGGGCGCCGCACCGACTCGGTGATCCTGCTGCACACCGGGGCGAAGGGCACCACGATGCTCAGCCTGCCGCGTGACTCCTGGGTGACCCTGCCGCCCTACGTCGATCCCGACACCGGTAGGAGCTACCGGGCCACGCCGAACAAGCTGAACGCGGCGTTCTCGCTGGGCGGCCCCGACCTGCTCGTGCGGACCGTGGAACGCAACACCGGTGTGCGCATCGACCACTACGCGGAGATCGGCTTCGCCGGATTCGTGGGCGTGGTGGACGCCGTCGGCGGTGTGGACCTGTGCCTGGAGAAGGCCGTACGGGACAAGGACTCCGGCGCGAACCTGCCCGCCGGCTGCCAGACCCTGGACGGCGCCGAGGCCCTCGCCTTCGTACGGCAGCGCAAGCAGGAGGCACAGGGGGACCTGGGCCGGACCCGTAACCAGCAGAGATTCCTCGCCGCCCTCGCCCGCAAGGCCGTCACCCCGAAGACCCTCGCCGACCCGTCCAAGTCCTTCCCGACCCTGCGCGCCGGCCTCGACACACTCATCGTCGACGAGGGCACGGAACTGCCCGACCTCATGTCGCTCTTCGAGGCCCTGCGCAAGGCCGCCTCGGGTGGAGGCCGGCAGCTCAACGTGCCGGTGGCCGACCCGAACCTGCGCACTTCCAAGGGCAGCGCGGTGAGGTGGGACGACCGGCGGGCCCGTGCCCTGTTCGAGGCACTGCGGGAGGACCGGCCGCCCGGCTGATCAGCGGCCCGGCCAGAGGAACGGCGGGCGGGCTCCGACCGCGCCCTCCCGTACAGCTGGGCGTGCCTGCCGCTCTGGCAGATCCGGACTCACTTCGCGAGCTTGGAGTTCTGCGCCTTCACCACCTTCGCGGGCATCTTGGCGTCGCTGGGCCGCGTGCTGTCGGCGATGGCGAAGCCGTTCACCGAGAAGTAGACGGCGAGTACGTCGCCCTTGCGGACGGCTTCCGTGCGCAGAGTGTGGCTGACACCCCGGAACGCCATCGTCGAGCGGAAGGCGACGGCACCGGTCGCCGTGCCCTTCTCGGCGGTGACCGAGTCGTAGGCCGTGGCGTTCTCGCCCGCCTTCACAGCGAACCCGCCGGCGCACTCCGGCACGGCCTTCGCCAAGTCGGCCAGCACCGACCCGGCCTCGGCCTCCGACTTGTACGAGGCGAGAGTGATGTACGTGCTCTCCTTGCCGTAGCCCGCCCCGGCGCTGCGCAGGAGATCAGCCTGTGGTGCACCGAGCGGGAGTTGATTCATCGCGTAGGCCAGCGGGGTGCAGCCGGGCTTGTCGACCGTGACCTCGTCCGAGGACTTGGCGAAGGCGTACCGGGCTTCCGGCTCGGACACGTTGTAGCCGGGCAGGTCGTCCTTCGTCACCATGGCCTTCGCCAGCCGCTGTGCCGGAGTGATCTGCTTGGCCTTCGGCACCGACGGCGACTTGGAGGGCGTGTCCTCGCCGCCCGAGCAGGCGGTCAGTGCGGAGGCCAGGGCCAGAACGGAGACGACGGCCAGGGCGGCGCGCTTCAATGGGGGCTCCTCGGTCGCTGATTTCGAGCGAAGATCATGGCATGGCCGGTCAGGGGGGTTGCGCGCGAGTCGTGCGAGAGCGATGACAAGTGCGTGACGACGCCGTCCGGGTGGCTCAGGATCAGGCGGCGTGGCCCTGGCAACGCGGCAGGCGGCTCAGTCGGCGTGATGAGAGGGCAGCGCACGCGGGAAGCCCAGGGCGTCTGGGCCGCACCCGTGACCGGCGGAGCTTCACGGCGATTCATCGCGGCCCTCGCCCGCGGCAGCGCGGTGAGGTGGGACGACCCCGGCGGGCGCGGCCCTGTTCGCGGCATTGCGGGAGGACCGGCCGCCTGGTCAACGGGTCTTCAGCAGACGGGAGGTGAAACCGTCCAGGGGTGACATCAGCGAGCCGTACCCCGTTGCCGCCCAGACGCTCCGCCCGGCGGGGACCTCGAAGTAGGGCACGGTACGGCCGTCCCGCGTCGTGTCGGTCAGCACCTCGGGCGCGCGGCGCTCGCGCAGCGCGTCCGCGCACTCCTGGCACACCGCCACATCGAGCCGCTCCCGCCGGCCCAGCGGACGCCAGCCGGTGCGGCGGACGGCACGGCCGTGCAGCGGGTTGAAGAAGCAGAGGGGCAGGCCGGGGGAGCCGGTCAGGGCGTCGCGGCCCTCCTGTGCCAGGGCCAGCACGCCCGCCAGGTCCGGCAGGCCCCGGGCCTCGTCGAGGACCGTGCCGGCGGCGGCGTAGGCGTCGAGGGCGTGCTGGAGGCCGGGTGTCGTGGCGACGTCGGCGGCCTGCGTCGTCTCGCCGAGGGCCAGGACCTCCGCCTCCGCCCGGCGCCGCAGCTCCGCCTCGTCGGCCGCGCGGGCCGTCGCGAACACCAGCTGGGGTACGGCCGGAGCGGCCTCGCGGGAACGGAGCACGGTCCGGGTCGCGAGGACGGTCAGGGCCAGGGCCGGAACGGCGACCAGGGACCACAGCATCCAGCCGGAGCCGGAGCCGGAGCCGGAGCCGGAGCCGGACTCGGCGGGCTGGGAGCCGCCGTCCAGGTCGGCCGTCGCCTCCTCGTACCGCTGCCTGCCCTTCCCCTCCGCCACCAGGTCCACCGCCTTGGCGGTCACATCGGCCAGCCCGGCGTCCCGCATCTCGTCGAGGAGACCGGCGGCGGACACGGCGTCGCGGGTCTGGTGGCTGTCGGACGGCCACTCGTATCCCTTGAGGGAGTCCGAGAAGTCGCTGTCCGTCGTGATGAGAATGAGCTCTCGCCGCTCCGGAAGCCGGTCACGGACGGTCCCCGCCAGGACGTCGGAATCGCCGTCGAACGCGTCGCCCTTGGTGAGCGGCCTGAGCACGACCTTGATGGGCAGGCCCGTCCGGCGGATCCGGTCCGCCAACTGCCGCTGCCGGGCGGGCGGTACGGCGTCGGCGTAGGCCTCGTCGACGTAGACGGGCGAGGTGCGCAGGGCGCTCGCGATGCGCTGCCCGGCGCTCGGGCCGTCGCCGTCCGCCGCCCGGGCGGGCGTGCTGGTGAGCGCCGTCAGCAGCAGCGCCGCGAGGGCGGTGATCACGCGCTTGACGTCAGTGGACACCTGCGGTCTCCCTCACCTTGTCGATGAGCCGGTCGATTCCCTCGGGTACGGCCGACAGTGGGCCGTCGGTCGCCTCGTAGTACGGGAGGCGGCTGCCGCCGGACTCGGGGCCGGGCAGCTTCAGCAGTCGCTCCGGGATGCCGCCCGGTTCGGCGACGGCCGTGTCGCGGCAGGGCTCGCAGACGGGCAGCATGCGGCGCCTGTTGCGTTCCCTGGAGACGCGCACGTGGCGGCGGCCGACGGCGGGCCCGTGCAGGGGGTTGACGCCGCAGCACAGGTCCGTCGCCTCACCGGCGAGTGCGGCCCGGCCCGCTCGGGCGAGCACGACGACGGCGACCAGGGTCGCCGCGTCCGTGGCCCGTTCCCGGGTGCGGCCGGGGTCGCCGTCGACGAGGAGCATCGCCGCGTCGAGGCAGTCCCAGGCACGCCCGTGCTCGCCCTGGCCGTCGAACTCCCGGATGAGTGACGTGAGTTCCGCATGCGCGGTACGCCGGAGACTCGACGCCGACGCCGACGCCGACGCCGATGTCGATGCCGACGACTCGGGCGCGGCGGAGCGCCGCCGCAGCAGGGTGCCGACGATCCACGTCAGTCCGGCCGCGGCCCCGGACAGCAGGAGAGCGAGGAAGGCGCCCACGAACAGGCCGGGCCAGAAGTCGGTCGCGAAGAGAGGCGGGAGGGTGTGCTCGTCGGCGGCCCTCGGAGCGGGGAGCGGGGCGGGCTCAAAACCGGGCCGGTCCGTGCGCGGGGTCTTGTCGAGGAAGGTCATCAGCGCGTCGAGGCGCTCGCCGAGGAGGTGGTCGTCGGCCTCGTCCGCCCTGCTGTCGCCGTACGCGACGGAGTCCGGCAGGTCCAGGAAGAGGTGGTTGGAGTCCAGGCGCAGGCCGTGGTTGTAGACGTCGATCGTGCCGTCGGCCGGATCGGCGACCACGTACACCCCGTCCACTCCCACCTTGGCGTGCACGGCCGCGGCGAACAGGTCCGGGTCGCCGGCCGACTCGCTCTCGGGTGTCTGCGGCACGAGGGAGACGTACACCGGGCCGCCGCGGTCGGAACGCCGGAAGTCCCGGATCCGGTCGTGCAGCCGGTCCACTTGCCGGGCGTCGAGGACGCGCGGGCTCTCCGGGTCCGCGTACACGGGGTCCTGCTTCAGGCCCGCCGCGACCCGTTCGACACGGGCGGAGAGGTCGGCGGGGGAGGGGGTACGCGCCGCGCTGGACCTGGTCTGATCGAAGACGACGGGGGCGGTGAGGGCGATCGCGGCGGCGGTGAGGGCGGCCGTGCCGGGCACCACCCACCGGGGCAGGCGCCGCCCGGCCCCGGAACGCCGGCGGCGGCGCCGCACGTACCCGGCCGACAACACGATCAGCAGCGGTACACCGGCCAGCATCGTCCCCGTGATGAGCGACTGGTTGCTGCGGTCGGACGGGCCGATGTACATCTCGGCGGGTTCGTCGTCCCCGTGCTTCTCGCGTGCCTTCTCGGCGCGGGCCGTGGCCTTCTCGCCGCCCAGGGCGATGACGTCGACGAAACGCTCGAAGCTTCGCAAGGGGCCCGCGTCGTAGGGGAGTTCGTACAGCGCGACGGTGGCGGCGGCGTCGGCGGGTGCGCGGACGCCGTAAGCCGTGGCGTGCGCGACATCCGTGCCCTCGATCAGGACGTACAGCCCGTCGCGCCCGAGCCGGTCGTGCACCGCGCCGAGCAGCTGCTTGCCGTCCGTGCTGCTCTGCATGGGCAGGACCAGGACGTAGGTCGGGACGCCGGTCTTCTTCGCGAGCCTGACGAAGTCGGGGGCGGTGGACCGAGGCACCTCGCGGGGGAGCTGGTCGGTGACGTAGACCGGGCTCTGGCGGAGGCGGTCGGCGAGGTAGGCGGCCTGAGTGGGCGGGGTGGTGTCCGCTGCCCGGGCCGGGGTGGCGGTTGCGAAGAAGGCCGTCAGTGCGCTGAGGGCGAGCAGCAGCCGGAGGAGCCGGGTTCGGCCGCTGCTCCCTGCCGTCAAGTGCCCTGCGTGCGCCCCGTTTGACGTGACTGCCCTCATCGGTGTTCCCCCGCGGTCCGATCGCTGTCCGGGCCGCACTCTACTCGGGGCTTCGCGAGTGCTACAGATCGCCCGGTCGCGGCTGGGCCGGTTCCCCGGCGGGCACATCGGGATCGAGGTGACGAGCTCACCCGCTGCGGACGGTGCCCGGATGCCCGGATGCGTACGGTGTGGGTGCTGCTTCCGCTTGCGTACCGCTCACGCACCCGCGTCGCACCCAGGCGGCGGCGCTTCGGCCCACACTCACCGCGCTTCCGCGGTTCCAGTCCGCCGGGGTGTGCCGGTACCGCGTTCACGGGTGCCGGAAGGCCCCGTTCACCGCCGTCCCGCTCATCGCTCTACTCACCGCCACGCGCCTGGGCCGACGCCTCCTTGAGATCGTGGTTGCGCGCACGCGCCCCCATCTCGTCCCAGAACCTGCGCAGGTTCGCCACCGACGTCCTGCGCTGCCAGCGCGCCCGGCGGCGGAACCTGAGGGAGCGCCACGCCTGGAACTGGAACCTCTTGAGCATCGAGTGCTGGTGGATGCAGAAGAGTTCGTTGAGTTCGGTACGGCACTGCGGCCCCTTGGGCGGATACGGGCAGAATTCGAACACGCAGCCGTCGACGCAGTGGGAGCCGGGCAGCGAACGCGGAGTCTCCCCGACCAGTGCCTGCCTCGGGTCGAGCGGGGTACGGTCCCTGGCCAGGCACGGTGGGAGGACGTTCTGTTCGCCGGAATAGGCGTACTGCAGGCGCAGCAGCGCGTCCTTCGGCCGGACGCCCCGCTCCTCGGTCAGGATCAGCAGGACCAGCACGTCGGCGAGGAGTTGCTGGGCGCTGGGGTCGAGGGTGCTCCATCCTCTGGACGGGGGAATCCACAGGTTGTGCATCCGCCATTCGCGTGGCGAGCTGGTTCCGGATCCGATCTGTGAGGCCATGCCGGCCTCGTCGATCCACAGGAACCGGTCCGGGCGCCGGGTCTGCAGGGCCTGTCGCGCCATCTTGCCCGCGGCCCTGACCAATGGGTGTTCGTCGTGGCGCTTGTGCTTGATCTTGGGGTCGGCCGTCTGTTCCAGCCATTGCCGCACCTGCCGGGCGGGGCTCGCGCCGTGTCCGCGTCGGGGCTGCCCTTCGGCGACGTCGTCCGGGAGGGTCCACAAGGTCAGCGCGTGCAGCAGGGCGAGCCGGGCGAACCAGTAGTCCGTGCGCTTGAGCATCTCCCCGGCCTGCTCGTTGAGGAACTCGGCGGTCCGGTGGGGACGCGTCGGGGATGTGCGATGGTTCGCTGCCTGCCGGAACCCCTGAGCGAGTGCGACCTGCAGTTCCAGGTCGACCTGCTGGTGCCGCATTCCCGACATCCACCCGGACAGCACTTCGTACGGAGTGTTCTGGTGCGGGGTGAACGAGCAGGAATGGACCAGCATCGGAGCGAGCCAGGCTCTCATGATCCGCTTGCGTTGTTCTTGCTGATCCCGGTTCCGCTCTTTCAGCTCCTTCTTCTCCTCGTCGCGCCGCTTGTTGTCGAGGAGTTCCGCGCGCCCTTTGCGCAGCAGGCGCTCGGTCCTTGTGGTGCCCGGCGCGGACGGTGGACGGTCCGCCGCAAGCGATTCGCGGGATGCGACATCAAAACCACGCCCGCCTTCGCCCAGCCCGGACCGCTGGGCCATGGCGTACAAGAGCTCGTCGAAGCCCTCCTGCGGGAAGGGGACGCGTCCGGCTGCGACTCCGGATCCGGCTCCGAAGGGAGAGAAGGTGGGAACGCGTGCCGTCGCGGTGGAGAGTTGGCCCTGAAGAGCGCGGAAGGCTTCGTCGCCGCCCTCACCGATGGCCTGAGCGATAGCGAACCTCACGCCATGGGACGGTTCTTCGCCGGCGATGTCGAACAGCAGGTCGTAGGCGGTCCGGCTTTGGACTTCCCGCACGCCGCTGGGTGGGAGGGTCCGTCGCCTGCTGAGCAGCAGCCCGGTGGCGGCGATCCGCCTGATCAAGGCCTTTTTCGGCGAATCGAGCTTGCGGTCGTTGTAGACCTGCACATCGCTCCACCTGTGGCGGATCTCCTCGACGATCTCTCGGTGCTGGGGCTCGTGGTGGAAACTGTCGACGTCCAGCGTGGCGGAGTACAACTCCAGAGCCCTGATCTTCGGATCCTGCTCGATGTCACCCCCCGCTCGGTCGCCAGGAGGCGCTTCACTGCCCGGTTCGGAACCGCTGTCCAACGCATTGAATGCGGCCGTCCTGAGCTCCTTGCGGACGACGTTGATGGGGCAGTGTTCCGCGACCCGGTCGTGCTCACCGGTTTCGGGATGACAGTGGCATCCGGCCAGCGCCTCGACCGAGCGCGAGTAGAACACGAGGGACATGGAGAGCTCGCGACCCGGGCGTTTGAGCGCTCGGTCGAAAAAGGCCTCACAGGTCTCAGAGGCGGAGGAGCCCTGGCGCGCTGCCGAGTTGGGGTTCACCAGGGCGTCCATACAGCGGGAGGCGAGGAAGGCCTGCAGAACGCTGTGATGGAACCTGACTCCGCTTCCCCGTTCCTCCACCAGTCCGAGGCTGCTGCCCCAGCTGGCGGCCAGGCGCTCGTCCATGACCCGTTCCGCGCCCTCGCCGATACCGAACCTCTCCGCGGAGATTTGCACCCGCCGTTCGAGCAACCCGCGCAGCTCCTCCGCCGTCTCGCCGTCCTGCTGTTTCTTCTCCTCACCGAGGGCGCCGTTTTCGCTTGCGCGTGACGGCGCCAGGACGCTGTAGCCGACGTAGGTCGAGTTCGTGCGCAGCGCCGCACAGGCGAGAACCGACAGGTATTCGACCGTCAGGAAGCGGCCTTTGGCGGAAATGGGCTGCTCGGGGTAGAGGGCGCCTTCGACGAGGGCGTCGACCCAGCCCTCCAGCAGGTCGTAACGCAGCGCCCACATGTCCTGGTCGCGCGGATCGCTACGCTCGTCCCCTCCGGCGCCCACGATCAGTTCGAGTCTGCCGCGCAGCTCGAGGTCCTTGGCGATGTTGAGGTACAGCGGGGATTCGGCGATCTCGGCCGCCTCCACCACCCAGTCCATGCGCTGTTTGTTCGACCGCCGGTTGCTGCCCTGGGCGACGTACTGGAGCGCCGCTTCCTCGCTGAGCGGTTCCAGAATCGTCTGTGCCGCGTTGATGGCCTCCAGCGACTTCTGCGGCCTGGACGTGATGACCAGGGGCAGTCTCTCGTCCCGCGCGTCGTTGATGGCCTTGCGGATCTTGTTGTCGCGGTCGTCGACAGCCTTCAGGACGTCCTCAAGTCCATCCGCCAGTACGACGACCCGGTCCTGGGTGTAGCGCAGCCGCTGCCAGACCCTCTCGGCCTCGGAAGCGGAGGAGATCCGCTCCCGCACCTTGTCGCAGAACTCCTGCTTGGCCCGTTCCGAGAAGTCGAGCCGATCTTGGACATCGCGAAGGCGCAGCACCACGGGAATGATGCCCCTGCGGGCGAGGCGCTGGGTGAGGCGCACGAGCAGAGCCGTCTTTCCGACCCCGATGGTGCCGACGATCACATGAGGGCGGCGCTGACGGCAGTCCTGGAGATCGTTCATCAGGGCGTCACACAGCTGATCGCGCCCCACCACGGTGCCGATGATGCTGCCCGGTTTCACCAGCTCGTCGGGATGCCGCTTCGCTTTGCGCAGGTAGTAGCGACGAGCTCGCCGGAAGCGCCAGAGGATGAACCACGCGGTGGCCACCACGGCCGAGGAGGACAGTCCCACGGCTCCCAGCACGCCCTGGAAGGAGTTCCACTGGCGCACCTTTCCCGGCTGCCAGACGCCGTACACGATCAGCGCCAGGTACGCCACGGAGAGCGCGATGTATCCCCCGCTCAC
Organism: Streptomyces africanus; assembly: GCF_002150735.1. Lineage (GTDB taxonomy): Bacteria > Actinomycetota > Actinomycetes > Streptomycetales > Streptomycetaceae > Streptomyces > Streptomyces africanus. The sequence goes on from NZ_MUKA01000278.1 coordinate 11,516, forward strand.
CAACCAGGTATGAGGCCGCCACCAGTGACGCGCATACCGCTCGCCCCTTTTCAGCAGCCACCAGTTGCGCATGCTGCGCCACACGGAGACGACTGGCCAGCTCCCCCTGAACCACAGTCGAGCCCACGCCCCTGCCGGCCGGGGGCCGGGCCTGCCATGCCTTCGGGTCTCACTGCCATGGCTCATCAGAACTCCCCGTGCCGGCATCCCTCTATTTCCGCGTCACGGCTGCACAAGGGGCAATTTCCACGGGCCAATCATCGGCCTTCTTCCATAACATCACGGCGATTTCGGGCAGGCAAAAGGAACCAAGGTCGGCAGCTGGGGGTACCATATTCCTACTGGCGAGTAACGTGGCGGCCTTCCGCTCTCGGCGGTGGGGTACCGGCGTCCGGCCCGCCGGTCCAACGCGCCCCCGAAGGTTGCGCATTCAACGGACGCACACTCCCGTTCCAGTCAGGCGGGTCTTTCGCCCGCGACCCTCACCCGCAGGAGGTGAGATCGCGGAACAAGCGACCCTCGACTTCGTGAGTGAATCGTGCAGGCATGATGGCCGAGAGGTGTTGAACGCCCCGGGCCGGGCGCGTTCACGTGGCCGGGGTCGATTCGCTTCAGCACAGCTGACCTGTCGTTTCGACCCTTTGCCCAACGGGGCCGCGATCGCCGGAAGTTGCAGATGGGTAACGGTGTGCGCAGTGCGTTCCCTGAGTCCGGACGCGCCTTGAGGGGCTTATGTGCGGCTGATACGGTGCCATGGCTTGACACTCACTTCGGCGCTGGCTAATTGGCCAGCTCAGACGCTGCTTCCAAGGCGCCGAGAAGTGCGAAGTGTCCTAATTTGTAGATAACTTCTTGGGTGTACGGGGAGCGGTTGCGTGAAGATCCAAGAGCGTACGGGGGCGGGCGCCGGTCGTTCCGCCGCTCCGGCTCAGCCGTCGGTCGGTGACCGGCTTCCCACACCACCTCGCGAGCGCAAACCGGCACTGGCGGCGCTCGCCGTGCTGCTCATCCTGGTCGGTGCGCTGGGTGCGACGATGCTCGTGCTCCAGGCCGGTGACCGGATCGAGGTCGTCAAGGTGACGAGCCAGGTCCAGGCCGGGGAGTCCCTCAAGAAGAGCGACGTGACCTCCGTCATGGTCGCCAAGGACGACAACATCCACTACGTCGAGTGGTCGCAGCTGGCCACCATCCAGACGTACAAGGCCAAGTCCACGATCTACCCGGGCACCCTCGCGGTCGGTGAGATGTTCGCCAAGACGGCGAGCCTGCCCGCCGGCAAGGCCTCCGTCGGCCTCGCCCTCAAGGAGGGCCAGTACCCGTCGGACATCAAGGCCGGAGACGTCGTCTCCGCCTACCGCGTCGGCACCACCGGCTCCAGCTCGAACAACTCCGACGACAGCACCGGCTCGAGCGGCACCTCGACCTCCGGCGGCGGCGCCCTCGTCGACAACGCGCGCGTGAACACCGTCGAGGACGACAGCGACGCCACCGTGAGCACGGGCAACCTCTCGCTCACCCTCCTCGTCGACCAGGCCGACGCGGCCGCGCTCGCCTCCGCGGCGGCCGCGAACGAGGTCGCCATCGTGCACGTCCCCGGCAACTAGAAGGCGGCACCCGACCCATGGCGCTCATCGCTCTCGCCGCCGACAAGGGTTCCCCCGGCGTCACCACCGCGGCCGTCGCCCTCGCGGCGGTCTGGCCGCGGCGCGTCCTGCTCGCCGAGACGGACCCGGCGGGCGGTGACCTCGTCTACCGCAGTGCCGCCGCGCACGGCGGACCGCTCAACCCCAACACCGGCATGCTGTCCATCGCCGCCACCGCGCGCCGCGGACTCGTACCGGACCAGCTCTGGGACCACGTACAGCCGCTCAGCGGGGGACTGGAGGTGCTCGTCGGGCTCGGCATCGCCGAGCAGGCCGCCGGGCTCGCGGGGCTGTGGCCCACCCTCGGGCACGCCTTCGCCTCCCTCGCCGACTCCCCGAACGCCGCCGCCGACGTCATCGCCGACTGCGGACGCATCAGCGGGGACACCCCCGCCGTCGAGCTGTTCCCGCACGCCTCCCTCGTCCTGCTGCTCTCCCGCACCGAGCCGGAGGCGATCGCCCGGGTGCGTGACCGTGCCGCGGCGCTCGCCGGCAAGCTGCACGGCGGACCGCGCGGTGCCGCGAGCCTCGCCAACCCGGTGATCGGCGTCGTCCTGATCGCCGACACCGGCAACGCCGGCAAGCTCGCCTCGCAGGTCAACGACATGCTCGTGCACGCCCAGACCGGAGCCCGCGTGGTCGGCACCATCGCCGACGACCCGGCCGGCGCCGACCAGCTGGCCGGCCGCAGGCGCGGCCGTCTCGACAAGTCGCTGCTGATCCGCTCGGCCCGCAAGGTCGCCGCCGACCTCTACCAGCAGTACGGCGCCGCCTGGGCCGCCTCCGCGCAGGCGAACCAGGCCCACCACGCCCCGCAGGCCCACCACGTCCAGCACAACCACCCGGGCCAGATGCAGGGCCACGCGGGGGCCGGCACATGACCGCTGTCGACCACCAGTTGGTCAAGCGGTTCCGCCAGGACGCCGGCGACCGCATCGCCGAACAGCGCCGACAGGACCAGATCAACAACGTCACTCCGATGTCCACGGAGGACGAACGTCAGTACGCCCGTGCCGTCATAGCCCAGATCCTGGAGGAGTACGCCCGCGCCGAGATCAACGCGGGCCGTACGCCGCTGGACGCCGAGACCGAGGAGCAGTACGCGGCCGCCGTGCACGCGGCGCTGTTCGGCGTCGGCCGGCTCCAGCCGCTGCTGGACAACCCCGAGGTCGAGAACATCGACATCAACGGCTGCGACCAGGTGTTCGTCGGCTACGCCGACGGGCGCGAGGTGAAGGGCGACCCCGTCGCCGAGACCGACGAGGAGCTCATCGAGCTCATCCAGGTCCTCGGCGCCTACTCGGGTCTGTCCTCCCGCCCCTTCGACTCCGCCAACCCGCAGCTCGACCTGCGGCTGCCCGACGGTTCACGTCTGTCGGCCGTCATGGACGTGGCGAGACGCCCCGCCCTGTCCATCCGCCGCGCGCGCATGGGCAAGGTCTTCATCTCCGACCTGGTCGGCAACGGCACGCTGAGCCCCGAGGTCGCCCACTTCCTGGCCTGCGCGGTCCGGGCCCGCAAGAACATCATGATCGCCGGCGCCACCAACGCCGGTAAGACCACGCTCCTGCGCGCCCTCGCCAACGAGATCCCGCCGCACGAGCGCCTCATCACCGTCGAGCGCGCCCTGGAGCTCGGGCTCGACACCTTCCCCGACCTGCACCCCAACGTCGTCGCCTTCGAGGAACGGCTGCCCAACTCCGAGGGCCAGGGCGCCATCTCCATGGCGGAACTGGTACGCCGCTCGCTGCGTATGAACCCCTCCCGCGTCATCGTCGGTGAGGTCCTCGGCGACGAGATCGTCACCATGCTCAACGCGATGTCCCAGGGCAACGACGGCTCGCTGTCCACGATCCACGCCAACAGCTCCAGCGAAGTCTTCAACCGTATTTCCACCTACGCGTTGCAGGCCTCAGAGCGGCTGCCCATCGAGGCCAGCCAGATGCTGATCGCCGGCGCGGTGAACTTCGTCGTCTTCATCCAGCGACGCAACAACTTCGGCAACGGCGGCCGCCTCCAGCGCATGGTCACCTCCGTCCGCGAGGTCAACGGCGTCGACGGACGCGTCCTGTCCAGCGAGGTGTTCGCGGAGGCCCCAGACGGCCGGATCGTGCCGCACGCCCCCATAGCCTGCCTGGAGGAACTGATGGCACACGGCTACCGGCCGTCCGGGACCTGGGGGTGAGCCGGGGATGAACACGACGAACACGACTCTCGCAGCGATCGGCTCGCTCGGCTCCATGGGCGGCCTGTTCTCCACCACCGTCCTGTACTCGATAGGAAGCGGCGTCGCCGTCGGCGGCGGCCTCGCCCTCCTCCTCGTCGCCGTACGCGGACTGCCCGTCAAGCCCGACCACGAGAAGCAGAAGGCCGCTCAGCGGGCGAGCGAACTCATCCGGTTCGCCGGCCAGCGCGGCTCGCTCGCCGCCATCGTCGGCCTGGTCGTCCTCGTCCTCACCCGCTGGGCTGTCGCGGGCATCGCGGCCGGTGTCCTCGTCTTCTTCTGGGACCGCCTGTTCGGCGGCGCCGGCGAGGAGCGGGCCGCCATGCGCCGCGTGGAGGCCCTGGCGTCCTGGACCGAGTCCCTGCGCGACACCATCGCCGGCGCCGTCGGCCTGGAGCAGGCCATCCCGGCCTCGGCCCGCGCCGCCGCCCCGGTCCTGCGCCCCCACCTCGACGCCCTCGTCGACCGCCTGCGGGCCCGCACCCCGCTGCCCGAGGCGCTCCAGCACCTCGCCGACGAGATCGACGACGCCTCCGCCGACATCATCGTCGCGGCCCTGATCCTCAACGCCCGCCTGCGCGGGCCCGGTCTGCGCCAGGTGCTCGGCGCGCTGGCCAAGTCGGCGCGCGAGGAAGTGGACATGCGGCAGCGGGTGATGGCGCAGCGCGCCTCGACCCGCCGGTCCGTGCAGATCGTCGTGGCGGTCTCGATCGCCTTCGTCCTCGGCCTGTCGATCTTCAACCGTGACTTCGTGGAGCCGTACGGCACCCCCGTCGGCCAGCTCGTCCTGGCCTGTGTCTGCGGCCTGTTCGCGCTCGGCTTCTGGTGGCTGCGCAAGCTGTCCACCATCGAGACGCCCGAACGCTTCCTGGTCCGGGACGAGGCAGCCGTCCAGTTCGTGCGTCCCAGGACGCCGTCGCAAGCGCAGCCCCAGCAGCAGCTGCCGCAGGAAGAGGGGGCACGCCGGTGAACCTCACGATGCCGCTCGTCGTCGGCGCCGTCATCGGCCTCGGCGTCTACGCCCTCGTACGCGCCCTCATGCCCAGCAAGCGCAGCCCGGTCTCCCAGGTCGCGCGGATCGACGCGATGCGGGCCCGCGGCTCGGCGTACGAGTCGGCGCGCACCGAGCGGGAGAAGGGGCGCTTCGGGGCCCTGCGGGCCGAAGTCGGCCTGCGGGTCTCCGAGTTCTACCTCCAGCAGGGCTGGGAGCAGCGCTCGCTGCGCGCCGACCTGGCGGTCCTGGACCGCAGCTGGGAGAAGTTCCTGGCGACGAAGGTGCTGCTGGGTGTGGCGGGCCTGTTCTTCGGCCCGTTCCTGTTCGCGATCGTCTACACGCTCGGCGTCGGCCGCAGCCCGATCATCCCGGTGTGGCTGGCGCTGCTCTTCGCGGTGATCTTCTTCTTCCTGCCCGACCTGGAGGTACGGCGGGACGCGGCCGAGAAGCGGCGCGACCTGCGGCGCGTGATCGGCGCGTACCTCGACCTGGTGTCGATGAGCCTGGCCGGCGGACGCGGTCTGCCGGAGGCCCTGATGGCGGCGGCCGAGATCTCCGACGGCTGGGCCAACCAGCGCATCCGCAACGCCCTCTCCGACGCCCGCATCACCGGCCTCAGCCAGTGGCAGGCGCTCGGCCAGCTGGGCGAGGAGATCGGCGTCGAGGAACTCAAGGACCTCTCCGCGTCCCTGGCCCTGGTCGCGGACGACGGTGCGAAGGTGCGCGAGTCCCTCGCGTCCCGGGCCGAGACCATGCGGCACCGTGAGCTCGCCGAGATCGAGGGCAGCGCGGGCGAGAAGTCCCAGTCGATGCTCGTGGCGCAGCTGCTGCTGTGCGCCGGGTTCCTGGTCTTCCTGATCTTTCCGGCGGCGATGCGGGTGTTCCAGGTGCAGTGAGCCGACCTTCACAACTCCAGAACTTCCCGGAACTGATTTCGAAAGGACAAGTCGTCATGATCGGACGCAACTTCCACACGGGCATCCCGGCCGTGGACTTCCTGGTCACCTTCCTCCAGGCCCGTACCGAGCGCGCCCGCAGCGGCGAGCTGGACCGCGGTGCCTCCGCGGTCGAGTGGGTCATCATCTCGGCGGTCGTCGTGGCGATCGTCGGTGTCGTGGCCGCCATCATCAACGCCGCGCTGAGCGAGGGCGCCAACAAGGTCGGCGACTGCATCAAGGGCGCGGACGCGGGCAAGACCTGCTGATCCGTCACCGGGACGGTCGCAGGGACAGCCACAGGGACAGTCGTAGTCGTACGGACAACAGGGTGCACGGGGATGCCGGCAGACGTGAGCAGACGGATACGCCGCAGGGTGCGGGCCGCGCGGAGAGCGGCGGCCGCCCGCGGTGACTCCGGCATGACCGCGATCGAGTTCGTGCTGCTCACTCCCGTGCTGTTCTTCATGATCTTCGCGACCGTGCAGTTCGCCCTGTACTTCTTCGCGGACCACGTCGCGCAGGCTGCGGCCCAGGCGGGAGCGCGCAAGGCGCGCGCCACGGCCGACGAACAGCCGGGCGCGTGGCGGGGCGAGGCCCAGGACGTGGTGGACAGCTACATCCAGCAGCTGGGCCCGCAACTGGTGCTGGGACCGGACGTGAAGATGCTCCAGCCGGACCAGAACACGGTCGGTGTGGAGATCGCGGCCCGGGTGCCGACGGTGTTCCCGGGCCTGGACCTGACGGTGCACGCGCAGTCGGCGGGCCCGGTGGAGCGTTTCGTCCAGGAGGAGAACTGATGACCCTCTCTCCTCCGGCTTCCTGGAAAGAGGGCCGGCGGGCGGACGACCGGGGCCTGTCCACGATCGAGGTCGTGATCCTCGCCCCGGTGATGATCCTGTTCATCCTCGTCCTGGTGGCCTTCGGCCAGCTCGTCGACGGCCGGGGAGCGCTCGACGGAGCGGCCCGGGACGCGGCCCGCGCGGGCTCGATCCAGAAGAACCACGCCACCGCCATGGCCGAGGCCGAGAAGGCCGCCGAGGCGAACCTGGGGGACGTCTGCTCCGGCCCCGTGTCGGTCGTCCAGACGAGCCAGGGCTTCGAGCCCGACACCATCTTCACGGTCGAGGTGAGCTGCCAGGTGCGGGGCCTCGCCATGCTCGGCCTCGACGTCCCGACGACGCTGTCGGCGAGCTTCAGCTCCCCGCTCGACCCGTTCCGGAGGTCGGCGTGAGACACCTCCCGGCCAACGGGCGGTCATGGTGGGCGGCCCGTCGCGCCCACCTGGACGACCGGGGCTCCGGCGCCGGCGCGGTCATCATCTTCGCGCTGGTCTTCCTCTCCCTCTCCGCGTTCGTGATCGACGGCGGCCTGTCCATCTCCAAGCGGGAACGGGCGGCCGACATCGCGGAACAGGCGGCCCGCTACGCCGCCCAGGACATCGACCGCGAGGCCCTCTACGACAACGAGGGCGGCCCGGCCCCGATCAACTACGAGAACTGCAACGCCCGCGTGAAGACCTTCGCCCGCGAGATGGACATGACGGGCGCGGACATCGCAGGGACCCACTGCGTGGCGGCGGACGCCCAGCAGGTGCAGGTCGAGGTGCAGCTCACCTACTCCCCGGTCTTCACGGGGATGTTCTACGGCGGCGACGTGGTGGTCCACGGGCAGGCGGTGGCGGAGAACGAGGTGGGCTGAGGCCCGCCGGTGATCCGGAACATTCGAGGGATCTGCACACCGTTTACCGCGAGGTCGTGAGAAACCACGGCGGGTGCCGAACACTCCTCACTCACCCCGCCGTGCATTGCACTCCGGTGCCGCACCGTGGCAGAACCTGTGAAGACGACGGGTATTGAGGTGACCGAATGGTCACACCCATGAATTGGAGTGCCGAAATCCGTCGCACACCGATAACCACTGACTGGCCGACCCTTCCCCCGACGTGCTTTGATCGGTCGCACTTCAGCACTTCGAATTTTTGAAACGAAGGGAACCGCCCTCCATGGCCTTCACCCCGCAGATCGAGACCGCCCACATGTCCGACGCCGAGCTGGACACCATCGCCGGCGGCCAGGCGGGCGGCACCGCGGGTGCCGGCGCCGCGGCCGGTCTCTACGTCGAGACGACGGCCGCCGGTGTCACCACCGGTGTCGGCGGCGGCGTGGGCCTCGCCGTCTCGCCCGCGGGCATCGCGGCGGACCTGCACCTCAACGCCGCCGCGGTCGCTTCCTGACCGCAGGCACAGGAAAGGCCCCGGATCTCGCATCCGGGGCCTTTTCACGTCAGCGGGTCGGGCGGGTCGGGCCTTACTTGCCCCCGCCCCCTTTACCGCCCTTCCCGCCC
>NZ_MUKA01000279.1 GCF_002150735.1 Streptomyces africanus
GTTGCTCGCGTCCACTGTGTTAGTTCTGAGACAACGAACAGTTGTCGGCTTTGAGCAGAACAAACAATTGAAGAGTGTGCTTGTTCGCTCGAAACCATTAGGGTTTCGGTGGTTATAGCGTAGGGGAAACGCCCGGTTACATTTCGAACCCGGAAGCTAAGCCTTACAGCGCCGATGGTACTGCAGGGGGGACCCTGTGGGAGAGTAGGACGCCGCCGAACAATCTTTGGAAGGACCCCTGGTCACCAGCGTTCAGCTGGGACCAGGGGTCCTTTTTGTTTTGCACTGCGCGCTGGGCACCCGGCTGCGCGAGAATGACTTGCGGTACCGAAGACAGGAGTCACCATGTCCACCAACTCTCCCGACGACCGACCGGAGCGCGACCAGCAGCGACGGGAGGGGGACCGGAGCGACCGCGGCGGTCAGCGCGGGGACCGTGGAGACCGTGGCGGCTTCCGCCGAAGCGAGCGTAGCGATCGCGGTGAGCGCGGTGAGCGGAGCGACCGCGGCGAGCGTGGTGGCTTCCGGCGTGATGACAACCGTGGTGGTGGGTACGGCCGGCGTGACGACCGCGACCGAGGGCCGCGCAGGGACGACCGTGATCGGGGCGGGTTCCGGCGGGACGACCGCGGTGACCGTCCGTCCTTCCGGCGTGATGACCGCGGAGAGCGTCGGGACGACCGGGACCGTGGCGGTTTCCGCCGCGACGACAACCGCCGTGACGACAACCGCAGCGGTGGCTACGGCCGGCGTGACGACAGCCGGCGTGATGACCGACGGGGCGATGACCGACGGGGCGATGACCGCGGCCAGCGCGGTGGTTTCCGACGGGACGACCGTCGGGACGACAGGCGTGATGACCGTCGGGACGACAGGCGCGAGGGCGATCGCGGCGGGTTCCCCCGGCGCGACGACCGTGCCCCCGAGCGCCGCGACAGCCGGGACCGTAATTTCCGGCGTGACGACCGGGATCGTGGCCCTCGCGGCGACGACCGCGACCGCGGTTTCCGGCGTGACGACCGGGACCGTGGCTTCCGTGGGGACGACCGTGACCGCGACCGCGGTTTCCGGCGTGACGACCGGGATCGCGGGCCTCGCGGCGACGACCGCGACCGTGGCTTCCGGCGTGACGACCGCGGTGGTTTCCGCGGCCGTGACGAGCGCCGTGACGACCGTCGCGGGGACGACCGTGGGGAACGCGGTGGTTTCCGGCGCGACGACGCCCCCCGGGGCGGGCGCGGCGACTTCCGTCGGGACGACAGCCGTGACACCCGAGGCGATCGCGGTGGTTTCCGTGGGCGGGACGAGCGCGGACGGGACGACCGTGGGCGTGGCCCGCGGCGGGACGATCGCGGTGGGCGGCCCGGGGGCTTCCGTGGCCGTGATGACCGGCGCGACGACCGTCGTGACGACCGGCGTGGTGGCGGCCGGTTCCGTGACGACCGGGAGCGGGACAGGGAGCCGATCAAGCGGCTGCCGATCCCCGAGGACGTCACGGGCGAAGAGATCGACAAGGACGTACGGCAGGAGCTCCAGAGCCTGCCGAAGACGCTCGCGGACGATGTCGCGAAGAACCTGGTGATGGTCGCGCGGCTCCTCGACGAGGACCCCGAGGGCGCGTACGGCTACTCCAGGGTGGCGCTGCGGCTGGCGTCGCGGGTCGCCGCCGTGCGGGAGGCCGCCGGGTTCGCCGCGTACGCCACCCAGAAGTACGGCGAGGCGCTGGCCGAGTTCCGGGCCGCGAAGCGGATGACCGGGAACATCGACCTGTGGCCTGTCATGGCCGACTGCGAGCGTGGGCTCGGGCGGCCGGAGAAGGCGCTGGACATGGCCGGGGCGCCCGAGGTGCACAAGCTCGACAAGGCCGGGCAGGTCGAGATGCGGCTCGTCGCGGCCGGTGCGCGGCGGGACATGGGGCAGCTGGACGCGGCCATCGTGACGTTGCAGAGCTCGGAGCTGGCTTCCAGCTCCGTGCAGCCGTGGACCGCGCGGCTGCGGTACGCCTACGCCGACGCGCTGCTGGCGGCCGGGCGGGAGTCCGAGGCGCGGGAGTGGTTCGCGAAGGCCGTGGAGGCCGACCGGGACGGCAGCACGGACGCCTCGGACCGGCTGGCCGAGCTGGACGGGGTGGAGTTCGTGGACGCCCTGACCGAGGCCGAGGACGAGGCCGAGGCCGAGGCCGAGGCCGAGGATGACGGTGAGGGCGGCGACGCCACCGAGGAGCAGCAGGACTGACCTCGCGCAGAAGGGGCGGATTCCGGTCGGGATCCGCCCCTTTCGTGTGTCCGGATGACCGCGTCAGAGGTCCAGCGCGCGCAGCACCAGGCCCGAGGCCGGCTTCGGGCCGAACGACGTCGACTTGCGCGGCATGGTGACGCCCTGCCGGGCCAGGTCGCGGACGACCTCCTCGCGGACCGGGTGCATCAGGACGGCCGTACCGCCGTCGCGTTCCGCCTTCGCGACCGTCGCGGCCGTGTCGTGGATGTAGGTGATGTGCGCGGGGGAGTCCTCGGGGATGCGCCAGACGTGGTCGAGGAGCGTGGCGTGCAGGACCGTCGCGTCGAGGGTGCGCCAGGCGGTGGGGCGGTCGGCGGGGATCGTGCGGGCCAGGAGGTCCGGGTCGGGGTGGTCGACGAGGTGGAAGGCACCGTCGCCGGCCAGCAGGAACGCGTTGCCCGCGCAGGCCGCGTCCGCCAGTGCCTCCAGGGCCTCGGGCAGCGGGACTTCGAGGCGGCGGACGCGGAAATGGCCGTCCAGGGCGGCCACGGCCTCGACGACCGGCAGGTCGTGCAGGAGGCGGTGGATGGCGCGGACGCGCAGGGGGTAGCGGGCCGTGTCGACCAGGAGGACCAGGCCGTGGTCCCAGGGGCTGGGGGAGGGGTGCTCCGTGCGGAGGCGGCGGTAGGTCGCCCAGCGGTGGTGGCCGTCGGCGATGAGGGCCTGGTGACGGGCCAGGTCGCGCTGGATCGTCGTCAGGTCGGCGGGGGCGGTGACCGACCAGAGGCGGTGGCTGAAGCCGTCCTCCGTGGTGGTCGCGAGGAGCGGTGGCTGTTCGGCGGTGCGTTCGACCAGGTCCGCCGTGGCGGTCGTCGAGTCGTCGCCGCGGTAGGTCAGCAGGAGGGGTTCGAGGTTCGCGGAGGTCGCCCGCATCAGGGCGGCGCGGTCGGCGACGATGTGCGGCATGACGTCCTCGTGCGGCAGCACCACCCGCTCGGCCGGGTCCGACACGCGCAGGGCGCCGATGATGCCGCGTTGCAGCATGCCGTGGTCGTCCCGCTGCTCGTAGACGTACAGGCCGGGGTCCGGGTCGGTGGTCAGGACGCCCTCCGACAGCCAGCGGCGCAGGGTCTGCGCGGCCTGGTCGTTGCGGGCGCTGGGAGTGGCGGCCTGGGGGAGGATCAGACGGACGATGTTGTACGGGTCGGCGGACTGGAGATGGTGCACTCCGTCGGGGCGGACGACGACGTCGTACGGCGGGGACGTCACTGCGGCCAGGCTGCCGACCCGGTCGGGGTCGTAACGAAGGCCTCGGAACGGGGTGAGTTCCAGGCCTCGGCGCTCCGTTGCTTCCGAGTGACCTGCTGTGTTCATCCCGGCATCGTACGGCTGTCAGTGGCATGGGGGATGATCGGGGGAAAGCCGTCGAACGAGGAGCGATGCGGGATGAGCCGGAGCGTCAGGACGAGGCCCGAGGGCAGTGGGCAGGCCCTGAGCGAGGCGTACGACACGGCGCTGCTCGATCTGGACGGTGTCGTGTACGCGGGCGGGAGCGCGATCGCGTACGCCGTCGAGTCGCTGGCCGCGGCCCGGTCGGGCGGGATGCGTCTGGCGTACGTCACCAACAACGCGCTGCGGACTCCGGACACGGTGGCCGAGCATCTGACGGAGCTCGGTATACCGACGGGCGCGGACGACGTCATCACCTCGGCGCAGGCGGTCGCGCGGCTGATCAGCGAGCAGGTGCCGCAGGGTGCTCGCGTGTTGGTGATCGGTGGTGAGGGGCTCCGGGTGGCGCTGCGCGAGCGCGGGCTCGTGCCGGTGGAGTCGGCGGACGACGATCCGGCGGCGGTGGTGCAGGGGTACGGCGGTCCCGAGCTGCCGTGGGGCCGTTTCGCGGAGGCCAGTTACGCGGTCGCGCGCGGTGTGCCCTGGTTCGCCTCGAACACGGACCTGACGATTCCGAGCGGGCGTGGGATCGCGCCGGGCAACGGCGCGGCGGTGGAGGTCGTGCGGATCGCCACGGGCGCCGAGCCGCAGGTCGCGGGCAAGCCGCTGCCGCCGATGCACCGGGAGACCATCCTGCGGACGGGGGCCGAGCGGCCGCTGGTGGTGGGGGACCGGCTGGACACGGACATCGAGGGCGCGTTCAACGGGGACGTCGACTCGCTGCTCGTCCTGACCGGCGTGACCGACGGTGCGCAGTTGCTGGCCGCGCCGCCGCAGCACCGGCCGACGTATGTGGACGCCGATCTGCGCGGGCTGCTCAGCGGCCAGCCGGATGTCGTGGCGGCGGGCGACGGCGGGTTCCGGTGCGGTGGCTGGACGGCGACGGCCGGTGCGGACCGGCTGGAGCTCGACGGGGACGGCGAGGCGCTGGACGGGCTGCGCGCGTTGTGTGCCGCGGCGTGGACGGCCGCAGGTGCGGGGGTGTGCGAGCTGGACGGGGGGAAGTCGCTGGCGAGGCTGGGCCTTTGAGTGCTCGTTGGATCCGTGGTTCCGGGTCCGGCTTGGATCGGCGGTGCGCGGGCACACTCCGGCGGGGTGTCCGGGCGGCGGCCGGGCTCCGGAATCGAGATCGGATGGCAGGGTAGGCTAACCTAACCTGCGTGTTGGTCGACAGTCCCCCCGAACAGCGCGCGGAGACCGCCCCCGCGCCCCCGACCCGACGGGCGATACGTGCCTTCGGGCTCGTCCTGGCCGTCGCGATCCTGGTGCTCGTCGCGCTGGCGAGTATCGCGATCGGGGCGAAAGAGCTGTCCCTGGGGCAGGTCTGGCATGGCCTGTTCGAGGACGCGGGGACGTACGGCGACGTCGTCGTCGCGGAGCGGCTGTCGCGGACCGTGCTCGGGCTGCTGGCCGGCGCCGCCCTCGGTCTGGCCGGAGCGGTTCTCCAGGCGCTCACCCGCAACCCGCTGGCCGACCCCGGACTGCTCGGCATCAACGCGGGCGCGTCCGCCGCGGTCGTCACGGCCATCACGTACCTTGGGGTCACCTCGCTCAGCGGCTACGTCTGGTTCGCGTTCCTCGGCGCGGCAGCGGTCGGGGCGCTGGTGTGGTTCCTCGGCGGCAGCCGGGGCGCGACGCCGGTGCGGCTCGCGCTCGCCGGTACGGCGCTCAGCGCCGCGCTCTACGGCTACCTCCAGGCCGTGATGATCATGGATGACGCGGCGCTCGGCAAGATGCGGTTCTGGACGGTCGGTTCGCTGTCCTCGGCGAGCGACTCGACCATCCGGCAGGTCCTGCCGTTCCTGCTGGCCGGCGTGGCCCTGGCGCTGGCGTTGTCCCGGCCGCTCAACGCCATGGCGATGGGTGACGACACCGCCAAGGCGCTCGGCGCCAACCTGAACCGGACGCGGGCGCTGTCCATGCTGGCCGCGACCGTGCTGTGCGGGGCGGCGACGGCGGCCTGCGGGCCGATCGTGTTCGTCGGGCTGATGGTGCCGCACGTCGTGCGCTCCTTCACCGGGCCCGACCTGCGCTGGATCCTGCCGTACGCGGCGATCCTGTCGCCCGTGCTGCTGCTCGGCGCCGATGTCATCGGCCGGATGGTGGCCCGGCCGGCGGAACTCCAGGTGGGCATCGTCACCGCGATCCTCGGCGGACCGGTGTTCATCTATCTCGTACGACGGCGGAGGACGGCGCAGCTGTGAAGACCACCAACCGTGCTGTGCGGACCCCGGGCGGGCTCTCCGTGCGCCTGGACGTGCGGGCCTTGACCGTCGTGCTCCTGCTGCTGGTCGCGGCGCTCACGGCGAGTGTCGTGCTCATCGGCACCGGCGACTTCCCGATCCCGGCCGCCGACGTGCTGCGGACGCTGTTCGGCGAGGGCAACGCGGGCCAGGAGTTCATCGTCAACGAACTGCGGCTGCCGCGGGTCCTGGTCGGGCTGCTGGTCGGCGCCTCGCTCGGGCTCGGCGGCGCGCTGTTCCAGTCCATCTCCCGCAATCCGCTGGGCAGTCCGGACGTGCTGGGCCTCGGGCAGGGGGCGACGGCCGGCGCGCTCACCGTGATCGTGCTGTTCTCCGGGAGCGCCAACCAGGTCGCCGCCGGCGCGCTGGTGGGCGGTCTGGTGACCGGGCTCGCCATCTATGTGCTCGCCTGGAAGCGGGGCGTGCACGGGTACCGGCTGGTGCTGGTCGGCATCGGTGTCTCCGCGATCGTCACGGCGGTCAACGGTTATCTGCTCACCAAGTCCGACATCGTGGACGCGGCCCGCGCGGTCGTGTGGATGACCGGATCCCTCGACGGCCGTGACTGGGCCCAGGTCTGGCCGCTGCTCGGGCTGTGCGCCGTGCTCGTGCCGCTCGTCCTGTGCAACGCGCGCGGGCTGCGGATGATGGAGATGGGCGACGACGTGTCGTACGCCCTCGGCGTGCGGGTGGAGCGGGTACGGCTGCTGCTGATGGTGGCGGCCGTGCTGCTGACCGCGTCCGCGACCGCCGCCGCCGGTCCGGTCAGCTTCGTCGCGCTCACCGCACCGCAGCTGGCCCGGCGCCTGACCCGGGCGCCCGGCCCGAACCTGCTGGCCTCCCTGTGCATGGGCGCCGCCCTGCTGGTCATCGCCGACTGGCTCTCGCAGCGGGCGTTCGGCGCCGAGCAGTTGCCCGTGGGCGTGGTCACCGGCGTGCTCGGCGGTGCCTACCTGCTGTGGCTGCTGGTCACCGAACGCAAGGCGGGCCGGATATGAGCAAGAACCGAAGGAGCACCGTGAACCGTCTGTCCGCCGAGAACGTCACCCTCGCCTACGACCAGCGGGTGATCGCCGAGCACCTGTCGGTGGAGATACCCGACAACTCCTTCACCGTGATCGTCGGCCCGAACGCGTGCGGCAAGTCGACGCTGCTGCGGGCGCTGTCGCGGATGCTCAAGCCCAGTGCGGGCCGGGTGCTGCTCGACGGGCAGGTCATCCAGTCGATGCCCGCGAAGAAGGTGGCGCGCACGCTCGGTCTGCTGCCGCAGTCGTCCATCGCGCCCGACGGCATCACCGTCGGCGACCTGGTGGGGCGCGGCCGCTACCCGCACCAGGGCATCCTGCGCCAGTGGTCGACCGAGGACGAGCGGGTCGTCCAGGAGTCGATGCGGCAGACCGGTGTCGCCGAGCTGGCCGAGCGCTACGTCGACGAGCTGTCGGGCGGTCAGCGCCAGCGCGTGTGGATCGCCATGGCACTCGCCCAGCAGACGCCGCTGCTGCTGCTCGACGAGCCGACGACGTTCCTGGACATCCAGCACCAGATCGACGTGCTGGACCTGTGCGCGGAGCTGCACGAGGAGCAGGGGCGCACGCTCGTCGCCGTGCTGCACGACCTGAACCACGCCGCCCGCTACGCCACACACCTCATCGCCCTGCGCGAGGGCCAGGTCATCGCCGAGGGCGCGCCGAAGGACATCGTGACGGCCGGCCTGGTGGAGGAGGTCTTCGGCCTGCGCTGCCAGGTCATCGACGACCCGGAGACGGGCACGCCGCTGGTCGTGCCGGCGGCGCGGAAGGCACGCGTCGGGGCGGCATCCGGGGCCGGGACCGGGGCGGAGAAGGCGGTCGCTACAGAAGCTTCCTGAGCTGGAGCAGGTCCCGCACGCCGGCGGACAGCTTCACCCGGCCCGAGCCCCAGGCCTTGGCGAAGCTCAGCTCGCCGTCGACGAGGGCGAGCAGGTCGTCACCCGTCATGGCGAGCCTGATCTCGGCCTTGTCCGGCGGCGGTCCCTGCACGGTGTCGTGCACCTCGATCCGCCCGCCGCGCATACGGCCGACGAAGGTGACGTCCAGGTCCGTGATGTGGCAGCTGACCGAACGGTCCAGGGCCGCGGCGTCGCGGACGTCCCCTTCGGCGCGCTGCATGTTGTCGGAGAGCTTGTCGAGTGCGCTGCGGCACTCCTCGATCGTGGCCATCGCGGTCGACGGTACCGCAGCGGTTCGCGGTAGCGTCG
>NZ_MUKA01000280.1 GCF_002150735.1 Streptomyces africanus
TGCGGGAGCATGCCGTGGCCGACGGCCAGGGTGTCGCAGGGCAACCGCCGCTCCGTGCCGGGCCGGACGCGTCCGGCGGTGTCGAGGGCGGCGACCGTGACGCCGGTCAGCCGGTCGTCGCCGTGGGCGCGGACGACGGTGTGGCGGGCCAGGACCGGCACGCGGTGGCGCAGCAGCCGGGCGGCGTGTCCGGCGCCCTCCGGGGTCTTGCCGGCCAGGGCCCGGCCGTGGCGGGCCAGGCGCCCCGGGCCGGTGGACTCGACGAGCGCCGCGACCTCGACGCCGGCTGCCGCGAGCCCGGTCGCCACGGGCAGCAGCAGCGGCCCGGTCCCGGCCACGACGGCCCGGCGCCCCGGCACCACGAGGCCGCCCTTGAGCATGGCCTGGGCGCCCCCGGCGGTGACGACGCCCGGGAGGGTCCAGCCGGGAAAGGGCAGCACGTGTTCGTATCCGCCGGTGGCCAGGAGCACGGCACGGGCGTGCACCTCGGCCGGTTCTTCCTGCTCCGGGCCGAGCAGCGCGTGCACGGTGAAGCCGCCGGGCCTGCGCTCCACGCACCAGACGTGATGATCCGTCAGCACGCGTACGGAACGGGCGGCGAGGCCGTCGCGCAGTCGCTCCCAGGTCCGCCACCGGTGGTGCAGCGCCTCGGGCCGCCCGGCGGCGAGCCCGGCGGCGGGCTGCCGGTAGTACTGCCCGCCGGTCTCCGTCGCCGCGTCGACGAGGGCGACCCGCGTGCCGCGCGCGGCGGCCGCCAGGGACGCGGCCAGCCCGGCCGGTCCGGCGCCGATCACGGCGAGTTCAGTCCGCATGGCCCGTCCCCTCCTGCGTGCCGATCACGTCTCCCGGCCGCACCGGGAGCAGGCAAGCGCGTTGGTTGGGGCGGCCGTTGACGGTCACCAGGCAGTCGAAGCAGACGCCGATCCCGCAGAACACCCCGCGCGGGCGGCCCTCGCCCCGGGTGGTGCGCCACGAGGTGACGCCCGCCGACCACAGCACGGCGGCGACCGTCTGGCCGGGCAGCGCCTCGACCGGCCGCCCGTCGAACGTGACCGTGAAGGCGGGGCCGGGTCTGGCCCGCGCCAGCTCCAGGGGATTCACTCGGCCTCCTCGGGAAAGCGGTCGGGCCGGAACGGGCCGAGATCCAGGTCGGGCGTCCGCCCCGTCAGCACCTGGGCGATCAGCTGCCCGGTGCCGGTGGCCAGACCGATGCCCGCGCCCTCGTGCCCGCAGGCGTGCAGCAGTCCGGGCGCCCGGGGGTCGGGGCCGATCGCGGGCAGATGGTCCGGCAGATACGGCCGGAAGCCGGCGTACGTCCGCATGGCCCGGACTCCGGCGAGGAACGGGAAGAGCCGCGTCGCGCCCGCCGCCAGCGCCCGCAGCGCAGGGAGCGACAACGACCGGTCGAAGCCGACCCGTTCGCGGCTGGCGCCGATGAGGACCGGCCCGGCGGGCGTGCCCTCGACGACCGGGGAGGTCTGGAGGGCCGCCGAGTCGCTGGCGACGTCGGCCACGTAGTCGGCGGCGTACACCTTGTGCCGGATCCGGGGCGGCAGCGGCTCGGTGACCAGGACGAAACCGCGCCGGGGCAGCACCGGCAGCGACACCCCGGCGCGGGCCGCCACCTCGCCGCCCCAGGTACCGGCCGCGTTGACGACCGCCGGGGCGTGGATGTCTCCCCGGTCGGTACGCACCCCGCGCACCGCACCGTCGGGGCCGCGCAGCACCCCGGTCATCTCACGGCCGGTGAGCAGCCGGGCGTCCGAGGCGCGCAGCAGGTGCGCCGCCGCCAGGGCGGGCATCACCTGGGCGTCCTGCGGGTAGTGCACGCCGCCCGCGAGGCCGGGGGCCAGGTACGGCTCCAGGTCGGGGAGCCGGTCGGGCGGCACCGGGACCGCCTCGACCCCGGCCGCGCGCTGCCCGGCGGCGAGTCTCTCCAGCCCGGCCAGCGCTGCGCCGGTGCCGGCGACGACGACCCCGCCCTTGGCCTCGTACTCGACCGCCTTCCCCAGCCCCTCCCCGGCCAGTTCGGACCACAGCCGGGCGGACAGCAGGGCCAGGTCGAGCTCGGGGCCGGGTTCCTTGTCGGAGACGAGGAGGTTGCCCTCCCCCGCGCCGGTCGTGCCGCCGGCCACCGGGCCGCGGTCCACCACGACGGTGTCCAGGCCCGCCCGGGCCGCGTACAGGGCGCAGGCGGCGCCCACCACTCCGGCTCCGACCACCACGACATCGCAGGTCAGCGGCTTGCTCACGGCAGTACTATGTCACACACCACAGTGTCGGGGAATGGGGCGGACACCGATGACGCGGTGTTGTGGTGCGGGGGAAACCGGCGGGGCTCACTCGGCCGCCGGGACGACCCTCAGGTGGGAGGCGGTACGGCGCGCCCGGCGGTCCCGGGACGGGGTGCGGCGGGCCTCGCGCAGCACGAACGTGAGCCGGGCGCAGCCCAGTTCGTCGAGCGTCCTGGACGTCTCGACGACGATCCGGCAGTCGGTGGCGCCCCAGCGCGGATCCGGGTGCAGCAGCGGCCGTACGGCACCGTCCTGCTCGACGGCGCTCTCGCCGACCGAGCGGATCCAGTGCGGCAGGCCGTGCCGGTAGGCGGCTTCCATGATCGGGTCCTGGGCGATGTCGCGGCGGATGGCCTGGAGGCCGTGGTCGGGGGCGTGGCTCTCCACGGTCCGCGCGAAGTGCGCGAGCATCGGCAGGCACCAGCTCGCCTCGTGCTCGCCGAGCACCGTGGGGGCGTCGGGGTGGAACAGCACGAACCTGAGGAAGTTGTCGCCCGGCATGGCCGTCGGGTGCGGGCCGACGCCACCGAAAAGTGACCGGAAGGCACTGTTGGCCAGCACCACGTCCCAGCAGTGGTCGACGACGAGCGAGGGGAAGGAGACGGCCTCCAGAAGCCCGGCGTAGTCCTCCAGGTAGGCCTGGACATCGGAAGTCTGGGGGACGGGCCGCGGTGCCGGCCGCTGCCCTCCTGCCTGATATGCCATCGGGAGGTCACCCCTCTTGCCTGTGCGGCCCTGACGCGGCGCACCGATCCTGGTGCCCGGAGCTGAGGCGTGTCAACTATCGTGGCATTTCATGCTGGTTGACGGCTGAAATTGGCCACAGTTGTGGCGAGACCTGGATGTGAGTTCGAACCACCGGCTACGCTCCGGGAAGTTCACGCCGGGGTAGGTCACGGCATCCACTTGTGAGAAGCCTGTGAGAGACGTAGGAGATCTGTCGGTGACGGGTGGCTTCGTCGAAGGTCCGGGCGCCACGCCGACGGCCGTGCTGGCGGCCGTCGTCTCCCGTGTCTCCGCGCTCGCCGACCGGCTCGGCGTGCCCTACGCCGAGGTCTTCGACATCGGCCGGCTGTCCGTCGCCTCCGGCGTCCCGGAGCCCGTGGTCAAGGCCCTGCTCGGCGGCCGGCCGGCGGGCGAGCCCGATGTGCAGGCCCGGTTCCTCCAGCGCCTGGACCTGCTGCGCCGGACCCGGCTCAAGCCCAACGGCCGCAAGTACACCCAGCAGGAGATCGCCGACGGCGCGGGCATGTCCCGGCAGCAGGCCGGTGCCCTGATCAACGGCGACCGGCGGCCGACCATGGAGCACTGCGACGCCCTCCAGCGGTTCTTCCGGGTGCACGCCGGGTTCCTCACGGCCGAGGACCCCGAGGCACTGGTGAGCGCCCTCCAGCACACCGAGCAGGAGCTGCTCCAGAAGCTCGCCGACCGCGAGCGGGAGGCGGCCGCGGCGGCCGACGACCCGCTGGAGCGGCTGTTGCAGGACCACGGCGTGCGCGGCATCGCCTGGCGGGCCGCGCAGCTGCCCACCGACCAGCACCGCGACAAGGTGGCGGAGTGGCTGGACATGCTCCTGGAGAGCGTCAAGCGGCCCGAGTCGTGACCGTGGGGAGAACTGTGGGCATCGGTAAGGAAATGCGCCGCCTGTGCGGCGAACTGGTCGCGGAGCTGACCCTCCCCGCGCCGGCGCGGCCCGAGGAGCTGTACGCCGCGCTGTGCGACGCCATGAGCAGACGCCGGGGCCGCCCCGTCCACTTCCGCACGGCCGCCTTCCCGCCCGGGACCGCGAGCGGGCTGTGGCTCGACATGGCCGAGCAGGACCTCGTCGTGATCGAGGAACGCACGGCTCCCGATCACCAGTTGGTGATCCTGGGGCACGAGCTGTGGCACATGAAGGCGGGGCACTGCTCCCACCACGTCGAGGGCGCCGCCGTCGCGGCCCGGCTGCTCCACGAGGGCGCCGACCTTCAGGAGACGGTGCTGAAGGTCGCCGCGCGCACCCGCTTCGACCTCGACGACGAGAAGGAGGCGGAGAGCTTCGGGCTGCTGCTGGCCAGCAAGTGCCGGGCGTGGCTGGCGGGTTCGTCGTCGCGGGGGCCGGTGCAGCGGGACCACCTGGCGGGGCGGATCGAGGCGTCGCTGGGATATCCGGGGTCGCAGGGCTGAGGTGGGGTCACCCCTGCGCCGAGCGGGCGAACCGGGGGACGACCGGGCCGGATTGTCAGTGGTGGGCGGCAAGCTGGAGGTGCGCCCCTTGTGTGCGGGGCGTGACCGATGACTCCGACACGGGGAGAGCCGACCGATGCCCACCGCCGTACTGACCGACCGCGAACGCACCGCCGTCCAGGCCTATCTGCGGCTGCTGCACACGGTCCGGGCCGCCTTCGACCTGGAGCCGGGCCCGCCCGGCTCCAGGTCGAAGGC
>NZ_MUKA01000033.1 GCF_002150735.1 Streptomyces africanus
GCCCCACCCCCAAGGACCCCCGCACCGCCTTCGACGTCTTCTGGCACTCCTTCGCCGAGAACTACCCCTTCTTCGCCGCGAAGGGCATCGACTGGCAGGCCGTAGGGGACCGCTACCGCCCGAAAGTCGACGACGACACCACCCGCAAGGAACTCTTCGCCCTCTTCAGCGACATGGTCCGCCCCCTCTACGACGCCCACGTCGCCGTCCGGGACGGAGACCGGGTCTTCGCTCAGGGCCGCCCCGGCACCGACATGCCCACGCAGGAGCTGGACACCAAGGTCAAGAAGTTCATCGGCGAACGCGACCTCAAGGGCGCCCCGTACCGCCAGGACTTCGCCAACGGCCGGATCACCTACGCCGACCTGCCCGGCGGCGCCGACCAGGGCTACCTCCGCATCTCCGGCTTCGGCGGCTACACCCCGGAGGACGCCCCGTACGCCACCCACCTCGCCGAACTCGACAAGGCCCTCGACACGATCCTCACCAGGGACCGAACCCGGCGCCTCAAGGGCCTGATCATCGACCTGCGCGTCAACGGCGGCGGCTCCGACGCCCTCGGCATCCACATCGCCGAGCGCCTCACCGACAAGCCGTACGTCGCCTACGCCAAACGCGCCCGCAACCACCCCACCGACCCGGGCCGACACACCCGCCCCGAGCCCATCCGGGTCGTCCCGGCCGACGGGCCCCGCTACACCGGCCCCATCGCCGTACTGACCGGCGGCTCCACCGTCAGCGCGGGCGAGACCTTCACCCAGGCCCTCATCAACCGCCCCGGCGGCACGATCCGCATCGGTCAGCCCACGCAGGGCGTCTTCTCCGACGTCATGGAGCGCCACCTGCCGGGCGGCATGACCGCCATCCTCCCGAACGAGGAGTTCCTCAACCGCTCCGGCCACACGTACGACGGCACGGGCATCCCGCCCCACCTCACCGAACCGGTCTTCACGAAGGAGGAGTTCGCCAAGAAGCGGGACTCGGCGTTCGACCGCGCGGTGAGCGTCCTGCGGAACGACGGCTAGACGGACGCCACGAAGTCCGACCAGGCCTCCGGCGCGAGGGCGAGCCGGGGGCCTGCGGCCTGCTTTGAGTCCCGGACGTGGATCACCTCCGGAGTGGTCGCGATCTCGACGCAGGAGTCGCCGTCAGGGCCACTGCTGTAACTGCTCTTGAACCACGCCAGTTCGGAGGCGGCCCCGATCGAGGACTTGCGGATCATGTCTCTCCCAGCAGTTGCTCAATGAAGGCCAGCGACTCCCGTGGCGGAAGGGCCTGAGCTCGGATGGTGCCATACCGCAGTTCGAGGACCCGGATCTGCTTCGGATCAGTGGTCGGTCGCCCGTTGAAGGCGCCGTCGGACCGGCCCACCGCAGTACCATCCCCGAACTTCAGCACCTCGATCCTCCCGTTCAGACCGGGATGGGCCTCGCTGCTCGTCGGCATCACCTGAAGCCTGACGTTTCGCAACCGCCCCACCTCCAGCAGGTGCTCAAGCTGCTGACGCCAGACCATTGTGCCCCCAACCGGGCGCCGCAGCGTCGCCTCCTCCTGGACGAAGCTGAGCGACGGCGCCGGCGACCGCTCGAACACGGACTGCCGGGCCGTGCGCGCAGCCACCAGCCGCTCCACCTCGTCCGGCGAGTACGCGGGCTGCCCGGACTCGAACAGGGCTCGCGCGTGATCCGGGGTCTGCAACAGGCCGTTGATGCTGATGCTTTCGTACACCCCGATCTCAACCGCCTGCCCCTCCAACTTGGCCAGCTCCCGCACCCTCTTGGGATACCGAACCCTCTTCACGTCCTCCCACGTCGCCGCAATCAGCCCACCCGCCCCCAACACCTCATCCGCCCTGACGAGATAGTCCTGCCGGGGAATCCGCTTCCCGCCCTCGATCTTGTAGACCATGTCCTCGCCGTACCCGACCGCCGTCCCGAACGCGGCGGCCCGCATCCCCACCGCCTCCCGCCGCAGCTTCAGCTGCCGCCCGACGGTCGCGATGACGGCGACGCCCCACTCGTCGTCCGGGTCCACCTCCCAACCCGGCTCGTCCGCCTCGCCGTTGAGCCGTCCCGCGTCCGCCTCGACCGCCGTCATCCCGCACCCTTCCGTCGTACGACCGTGCCCAGCGCCCTACCCGTACGCACGGCCCCGACAGCCCGGACACGACCGGACAAGCTCCGGACAGTCACCGTACGCACCCGCTGAGTCACTGTTCACTGTAAGCACGGACGGCCACTCTGAGTGACGTGAAGCAGCAACCCCCTGAACTCACCACCCCGGTCCGCAACTTCAGCCTCCAGCTGTCCCCCACCCCACGCGGCGCCCGCCTGGCCCGCCTCCTGGCCACCGAACAACTGCGCTCCTGGGGACTGCCGCTGGACCCGGCGAGGCAGGTCATCGCAGAGCTGTCGGCCAATGCGGCGGAACACGGCCGCATCCCCGGCCGCGACTTCCGCCTGCTCCTCTACGTCGTGGCCGACACCCTCCGCATCGAGGTCACGGACACCCGCGGCGACCGGCTGCCGACACCCCAACTCCCCACTCCGGAGTCCGAGTCCGGCCGCGGCCTGCTCCTCGTCGACGCACTCGCCGACCGCTGGGGTGTCACCCCGGGTCTGCCGCCCCGCAAGACCGTCTGGGCGGAACTCACCCTCTGACCTGAAGCACCGGGCCCCAACATCTCGCGCTCCGGTGCCGCAGGCGGTCTCCCTCAAGGACCACGAGGAGGAAAGAACCCGACCA
This sequence comes from Streptomyces africanus, assembly GCF_002150735.1. Lineage (GTDB taxonomy): Bacteria > Actinomycetota > Actinomycetes > Streptomycetales > Streptomycetaceae > Streptomyces > Streptomyces africanus. The sequence goes on from NZ_MUKA01000033.1 coordinate 2,746, forward strand.
AGCCCCACCCCTCCCGCCGAGTTGGCGATGTTCACTCGCTCGCTCACTCACGCGAGTGAACATCGCCAACTCAGCTGGATCCGGGAGCCATTGCCTGCCCTACGCTCAGCGCAACAGACCGCAGACATGCGACGGCCCTCGCCGGGACTGGCATCCCAGTGCGAGGGCCTGACCACCGAGGAAGGCTCCAACTTCCTGATGGATACGCAGAACCCTAACGTGCCCTCGCACGCCCACACCCCCGAAACGGGGAAGAAGCACCCGAACCGGCGGCACCCCCACGCCGGCCTGATTCACGACAACACCCGTCACACCACCCGCTTCACGGTGATCGGCAACCACCTCGCCCAGCACCCGGAGCTGTCACTGCTCGCGATCGGGCTCGGCACGCACATCCAGTCGCTCCCAGCGGGCACCCGAGTCGACATCAAGACCCTCGCCGCCCGCTTCCCGGAGGGCACGACCCGGATCGCCGCCGCCCTGCGCGAGCTGGAGACCCACGGCTACCTGCGACGCGTGCGCGAACGTATCCCCGGCGGCCGGATCATCACCCGCACGATCTCCTGCAACCAGCCAGGTCACAGCGGTACGGACGCCCCTCCCCCAGCCCCGAGGAAGCGGACGAGGCCGCCCGGCAGCAAGCTCCTCCCGGCCGTACCGCGCCCGGCCTACCCCGCACCCGCCCTCCTCCAACAGGCCACGGACCTCCTCACAGCCCTCCGCCGCGAGGACACCCGCCTCCTCCTCTCCACCCTCGACGTCGCCCACCTCGCCCCTGGTGTCGCCGCCTGGTTGGAACGCGACGTCTCCCCCACCTCCGTACGCCACGCCCTGACGACCGACCTCCCACCCGAGGCCCTCCACCGCCCAGCCGCCCTCCTGGCCCACCGCCTCACGGCACAGCTGCCGCCACCGCCTCCGTTCCGGGCGCCCACACCACCGCCGGCCGTCCGTCACCCGCTCCAGACCTGCGACGGCTGCGACCGCGCCTTCCGCGCACCGGCCCCCGGCCACTGCCGCGATTGCCGATCAAGTCTCCTGGAGGCCGCTTAGCATGAGAGCGACGATCCTTGCCCCTGGGCACAGACGAGGAGCGAGCGCCATGACCACCGCCTCGGAGAACGAGCAGCAGGGCGCCTCCCACCGGTATCGGGCCATGCGGGACTTCGTTCAGTCCATGGACGACTCCCTGCCCGGCAAGTTCGAGGTCAGCAAGGAAGGAATCGTCCACGACATGATGGCGCCCGTGGGTCCGCACGAGCTGACCACCCTGCACCTGCGGAGACGCCTGGAGAAGGTGATGCCGGAGGAGATCGTGGCCCACACGGGCGAACCCGATGTGGAGGACGAGTCCGAGGGCATCATGCGTCGCCCCGACGTGATGGTGATCGCCCTGGAAGACATGGACGTCCCTGGCTCCTTCGACCCCCGCACACTGGTCGCCGCCATCGAGGTCGTCTCCCGCTCCAACCCGGACAACGACTGGGTGGCCAAGATGCGCGACTACCCCCTCATCGGCATCCCCGTCTACGCCGTCTTCGACCCCCGTACCGGCACCGGCACCGTCCTCACCGACATCCACCCCACACCGGACGGCCCGCGCTACGCGACCCGCAAGGACTTCGTCTACGGCGAGGACGTGACCATCGCCGACTGGACGATCGCGACCGACGGCCTGCCCCTGTACCGGAGCGACGACGCCCCACAGGAGTGAGCCGGCACCCCCGGCCGGCACCCCCGGGGCACAGCAAAGGGGCCCGCACGACCGAAGTCGTACGGGCCCCTCCGAGCCACTCAGGTCAGCAGACCCTCAAGCCAGTCCGAAGACTCACTTGTTGATCTTGGTGACCTGGCCGGCGCCCACGGTCCGGCCACCCTCACGGATGGCGAACTTCAGGCCCTCCTCCATGGCGACGGGCTGGATGAGCTCCACCTTCATCTCGGTGTTGTCACCCGGCATGACCATCTCGGTGCCCTCGGGGAGGGTCACCACGCCGGTCACGTCCGTCGTACGGAAGTAGAACTGCGGGCGGTAGTTGTTGAAGAACGGCGTGTGGCGGCCACCCTCGTCCTTGGACAGGATGTAGGCCTGCGCCTCGAACTCGGTGTGCGGGGTGACCGAGCCCGGCTTGATGATGACCTGGCCGCGCTCGACGTCCTCGCGCTTGATGCCACGGAGGAGCAGACCGACGTTCTCACCGGCCTGGCCCTCGTCGAGGAGCTTCCGGAACATCTCGATGCCGGTGACCGTGGTGGTGGTCTTCTCCTGCTTGATGCCGATGATGTCCACGGTCTCGTTGACCTTCAGGACACCACGCTCGATACGGCCGGTGACGACCGTACCGCGACCGGTGATCGTGAAGACGTCCTCGATCGGCATGAGGAACGGCTTGTCGACGTCACGCTCGGGCTCCGGGATCGCCGTGTCGACGGCGTTCATGAGCTCGAGAACCGAGTTGCCCCACTCCTTGTCGCCCTCAAGGGCCTTCAGAGCGGAGACCTTGACGACGGGAACGTCGTCGCCCGGGAACTCGTACTCGGTGAGGAGCTCACGGACCTCGAGCTCGACGAGCTCCAGGATCTCCTCGTCGTCCACCATGTCGGCCTTGTTCAGGGCGACGACGATGTACGGAACGCCGACCTGGCGGGCCAGGAGCACGTGCTCCTTGGTCTGCGGCATCGGGCCGTCGGTGGCGGCGACCACGAGGATGGCGCCGTCCATCTGCGCCGCACCCGTGATCATGTTCTTGATGTAGTCCGCGTGACCGGGGCAGTCGACGTGGGCGTAGTGACGCGTCTCGGTCTGGTACTCGACGTGCGCGATGGAGATGGTGATACCGCGCTGGCGCTCCTCAGGAGCCTTGTCGATCTGGTCGAAGGCCGAGGCCTCGTTCAGGTCCGGGTACGCGTCGTGCAGCACCTTGGTAATGGCGGCCGTGAGGGTCGTCTTACCGTGGTCGATGTGACCGATGGTGCCGATGTTGACGTGCGGCTTAGTCCGCTCGAACTTCGCCTTCGCCACTGGGGTCCTCCTGTGGAGTGGTTCTGGTACGCCTTACTCATCGGCGCCAGGTGATCTTTGCTGGAAAGCCCGGGCCCCGGGGCACTCTCACCATGATTGCGGCGGAATGCCCCTCAAGGCTCCGGAGTCAAGCCTACGGCGTGCAGACGCTGTGCGTTACTCGCCCTTGGCCTTCGCGATGATCTCCTCGGCGACGTTCCGGGGAACCTCGGCGTAGGAGTCGAACTGCATGGAGTAGCTGGCACGGCCGGACGTCTTGCTGCGCAGGTCGCCGACGTAGCCGAACATCTCCGAAAGGGGCACGAGGCCCTTCACGACGCGGGCACCGGCCCGCTCCTCCATGGCCTGGATCTGGCCACGGCGGGAGTTGATGTCACCGACGACCTCACCCATGTAGTCCTCGGGCGTGGTGACCTCGACGGCCATCATCGGCTCGAGCAGTACGGGGCTGGCCTTGCGCGCGGCCTCCTTGAAGGCCTGCGAACCGGCGATCTTGAACGCGAGCTCGGAGGAGTCGACCTCGTGGTAGGCACCGTCGAGCAGCGTCACGCGCACACCGGTCATCTCGTAACCGGCGAGGATGCCGAACTGCATGGCCTCCTGCGCACCGGCGTCCACCGAAGGGATGTACTCCTTCGGCACACGGCCACCGGTCACCTTGTTGATGAACTCGTACGAGGCGTCGCCGCCCTCGATCGGCTCGATCGCGATGATCACGCGAGCGAACTGGCCGGTACCACCCGTCTGCTTCTTGTGGGTGAACTCGACCTTCTCGACGGCCTTGCGGATCGTCTCGCGGTACGCGACCTGCGGCTTGCCGACGTTGGCCTCGACCTTGAACTCGCGCTTCATGCGGTCGACGAGCACCTCGAGGTGAAGCTCGCCCATACCGCCGATGACGGTCTGGCCGGTCTCCTCGTTGGTGTGCACCTGGAAGGAGGGGTCCTCCTCGGCCAGGCGCTGGATCGCGACGCCGAGCTTCTCCTGGTCGCCCTTCGACTTGGGCTCGATGGCGACCTCGATGACCGGCGCCGGGAAGTCCATGGACTCCAGGATCACCGGGTTCTTCTCGTCCGCCAGCGTCTCACCGGTGGTGGTCTGCTTCAGGCCCATGACGGCGACGATGTCGCCGGCGCCCACCGACTCGATCTCCTCACGCTTGTTGGCGTGCATGCGGTAGATCTTGCCGATGCGCTCCTTGCGGCCCTTCACCGAGTTGAGCACGGCGGTGCCGGAGTGCAGACGGCCGGAGTACACGCGGACGAAGGTGAGCTTGCCGAGGTGCGGGTCGCTCATGATCTTGAACGCCAGCGCGGCGAGGGGCTCCTCGTCCGACGGCTTGCGCGCGATGACCTGCTCCGGGTCCTTGACGTCGTGACCCTCGATGGCCTCGACGTCGAGCGGGGTGGGCAGGTAGCGCACGACCGCGTCGAGCAGAGGCTGAACGCCCTTGTTCTTGAACGCGGTACCGCAGAACACGGGGGTGACGGTGGTGCCGCCGCCCTTGCCGGACGCGATGGTGATGCGACGGATCGCGGCGTAGAGCTGCTCCACGGTGGGCTCGGTGCCCTCCAGGTACAGCTCCATCAGCTCGTCGTCGTTCTCGGCGACGGCCTCGAGCAGCTTGCCGCGGTACTCCTCGGCAGCCTCGACGTGGGTGTCCGGGATGTCGACGGTGTCGTACATCTCGCCCTTGGTCGCCTCGGCCGACCAGACCAGGGCCTTCATCGTCACGAGGTCGATGACGCCCTTGAAGTCCGCCTCGGCACCGATCGGCAGCTGCATGACGAGCGGCTGCGCGCCCAGGCGGTCGCTGATCATGTCGACGCAGCGGTGGAACTCCGCGCCGGTGCGGTCGAGCTTGTTGACGAAGCAGATACGCGGAACGCCGTAGCGGTCCGCCTGACGCCACACGGTCTCGGACTGGGGCTCAACGCCGGCGACACCGTCGAACACCGTCACGGCACCGTCGAGCACGCGCAGGGAGCGCTCCACCTCGACGGTGAAGTCGACGTGACCCGGGGTGTCGATGATGTTGATGGTGTAGTCGTTGCCCTCGAGCGGCCAGTGACAGGTGGTGGCAGCAGAGGTGATCGTGATGCCACGCTCCTGCTCCTGCTCCATCCAGTCCATGGTGGCGGCGCCGTCGTGGACCTCACCGATCTTGTACGAAACGCCGGTGTAGAACAGGATCCGCTCGGTGGTGGTCGTCTTGCCCGCGTCGATGTGGGCCATGATCCCGATGTTGCGGACCCTGGCCAGGTCAAGCGAAGTGGTAGCCATAAGGCTTCAGTCTTCTCTCGGTCTCGATGGGGTCTGCGACTACCAGCGGTAGTGCGCGAAGGCCTTGTTGGACTCGGCCATCTTGTGCGTGTCCTCGCGCTTCTTCACAGCGGCACCCAGGCCGTTGCTGGCATCGAGGAGCTCGTTGAGCAGACGCTCGGTCATGGTCTTCTCGCGACGGGCGCGGGAGTAACCGACGAGCCAGCGCAGCGCCAGGGTGTTGGCACGGCCGGGCTTGACCTCGACCGGGACCTGGTAGGTGGCACCACCGACACGGCGGGACTTGACCTCGAGGGTCGGCTTGATGTTCTCGAGAGCGCGCTTCAGCGTGATGACCGGGTCGTTGCCGGTCTTCTCGCGCAGGCCCTCCATGGCGCCGTAGACGATGCGCTCGGCGGTGGAGCGCTTGCCGTTCAGCAGCACCTTGTTGATCAGGGAGGTGACAAGAGGAGAACCGTAGACCGGGTCGATGATGACCGGGCGCTTCGGGGCGGGGCCCTTACGAGGCATTCTTACTTCTCCTTCTTGGCGCCGTAGCGGCTGCGGGCCTGCTTGCGGTTCTTGACACCCTGGGTGTCGAGCGAACCGCGGATGATCTTGTAGCGAACACCCGGCAGGTCCTTCACACGGCCGCCGCGCACGAGCACGATGGAGTGCTCCTGCAGGTTGTGTCCCTCACCCGGAATGTAAGCGGTGACCTCGATCCCGCTGGTCAGACGCACACGCGCGACCTTACGCAGGGCCGAGTTCGGCTTCTTCGGGGTGGTCGTGAACACACGCGTGCAGACGCCGCGACGCTGGGGCGAACCCTCGAGTGCGGGCGTCTTGTTCTTCTCGACCTTGTCCTGCCGGCCCTTGCGGACCAGCTGCTGGATCGTAGGCACTACTTCTCCGGTTTCTGTGTGCCGAATGGTGAAGCTAACCTGGAACGTCGCCGACCCACGCGGTCGGGTGTGTCGAATCCCGCGGACTCCCGCCGCCAGGCAGAATTAAGCGCAGATTGCGGTGGCCGGTGTCAGCTCGCAGTGCGGGTGATGGCACGCACGAGAGCCAGGGCACACCCCAGGCACAAGGTCTGAGCGTACCTACCGCATTCGCTGCGGTCAAAACAAATGGGTGCCGACCGCATCACCACGCGGGACATGTCAAGCCCCCCGGCCGTTGACGATCTTCATTTCGATGCCGGCCTGTCCGATTTACCCATGTTTCTTTGTGCGTCACCCGGCCGCGATGGACACCACCGTCAGCAACACCAGGACGAGTGCCCAGCCTGCCGTGGACAACCATCCGAGCACGAGACCGGTCAGGGCGAGGCCGTCCCCCAGCTCCCCCCGGCTGCGGATCTCGGCCCGCGCCACATGCCCCAGCACCACGGCCGGAATCCCGGTCAGCCCCATGGTCGGCACGCACAGCAGCCCGCACACGCCGGCCGCCACCGCCTTCCCGTTCGTCTGCGGCCGCGGCACGGGCAGGAACGTCCGGGGCACCGGCAGGACGCCGGCGGGCTGCGGCAGGGGCCCCTGCGGCAGATCCGCGACGAGCACCGCCAGCTCCCCCACGGTCCGCGCCGCGTACGCCCGCGCCACCCGCTTCTCGAACTCGTCGTGCTCCATCCGCCCCTCCGCGTACCCGGCTCTGAGCACGTCCACGGCCCGCTCCCGATCGGCATGCGAGGCGAGCATCGACGGGGCACCGGGACCCTGCCAGGGTTGCCAGGACGGATAGGGCGGCTGCGACACGAAGAACCTCCCCGGGAGCCGGAGTCCTTCCATGATGCGCCGAAGAGCGGCATCCGGCACCGGTGCGTCCGCGGCCGGGCGGCGCCGACACGCCAAAGGGCGGTCACCCCAAAGGATGACCGCCCTCGGCTCAAGCGACTCGCTTACTGGTTGTACGGACCGTAGTCGTAGTCCTCCAGCGGCACGGCCTGGCCGGAGCCCGTGCCGAACGGCGAGTAGTCGATGTCGTCGTAGCCGACGGCCGAGTACATCGCGGCCTTGGCCTCCTCGGTCGGCTCCACCCGGATGTTGCGGTAGCGGGACAGACCCGTACCGGCCGGGATGAGCTTACCGATGATGACGTTCTCCTTGAGGCCGATGAGCGAGTCGGACTTGGCGTTGATCGCCGCGTCCGTGAGGACTCGCGTCGTCTCCTGGAAGGACGCCGCCGACAGCCAGGACTCCGTGGCCAGCGAGGCCTTGGTGATACCCATGAGCTGCGGACGACCGGAGGCCGGGTGACCGCCCTCCTGGACCACACGACGGTTCTCGTGCTCGAACTTCGAGCGCTCGACCAGCTCGCCGGGCAGCAGCTCGGCGTCGCCGGACTCGATGATCGTCACACGGCGGAGCATCTGCCGGATGATGATCTCGATGTGCTTGTCGTGGATCGACACACCCTGCGAGTTGTAGACCTTCTGGACCTCGCCGACCAGGTGGACCTGGACGGCACGCTGGCCCAGGATGCGCAGCACGTCGTGCGGGTTGGTGGCACCCACGGTGAGCTTCTGGCCCACCTCGACGTGCTCGCCCTCGCTGACCAGGAGCCGGGCGCGCTTCGAGATCGGGTACGCCGTCTCGTCGCTGCCGTCGTCCGGGGTGACGACGATCTTCTTGGTCTTCTCGGTCTCCTCGATCCGGATGCGGCCGGAGGCCTCGGAGATCGGGGCGACACCCTTCGGGGTACGGGCCTCGAAGAGCTCGACGACACGCGGCAGACCCTGGGTGATGTCGTCACCGGCCACACCACCGGTGTGGAAGGTACGCATCGTCAGCTGGGTACCGGGCTCACCGATGGACTGGGCGGCGATGATGCCGACCGCCTCACCGATGTCGACCAGCTTGCCGGTGGCCAGCGAACGGCCGTAGCACATCGCGCAGGTGCCGACGGCGGACTCGCAGGTCAGGACCGAGCGGGTCTTGACCTCCTCCACGCCGTGCTTGACCAGCTCGTCGATGAGCACGTCGCCGAGGTCGGTACCGGCCGGGGCCAGCACCTTGCCGTCGACCACGATGTCCTCGGCGAGGCAGCGCGCGTACACGGACGTCTCGACGTCCTCCGCCTTGAGAAGCGTGCCCTCGGCGTTCCGGCTCGCGATCTGCAGACGCAGACCGCGCTCGGTGCCGCAGTCCTCCTCGCGAATGATGACGTCCTGGGAGACGTCGACCAGACGACGGGTGAGGTAACCCGAGTCGGCGGTACGCAGAGCGGTGTCCGCCAGACCCTTACGGGCACCGTGCGTGGAGATGAAGTACTCCAGCACGGACAGGCCCTCACGGAACGACGCCTTGATCGGACGCGGAATCGTCTCGTTCTTCGCGTTCGACACCAGACCACGCATACCGGCGATCTGACGCATCTGCATCATGTTGCCTCGTGCACCCGAGTTCACCATCATGAAGATCGGGTTGGTCTTCGGGAAGTTGTCGTTCATCGCCTCGGCGACCTCGTTGGTCGCCTTGGTCCAGATCGCGATGAGCTCCTGCGTGCGCTCGTCCTTGGTGATCAGACCGCGCTCGTACTGCTTCTGGACCTTCTCGTCCTGCGCCTCGTAGCCCTTGACGATCTCCTTCTTCGCCTCGGGAACGACGACGTCGGAGATGGCCACGGTGACACCGGAACGGGTCGCCCAGAAGAAGCCGGACGCCTTCAGGTTGTCGAGCGTCGCCGCCACGATGACCTTCGGGTAGCGCTCGGCGAGGTCGTTGACGATCTCGGAGAGCTGCTTCTTGCCGACCTCGTAGTCGACGAACGGGTAGTCCTCGGGCAGCAGCTCGTTGAAGAGCGCACGGCCCAGGGTGGTGTTCAGCCGGAAGCTGTCACCCTGCTGCCACTCGGGCTCGCCCTCCTCACGCGCCGGCGGCATCCAGCCACGCGGCGGGATGGTGCCGACCGGGAAGCGGACGTCGATCCTCGACTGGAGCGACAGCTCGCCCGCGTCGAAGGCCATGATCGCCTCGGCGACCGAGGCGAAGGAACGGCCCTCGCCCTTGAGGTCGCGCATCTCGCCGTCGGTGGTGAGGAAGAACAGACCGAGGACCATGTCCTGGGTCGGCATGGTCACCGGACGGCCGTCGGCCGGCTTGAGGATGTTGTTCGAGGACAGCATCAGGATGCGGGCCTCGGCCTGCGCCTCCGCGGACAGCGGCAGGTGCACGGCCATCTGGTCACCGTCGAAGTCCGCGTTGAACGCGGTGCAGACGAGCGGGTGGATCTGAATGGCCTTGCCCTCGACCAGCTGCGGCTCGAAGGCCTGGATGCCGAGGCGGTGCAGCGTGGGCGCACGGTTCAGCAGAACCGGGTGCTCCGCGATGACCTCTTCCAGCACGTCGTACACGACCGTGCGGCCGCGCTCGACCATGCGCTTGGCGCTCTTGATGTTCTGCGCGTGGTTCAGGTCGACCAGGCGCTTCATCACGAACGGCTTGAAGAGCTCCAGCGCCATCGCCTTCGGCAGACCGCACTGGTGCAGCTTCAGCTGCGGACCGACGACGATCACGGAACGCGCGGAGTAGTCCACACGCTTACCGAGCAGGTTCTGACGGAAGCGGCCCTGCTTGCCCTTCAGCATGTCGCTGAGGGACTTCAGCGGGCGGTTACCGGGACCGGTGACCGGGCGACCACGACGACCGTTGTCGAACAGCGCGTCGACGGCCTCCTGGAGCATGCGCTTCTCGTTGTTCACGATGATCTCGGGCGCACCGAGGTCGAGAAGGCGCTTCAGGCGGTTGTTCCGGTTGATCACACGGCGGTACAGGTCGTTCAGGTCGGAGGTCGCGAAGCGGCCACCGTCCAGCTGCACCATCGGACGCAGGTCCGGCGGGATGACCGGCACGCAGTCGAGGACCATGCCCTTGGGGCTGTTGGAGGTCTGCAGGAAGGCAGACACGACCTTCAGCCGCTTCAGCGCACGGGTCTTCTTCTGGCCCTTGCCGGTACGGATGATCTCGCGGAGGCGCTCGGCCTCCTCGTCGAGGTCGAAGGACTCCAGGCGCTTCTGCAGCGCCGCGGCACCCATCGAGCCGTCGAAGTAGGTGCCGAAGCGGTCGCGCAGCTCGCGGTAGAGCAGCTCGTCGCCCTCCAGGTCCTGGACCTTGAGGTTCTTGAAGCGGTTCCACACCTCGTCGAGCCGGTCGATCTCGCGCTGCGCACGGTCGCGCAGCTGCTTCATCTCGCGCTCGGCACCCTCGCGCACCTTGCGGCGCACGTCGGCCTTGGCGCCCTCGGCCTCCAGCTCGGCCAGGTCGGTCTCGAGCTTCTTGGCGCGGGCCTCCAGGTCGGCGTCGCGGCGCTGCTCGATCTGCTGACGCTCGACGGAGACGTGGGCCTCCAGCGAGGGCAGGTCGCGCGTACGGCGCTCCTCGTCGACGTACGTGATCATGTACGCCGCGAAGTAGATGACCTTCTCCAGGTCCTTCGGGGCGAGGTCGAGCAGGTAACCCAGCCGCGACGGAACGCCCTTGAAGTACCAGATGTGCGTGACGGGCGCGGCGAGCTCGATGTGGCCCATCCGCTCACGGCGCACCTTGGCGCGCGTCACCTCGACGCCGCAGCGCTCACAGATGATGCCCTTGAAGCGGACACGCTTGTACTTGCCGCAGTAGCACTCCCAGTCCCGGGTCGGACCGAAGATCTTCTCGCAGAAGAGTCCGTCCTTTTCGGGCTTGAGCGTGCGGTAGTTGATGGTCTCGGGCTTCTTGACCTCGCCGTGGCTCCACTGACGGATGTCGTCAGCGGTAGCCAGACCGATCCGGAGCTCGTCGAAGAAGTTGACGTCGAGCACTATGCGTCAATCCCTCTCAGGGTTGTAAGTCATGGGGTCTGATACGGGGGTCCTGGGGCCGGCGGCCTTCATGACGAAGGCCGCCGAACTCCCGTCAGACCTCTTCGACGCTGCTCGGCTCGCGCCGGGACAGGTCGATGCCAAGCTCCTCCGCAGCGCGGAAGACGTCCTCGTCGGTGTCGCGCATCTCGATGGACATGCCGTCCGAGGACAGCACCTCCACGTTGAGGCACAGGGACTGCATCTCCTTGATGAGCACCTTGAAGGACTCGGGGATGCCGGGCTCGGGGATGTTCTCGCCCTTGACGATGGCCTCGTAGACCTTCACGCGGCCGGTCACGTCGTCGGACTTGATGGTCAGCAGCTCCTGGAGCGCGTAGGCGGCGCCGTACGCCTCGAGTGCCCACACCTCCATCTCGCCGAACCGCTGGCCACCGAACTGGGCCTTACCACCCAGCGGCTGCTGGGTGATCATCGAGTACGGACCGGTCGAACGGGCGTGCAGCTTGTCGTCGACCAGGTGGTGCAGCTTGAGGATGTACATGTAGCCGACCGAGATCGGCTCCGGGAACGGCTCACCGGAACGGCCGTCGAACAGCCGCGCCTTGCCGGACGGGAGCACCATGCGCTCGCCGTCGCGGTTCGGGATGGTGTGGTTCAGCAGACCGGCCAGCTCGTCCTCGCGGGCACCGTCGAAGACCGGCGTCGCGACGTTGGTCCGCGGCGGGACCTGGTCGGCGTCGATGGCCTGCAGGCGCTGCGCCCACTCGTCGGCGAGACCGGAGACGTCCCAGCCCTGGCTGGCGAGCCAGCCGAGGTGGATCTCCAGGACCTGTCCCGGGTTCATTCGGGACGGCACACCCAGCGGGTTGAGGATGATGTCGACCGGGGTGCCGTCCTCCAGGAACGGCATGTCCTCGATCGGCAGGATCTTCGAGATGACGCCCTTGTTGCCGTGGCGGCCGGCGAGCTTGTCACCGTCGGTGATCTTGCGCTTCTGCGCGACGTAGACGCGCACCAGCTGGTTCACACCGGGGGGAAGCTCGTCGCCCTCCTCGCGGTCGAAGACGCGCACACCGATGACCTTGCCGGTCTCGCCGTGCGGCACCTTCAGCGAGGTGTCACGGACCTCACGGGCCTTCTCGCCGAAGATCGCGCGCAGCAGGCGCTCCTCGGGCGTCAGCTCGGTCTCACCCTTGGGCGTGACCTTGCCGACGAGGATGTCACCGGCGATGACCTCGGCACCGATGCGGATGATGCCGCGCTCGTCGAGGTCGGCGAGGACCTCCTCGGAGACGTTCGGGATGTCCCGGGTGATCTCCTCGGGGCCGAGCTTGGTGTCACGGGCGTCGACCTCGTGCTCCTCGATGTGGATCGAGGAGAGGACGTCGTCCTGCACGAGGCGCTGCGACAGGATGATCGCGTCCTCGTAGTTGTGACCCTCCCACGGCATGAACGCCACGAGCAGGTTCTTGCCCAGCGCCATCTCGCCCTGCTGCGTGGCCGGACCGTCGGCCAGGACCTGGCCCTCGATGATCCGGTCGCCCTCGGCCACGATGACCTTCTGGTTGACCGAGGTGCCCTGGTTGGACCGGGCGAACTTGGCCAGGCGGTACGTGATGTACGTGCCGTCGTCGTTGGCGGTGGTGATGTAGTCCGCGGAGACCTCCTGGACCACACCGGCCTTCTCGGCCTTGACCACGTCGCCGGCGTCGACCGCGGAGCGGTACTCCATGCCGGTGCCGACGAGCGGGGACTCGGACTTAATCAGGGGCACGGCCTGACGCATCATGTTCGCGCCCATGAGGGCACGGTTGGCGTCGTCGTGCTCCAGGAAGGGGATCATGGCGGTCGCGACCGACACCATCTGGCGCGGCGAGACGTCCATGTAGTCCACGTCCTCGCCGCCGACGTAGTCGACCTCGCCGCCCTTACGGCGGACCAGCACGCGGGCCTCGGCGAAGCGGAGGTCGTCCGTCAGCGGCGCGTTGGCCTGCGCGATGACGAAGCGGTCCTCCTCGTCGGCCGTGAGGTAGTCGACCTGGTCGGTGACCTGGCCCTCGAACACCTTGCGGTACGGGGTCTCGACGAAACCGAACGCGTTCACCCGGCCGTAGGTGGCGAGCGAGCCGATCAGACCGATGTTCGGGCCTTCAGGGGTCTCGATCGGGCACATGCGGCCGTAGTGCGAGGGGTGCACGTCACGGACCTCGAAGCCGGCCCGCTCACGGGACAGACCACCCGGGCCGAGCGCGGACAGACGCCGCTTGTGCGTCAGACCCGACAGCGGGTTGTTCTGGTCCATGAACTGGGACAGCTGGCTGGTGCCGAAGAACTCCTTGATGGAGGCGACGACCGGCCGGATGTTGATCAGGGTCTGCGGCGTGATCGCCTCGACGTCCTGGGTCGTCATCCGCTCGCGGACGACACGCTCCATACGCGCCAGACCCGTACGGACCTGGTTCTGGATGAGCTCGCCGACGCTGCGCAGACGACGGTTGCCGAAGTGGTCGATGTCGTCGGTCTCGACGACCACGGACGTGCCGTTGTCACCGACCGTCTCGGTCTCGCCGGCGTGCAGCTTCACCAGGTACTTGATCGTCGCGATGATGTCCTCGACGGTCAGGATCCCGGCGTCCAGCGGGGTGTCCGTGCCCAGCTTCTTGTTGACCTTGTAGCGGCCGACCTTGGCCAGGTCGTAGCGCTTGGGGTTGAAGTAGAGGTTCTCCAGCAGCGTCTGCGCGGCCTCACGCGTGGGGGGCTCGCCCGGGCGCAGCTTGCGGTAGATGTCGAGCAGCGCGTCGTCCTGGCCCTGGGTGTGGTCCTTCTCCAGGGTGGCGCGCATGGACTCGTACTCGCCGAACTCCTCGAGGATCTGCTCGGTGGTCCAGCCGAGCGCCTTGAGCAGGACGGTGACGGACTGCTTGCGCTTGCGGTCGATGCGGACACCGACCATGTCGCGCTTGTCGATCTCCATCTCCAGCCAGGCACCCCGGGAAGGGATGATCTTGGCGGAGAAGATGTCCTTGTCGGACGTCTTGTCGATGGAGGAGTCGAAGTAGACACCGGGGGAACGGACGAGCTGCGACACCACGACACGCTCGGTGCCGTTGATGACGAAGGTGCCCTTGTTCGTCATGAGCGGGAAGTCGCCCATGAAGACCGTCTGGGACTTGATCTCACCGGTCTCGTTGTTGGTGAACTCGGCGGTGACGAAGAGCGGGGCCGCGTACGTGAAGTCGCGCTCCTTGCACTCGTCGATCGAGTTCTTCGGCGGCTCGAAGCGGTGGTCGCGGAAGGTCAGCGACATCGACCCGCTGAAGTCCTCGATCGGGGAGATCTCCTCGAAGATCTCCTCGAGCCCGGACTTGGTGGGGACGTCCTGACCGTTCTCGAGAGCCTCCTCGACCCGACTCTGCCAGGCGGTGTTGCCGAGCAGCCAGTCGAAGCTCTCGGTCTGCAGCGCGAGCAGGTTCGGAACCTCGAGAGGCTCCTTGATCTTTGCAAAAGAGATGCGCAGCGGGGCAGTGCTGGCGGCGTTGTTCGTATTCGCGGTCGAGGCGTTGCGCGAGGCGGCCAAGAGGGGGTCCTTCCGAGGGCTCGGACTCACTACGCGCGTACCGGCCCCTCTCCCGTACACGGAGACAAGCCGCGTCGGTCCGGCCTAACGGCCAGGTCAGACAGCTCTTGTCGTCGATGCTCGGGCGAGGGCAGACCCCTGGTGACGGGCAGGGGACAGCTAACAGGCAGCGCAAAGGGTCAGTGTAGCCACTTGGCACACTGATGTCCAGTCCGGGTTGTGAAACCCGTGTTGACCCTCGTTGTTCCACTCCTGCGACAAGGCGCTGCCCTCAACGCACGTTGATACTGCCCTCTTCGTCGTCGATCCATACCTCGGATTCGGATCCTTGTGACGACGCGTCCTGAGAATTGCGCGCTGCGTGCGGTTCGTCAAGGCCCCCCTGCCCGAACCGGGGCCGGCCCAGAGACACGACGAAGATCACCATACCTCCCGCCACAGAGGGTGCAAGGCAACCGTGGCCGGACCTCTGAAACGCCGAAGAGCGACCACCCGGATGGATGATCGCTCTTCCGCGCTTACGCGTTACACGCCCAGCGGGACGTGTCGTGGATCCTGGCGGATCC
Organism: Streptomyces africanus; assembly: GCF_002150735.1. Lineage (GTDB taxonomy): Bacteria > Actinomycetota > Actinomycetes > Streptomycetales > Streptomycetaceae > Streptomyces > Streptomyces africanus. Next base: position 17,979 of record NZ_MUKA01000033.1, read on the forward strand.
GGGAGGTCTTACTTGACCTCGACGGAGGCACCGGCGCCCTCGAGGGACTCCTTCGCCTTGTCGGCGGCCTCCTTGTTGACCTTCTCCAGAACCGGCTTCGGCGCACCGTCGACCAGGTCCTTGGCCTCCTTCAGGCCCAGGGAGGTCAGCTCACGCACGACCTTGATGACCTGGATCTTCTTGTCGCCGGCACCGGTGAGGATGACGTCGAACTCGTCCTTCTCCTCCGGGGCCTCGGCGGCGGCACCGGCACCGGCACCACCGGCCATGACGACCGGGGCGGCCGCGGCGGCGGTGACGTCGAACTTCTCCTCGAACGCCTTCACGAACTCGGAGAGCTCGATGAGGGTCATCTCCTCGAACTGCGCGAGCAGGTCTTCCTGGCTGAGCTTCGCCATGATTGGCGGTCCTTCCACTAAATCGGCAGGTGCCGGATGTACATGTGAGGCGGGCGTACTACTGGCCCGCTACGGTCGCCGCGTTCAGGCAGCGGCGGCCGGGATGCGAGCCGAGTTACTCGGCACCGCCCTGCTCGTCCTGCTTGGCACGGAGCGCGTCCACGGTGCGGACGAGCTTCGACGGCAGCGCCTGGAAGACAGAGGCAGCCTGCGACTGCTTGCCCTTCATGGCACCGGCCAGCTTGGAGAGCAGAACCTCGCGGGACTCGAGGTCCGCAAGCTTCTTGATCTCATCGGCGGACAACGCCTTGCCGTCAAGGACGCCGCCCTTGATGACCAGGTTGGGGTTGTCCTTGGCGAAGTCACGGAGACCCTTCGCCGCCTCGACCGGGTCACCGGTCACGAAGGCGACGGCCGACGAACCCGAGAAGAGGTCGTCGATCTGGGTGATCCCGGCCTCGTTGGCCGCAATCTTGGTCAGCGTGTTCTTCGCCACACGGTAATGAGCGTTCTCACCGAGTGAACGACGCAGCTGCTGCAGCTGCGCCACGGTGAGACCGGTGTACGCAGTAACGACAGCGCCGTTGGAGTCGCGGAACCTGTCCCGCATCTCCTCGACGGCATCGACCTTGTCAGGCCTCGCCATGAGCCTCGGCCTCCTTCCGGGTGATTCGGACCGCGCGGACCCGAAGGAGGACTGGGGAAAACGAAACGCCCCGGCGCAGGGGCACGGGGCGCAGCTCGACCGTTTGTACGCACGCACGGGGCGGCGGACTACGGGAGCTTCTCCAAGTGTCACCTGCGCGGGCCGTCCGCCGTTCAGCGGATCCTTCGGCCACCGCGCTCTCGTCCGAGCGCGCGGTAAACGACCAGCGGTCTTTGGCTTCTGTAGGAGGGTACGGGAACGGATCGCCGTCAAGCAAATCCGCCCGTACGACGGACCAGGTGATGGTCATGTCGAGCGGGCCCTTGTCGGCGTCGCCCTTCATCCGGAACTGCTTGGGATCTATGCGGATTCACGGGGAGCTCAGGGCGTACCGGCCTTCTTCCGCATCAGGTCCTCGAAGTCCCCGGTGTCGGACAACGGGGGCCGCCGGGCCCGGACCGGCACGCCGTAGTCGCCGTAGTGCGCGGTCTGGGTCATCAGGCCCGTACTCATCCGGGCCTTCTCCACCTTCTTGACCAGCAGGTTCCGCTCGTCGATCCAGATGTCGACGGTCTCGGTGGTGACACCGGCCTCGGTGAGCTGTTTCCTCAGGGCGGCGTCGGTGACGTCCGCGGCGGCCACCGTGCCGGTGTAGTGCGTGGCGGGCCGGCCGCGCACGGACTCCTCGCCGGCCTTCCTGACGTCCCCGGAGGCCAGCAGGAGCTTCACGGACTGGTTCGGTGTGGTGCTGCGCATCTGGTCGCCGAGATGGGCGCCGGACCCTCCGGCGAGGGCTTCCAGGTCCTCGTAGGCGTACCGGATCCAGTGCTTGCCGCCGGCCTGCTCGGAGAACTTCTCGCCCATGCGCGCGTAGTACGCGTCGGGCAGGTAGCGGGCCTCCATGGAGGTGCTGCCGAGCCGGCGCATGGTGTCGGCCACGGTGCCGCCGGTGTAGGTGATGCTCAGGGTGCCGGTGATGCCGTCGCCCCAGCCGAGAGTGCCATCGGCGGTCATGGACATCAGCGAGCCCATGGTCGTCGTGGACTCGACCCGGGCGGACCCGGCCCGCTGGGTGGCGCGCTCGGCGGAGCGCAGGGCCGCGACGGTCCGGCCGTGCGCGGCGCGGTCGTCCTTGTCGGGGCCGTCGGAGGAGTCCGGGGAGGTGCAGGCGGCCATCCCTGTCAGCGCGCTCGCCAGGGCGAGCACCAGGCCCGCGCCGCGCACGGTCGTGCCCTGCATACGTCCCCCCGTTCGCATCCGGTTCCCGCACGTTAACCCAGGCCACCGGCGTACGTACCGGAAAAGGGAACGGGCCCCGCACCTGTGAGAGGTGCGGGGCCCGTGACCGGTTGCGTGAGCCGTCAGACTCAGACCGCGGCCGGGTCCTCCTCGACGAGGAGGTTGCGGGTGCGGTTCGGGTCGACCGGGATGCCGGGGCCCATCGTGGTGGTGATGGCGGCCTTCTTGATGTACCGGCCCTTGGCGGCGGACGGCTTCAGACGGAGGATCTCCTCCAGCGCGGCGCCGTAGTTCTCCACCAGCTTGGTGTCGTCGAAGGACGACTTGCCGATGATGAAGTGCAGGTTCGCGTGCTTGTCCACACGGAACTCGATCTTGCCGCCCTTGATCTCGGTCACGGCCTTGGCCACGTCCGGGGTCACGGTGCCGGTCTTCGGGTTGGGCATCAGACCACGCGGACCGAGCACCCGGCCGAGGCGGCCGACCTTGCCCATGAGGTCCGGGGTGGCGACGACGGCGTCGAAGTCCAGACGGCCCTTCGACACCTCGTCGATCAGTTCGTCGGAGCCGACGATGTCGGCGCCCGCGGCGGTCGCGGCCTCGGCACGGTCACCGGTCGCGAAGACCAGGACCCGGGCGGTCTTACCGGTGCCGTGCGGGAGGTTCACGGTGCCACGGACCATCTGGTCGGCCTTGCGCGGGTCGACACCCAGACGGAAGGCGACCTCGACGGTGCCGTCGAACTTGGTCGTGGAGGTCTCCTTGGCGAGACGGACGGCCTCGAGCGGGGCGTAGAGCTTCTCCCGGTCGACCTTGGCGTCCGCAGCGCGAAGGGACTTGCTGCGCTTGCTCACTACTGCTCCTGTGGATTCTTAGGAGTCGTGGTCCGGGCCGAGCAGGCCCCGCCACTTCTGCTGATGGGGTTGGGGCTCAGCCCTCGACCGTGACGCCCATGGAACGGGCGGTGCCGGCGATGATCTTCTCGGCGGCGTCCAGGTCGTTGACGTTGAGGTCGGGCATCTTGGTGGTCGCGATCTCGCGGACCTGGTCACGCGTGATCTTCGCGACCTTGGTCTTGTGCGGCTCGCTGGAGCCCTTCGCCACGCCCGCGGCCTTGAGGATCATCTTCGCGGCCGGCGGGGTCTTGGTGATGAAGGTGAAGGAACGGTCCTCGTAGACCGTGATCTCCACCGGCACGACCCAGCCACGCTGCGACTCGGTCGCGGCGTTGTAGGCCTTGCAGAACTCCATGATGTTGACGCCGTGCTGGCCCAGCGCGGGGCCGACCGGCGGGGCCGGGTTGGCGGCACCGGCCTGGATCTGGAGCTTGATGAGCCCCGTGACCTTCTTCTTCTTGGGAGGCATGTGCTCTCTCCGGGTCCTAGTGAGAGTTTTCCAGCCTCCGAACCGGATCAGCCGGATGGAGGCATACCGCACAACGATAACGGGTATCTATGCGCGGCCAAAAACCGAGCAGGTCAGGCAGACTCCAGGAGCCCGTCTGACCTGCTCGGAAGCCGGGGTGGTGCTAGTTCTTCTGGATCTGGTCGAAGGAGAGCTCGACCGGCGTCTCGCGGCCGAAGATCTCCACGAGGCCCTTGACCTTCTTCGAGTCCGGGTTGATCTCGTTGATGGTCGCCTGCAGCGTGGCGAACGGACCGTCGGTGACGGTGACCGAGTCGCCCACCTCGAAGTCCAGCACCTGGACCTCGACCTTGCGCTGCGGAGCCGGCTTGCCCTCGGCCTCGGCGGCCTCGCGGGCGGCCTTCTCCTCGGCCTCCGGGGCGAGCATCTTGACGATCTCGTCCAGCGTCAGCGGGTACGGGTCGTAGGCGTTGCCCACGAAGCCGGTGACACCCGGGGTGTTGCGGACGACGCCCCAGGACTCGTTCGTCAGGTCCATGCGGACGAGGACGTAGCCCGGGAGCTTGTTCTGCTTGATCGTCTTGCGGTCGCCGTTCTTGATCTGGACGACCTCTTCCTGCGGCACCTCGGCCTGGAAGATGTAGTCCTCGACGTTCAGCGAGACGGCGCGCTGCTCCAGGTTGGTCTTCACGCGGTTCTCGTAGCCGGCGTAGGTGTGGATGACGTACCACTCGCCGGGCAGGACCCGCAGTTCCTCACGGAGCTTCTCGATCGGGTCGCGGTCGTCCTCGGGCTCTTCCTCGGCCTCGTCCGCGACCTCTTCGTCGGTCCCGGTCTCCGCCTCGGCGGCGTCGTCGTCCGCGACGGCGTCGGCAGCCTCGACCTCGGCGGAGGCCTCGGTGTCCTCGCTGTCCGCGCCCTCGACGGTGTCGAGCTCGTCCTCGACGGACTCGACAGGCTCGATGGCGTCGTTCACGTTCGGGTCAGACACGGTGGCTGCTTCTTCCTGGATACATAGGGGTGGAACATGCGAAAGGAGCGCCGGGTACCTCGGCGCTCTTCGCGGGCGGTTCAGCCGAACACGTACTTGGCGGCGTGGCTGAGTCCATAGTCAATCACGGTGACCAGGCCGATCATGATGACCACGAAGATGATCACCACGGTCGTGTAGGTCGTCAGCTGGTTGCGGGTCGGCCAGACGACCTTGCGCAGCTCCGCGACGATCTGGCGGTAGAAGAGGGCGAGCCGCTTCAGCGGGCCCTTCTTTCCGCGCTTGCCGCCCTTGCGGGTCTTCTTGGACTCCGGCGCCTCATCCTGGGCATCAGGCATGTCGATGGAGCCCACGGCGTCCGTCACTCGTCCTCACCTGATTCCGGGTCGTGGCCGTGCCGCGCCCGGTCTGAGCCGCACGGCGGTGCATTGCTGTACGTACATGCGCACACATCCTGGCGAAGGTGTGTGTAGCAGGGCCGGAGGGACTTGAACCCCCAACCGCTGGTTTTGGAGACCAGTGCTCTACCAATTGAGCTACGACCCTTTGTGTGTCCCCCAACGTACCGCATCCGTCCGGATGCTTGGTGTGCACCGAACGGGCGCGGCCTGCGAGAGGCCAACGAGGTGAGAGTGTACGTGGTCTGCGGCCGGTCGTCGAACAGAAAGGGCTCCGGCAAGGCCTCGTTGGCGGAAGATCGCCTGCGGAGCGGGGGGCGGAGGGCCGGGCTCCGGGTGAAGATCGCCCAGGCCGTGCGGCCGGTCCGGACTGTTGTTCAAGGGTTTGCCCGGCGTTGTTCAGTCTGTGAAACCCCCGTGCCGCGCGCGTTTCCAGTCTGAAACGATGGGGCGCATGAGCCCTGCAACCCCTCCCACCGAGCGCCGGGTCTCCGCCCGAGTCGGCGCGATCTCCGAGTCCGCCACCCTCGCCGTGGATGCCAAGGCCAAGGCCCTCAAGGCCGCCGGGCGGCCGGTGATCGGCTTCGGCGCCGGTGAACCCGACTTCCCGACTCCGGACTACATCGTCGAGGCCGCGATCGAGGCCTGCAAGAACCCGAAGTTCCACCGCTACACGCCGGCCGGCGGCCTGCCCGAGCTGAAGGCCGCGATCGCCGCGAAGACGCTGCGCGACTCCGGCCTCGAGGTCGACGCGTCGCAGATCCTCGTCACCAACGGCGGCAAGCAGGCCATCTACGAGGCCTTCGCCGCGATCCTCGACCCGGGCGACGAGGTCATCGTGCCCGCGCCCTATTGGACGACGTACCCGGAGTCGATCCGGCTGGCCGGGGGTGTCCCGGTGGAGGTCGTCGCCGACGAGACGACCGGCTACCGGGTGACCGTCGAGCAGCTGGAGGCGGCCCGTACGGAGAAGACGAAGGTCGTCCTGTTCGTCTCGCCGTCGAACCCGACCGGCGCGGTCTACACCGAGCAGGAGACCGAGGCGATCGGCCGCTGGGCCGTCGAGCACGGTCTGTGGGTGATGACCGACGAGATCTACGAGCACCTGGTCTACGGCGACGCCTCCGCCGTGTCCCTGCCGGCGGTGCTGCCCGAGCTGCGCGACAAGTGCGTCGTGGTGAACGGTGTCGCGAAGACGTACGCGATGACCGGCTGGCGGGTCGGGTGGATCATCGGCCCGAAGGACGTGATCAAGGCCGCGACGAACCTCCAGTCGCACGCCACGTCGAACGTGTCCAACGTCGCCCAGGCCGCCGCACTGGCCGCCGTCTCCGGTGACCTGGTCGCCGTCGAGAAGATGCGGGAGGCCTTCGACCGGCGCCGCAAGACCATCGTGCGGATGCTGAACGAGATCGACGGCGTGGTGTGCCCGGAGCCGGAGGGCGCGTTCTACGCGTACCCGTCGGTGAAGGCGCTGGTCGGCAAGGAGATCCGGGGCCGGCGGCCCAAGGACACGGTCGAGCTGGCCGCACTGATCCTGGAGGAGGCCGAGGTTGCGGTGGTGCCGGGCGAGGCGTTCGGTACGCCCGGGTATCTGCGGATGTCGTACGCGCTGGGTGACGAGGACCTCGTCGAGGGCGTGAGCCGGATGCAGAAGCTGCTGGCGGAGGCCAAGGACTGACGTCCGCTCCGTCGGCCTGGGGCACATACCGAATTCGGTATGTGCCCCATTTGTTTGTGCGAGCAAGGCCACTAAAGGGGAAACCGCTACCGGGACGGCTGAGGCGTACGGCAGGATCCTGGGATGGAGCGTGTACGTGATGTCTCTGAGCTGCCGAAAGCCCATCTGCACCTGCACTTCACCGGGTCGATGCGGCCCTCGACCGTGCTGGAACTGGCCGACAAGCACGGGGTGCGTCTCCCCGACGCGCTGACCGAGGCGCTGAGCGGCGGGGAGCCGCCGAGACTGCGGGCGACGGACGAGCGGGGCTGGTTCCGCTTTCAGCGGCTGTACGACGCGGCGCGCTCGTGTCTGCGGGAGCCGGAGGACATCCAGCGGCTGGTGCGGGAAGCCGCGGAGGAGGATCTGCGGGACGGGTCGGGGTGGCTGGAGATCCAGGTCGATCCGACGTCGTACGCGCCGCGGCTGGGCGGGCTGATCCCGGCGCTGGAGATCATCCTGGACGCGGTGGAGACGACGTCGCGGGAGACCGGGCTCGGGATGCGGGTGCTTCATCCGGTTCGCCGCGACCAGCACCCGCATCCCGAGCCCGGTCTCCCGCGACGTCGTCTCCACCGCGTCCAGGATGATCTCCAGCGCCGGGATCAGCCCGCCCAGCCGCGGCGCGTACGACG
>NZ_MUKA01000281.1 GCF_002150735.1 Streptomyces africanus
GCGCAACGGCACGGTGCGCGGCACCATGGGCAAGCCCCAGCTGCCCCGCCGCCGTGCCCAGGAACACATCGTCCCCCAGTTGCGCGACGGTCCCACGCCGCGCCAGGACCCCGAGCTCCTCGTCGGTCACGATCCCGGCCTGATGGCGGCCTTCCAGCGGGGCATCAGCCTCGCCGAGGCCCAACAGCACATCGAGGGCGAGACCGAGCCGGCACACGTGACCCACCAGGACCCGGTTCCCCGGAACCCGATCCCCATGGAGCCCGTGCACACCGAGTCCACCACCCGGCACGACGGGAGCGCACCCGCCGGATGACCACCCCCGTCTCCACCTCCACCCCCAGCGTTCCCGCAGACCTTCGTACCCCAAGGAGTCGATCCACCATGGCGAGCGATGCGCCGACCGCCCATGTATCCGATCTCGACTGGCTGATGAGCGGCCTCGTGCAGCGCGTACCGCACACGAGCGCCGCGGTGCTCCTGTCCTGCGACGGACTGGTGAAGTCCGTGCACGGCCTCGACCCGGACAGTGCCGACCACATGGCCGCCCTGGCCTCCGGCCTGTACTCCCTCGGCCGCAGCGCCGGCGTCCGCTTCGGCGACGGCGGCGACGTCCGGCAGGTCGTGGTCGAACTCGCCTCGACCCTGCTGTTCGTCACCACCGCCGGTTCCGGCACCTGCCTGGCCGTCCTCGCCGGCCGCGAGGCCGACGCGGCCGTCCTCGGCTACGAGATGGCGATGCTGGTCAAGAGCGTCCGCCCGTACCTGGTCACCGCTCCCCGCCAGCAGTCCGTCGAATCCCCGGCGATGAGGCCTTGAGGGTGGCGGCGGCCGGTGACGGGCCCTGGCTCGACGACGCGGCCGGGCGGCTGGTGCGCCCGTTCACGGTCAGCAACGGCCGCACCCGTCCCACCGTCGCGCTCGACCTGATGTCGCAGGTGATGGCCACAGGGGCGACCCCCCTCGGCTACCTCGGCCCCGAGCACGCGCAGGCACTCGAGCGGTGCAGTGTGCCTGTCGCCGTCGCGGAGGTCGCCGCCCATCTGAAGCTGCCGGTGGCCGTCACCAAGGTGCTGCTGGCGGACCTCGTCGACTGCGGGGCGCTGACCACCAAGCCCCCCGCGTTCCACCACAACCCGACGGACCGGGCCCTTCTGGAGGCAGTGCTCGATGGACTACGACGACAGCTCTGACTACGCCGGCGATTCCGGCCACGGCGGCGACCCGTTCCCCACCGCCCTCAAGATCCTGGTGGCGGGCGGGTTCGGCGTGGGCAAGACGACCTTCGTCGGCGCGGTCAGCGAGATCGCGCCGCTCAGCACGGAGGAACTGCTCACCACCGTCAGTGCCGCGACCGACAACCTCGACGGCATCGAGAACAAGGTCGAGACGACCGTGGCCATGGACTTCGGCCGCATCACGCTCGACCCGAAACACGTGCTGTACCTGTTCGGCACCCCCGGACAGGAACGGTTCTGGTTCATGTGGGACGAGTTGTGCGAGGGCGCACTCGGGGCGGTCATCCTCGCCGACACCCGCCGCCTCCAGGAGTGTTTCGCGGCCGTCGACTTCTTCGAACAACGCGGCCTCGGCTTCATCGTCGCCGTCAACGAGTTCGACGGCGCCCACCGTTACGACCCGGAGGAGGTGCGCGCGGCCCTCGACCTGTCCGAGGAGATCCCCGTCGTGTGCTGTGACGCCCGGATCTCCAGCTCCGGGGTCCAGACCCTGCTGACCCTCGTGCGCCACCTCATCGCCCATGCGCCCGCCCCCGCGACGGGGTATGGCGCCCACATGTGAACGCCACAAGCGATCCGCACATGTGATCCCCACATGTGATCCCCCAACACCCGTCAGGGAGCTCGTATATGACGCATGCCCACAGTCCGGGAGGACGCCCATGAGCTACGACCCGCCGCGCCCGGCCGGTCGTCTGCTGCTCACACCCGAGGACAAGGAGGCCCCCGCCCGCGCCGGCCGACTGCGCCTGCTGGGTCTGGGGGAGCGCCCCGAACCCGCACTCGACGCCTTCGCGCACGGCCTCGCCGAGCTCACCGGGGCACCGTACGCCATGGTCAACTTCCCGGACGAGCGGGGCCAGTTCTATGCGGGCCTGTACGTTCCGGCCGTCGCGCCGGTGGTGCGGAGCGACGGCACCAGTCCCCGGGTGGGCCGTACCCTGCCCCGCGACCATGGCTTCTGCCCCCATGTGGTGGCGCGACGCAAGGCCCTGGTGCTGGAGGACGTCCACGACTATCCGCGGTTCGCGGGCAATCCGGTGGTCGACGAGTTCGGTATCCGCTCCTATCTGGGAGCACCGCTCATCGACGGTATGGGCCTGGTGCTGGGCACGGTCAGCGTCGCCGACGTCGGGCCCCGGCCGTGGGGGAAGCCGGGCCTGACGGCCATCAAGGAACACGCCGCGCAGCTCGTCGCGCGGCTGGAGGGCCGGGACGGCACGCTGCCCTACTGACACGCCCCGTGTTCTCGCAGCGCACGCGGGGGGCGTGAAGGAAAGCTGAGGCGGCGCTTAAGAAAACCTCGATGGACCGGTACGGCCGGCGTAGGGCAGATTGCTGGGCGATCCCACTCCTCTCCCGGCCCAGGGGCTCCTTCGGCGTGCCCGGAGCCGGGACTCACCCCCAGGAGCCGTAGCGGTGAAGGCGCTGGTCAAACAGAAGGCGGAGCCCGGGCTGTGGCTCGCGGACGTCCCGGAGCCCGCCGTCGGACCGGGCGACGTACTGATCAAGGTGCTGCGCACCGGTATCTGCGGCACCGACCTGCACATCAGGGCCTGGGACGGCTGGGCGCGGCAGGCGATCCGCACCCCGCTCGTGGTCGGGCACGAGTTCGTCGGCGAGGTCGTCGAGACCGGGCGGGACGTCACCGACATCGCCGTCGGCGACCGGGTGAGCGGCGAGGGCCACCTGGTGTGCGGCAAGTGCCGCAACTGCCAGGCCGGCCGCCGCCATCTGTGCCGGGCCACCATAGGGCTGGGCGTGGGCCGCGACGGGGCGTTCGCCGAGTACGTCGTCCTGCCCGCCGCCAACGTCTGGGTGCACCGGGTGCCCGTCGACCTCGACGTGGCCGCGATCTTCGACCCGTTCGGCAACGCCGTGCACACCGCGCTGTCGTTCCCGCTCGTCGGCGAGGACGTACTGATCACCGGAGCGGGCCCGATCGGGCTGATGGCCGCCGCCGTGGCCCGGCACGCGGGCGCCCGCAACATCATGATCACCGATGTCAGCGAGGAGCGGCTGGACCTCGCCCGCAAGGTCGGGGTCAGCCTCGCGCTCAATGTCGCGGACGCCACCATCGCCGACGGGCAGCGCACGCTCGGCCTGCGTGAGGGCTTCGACGTCGGCCTGGAGATGTCCGGCCGCCCCGAGGCCATGCGGGACATGATCGCCAACATGACGCACGGCGGCCGGATCGCGATGCTCGGCCTGCCCGCGCAGGAGTTCCCCGTCGACTGGGCCCGGATCGTCACCTCGATGATCACCGTCAAGGGCATCTACGGCCGCGAGATGTTCGAGACCTGGTACGCGATGTCCGTGCTGCTGGAAGGTGGCCTCGACCTCGCGCCCGTGATCACCGGCCGGTACGGCTACCGCGACTTCGAGGCGGCGTTCGCCGACGCGGCGAGCGGCCGCGGCGGCAAGGTCATCCTCGACTGGACCGCGTAACTCCCCCCTCACCGCAAGCACTTCAGGAGCCCTCATGTTCGACTCCGTGCGCGACGACCTGCGCGCCACCCTCGACGAGATCCGGGCCGCCGGCCTGCACAAGCCCGAGCGTGTGATCGGCAGCCCGCAGTCCGCCACCGTCAGCGTCACCGCCGGCGGCCGCCCCGGCGAGGTCCTCAACTTCTGCGCCAACAACTACCTCGGCCTCGCCGACCACCCCGAGGTCGTCGCCGCCGCCCACGAGGCCCTGGACCGCTGGGGCTACGGTATGGCCTCCGTCCGCTTCATCTGCGGCACGCAGGAGGTGCACAAGGAGCTGGAGGCCCGGCTGTCGGCGTTCCTCGGGCAGGAGGACACGATCCTGTACTCCTCCTGCTTCGACGCCAACGGCGGCGTGTTCGAGACGCTGCTCGGCCCGCAGGACGCGGTCATCTCCGACGCCCTCAACCACGCGTCGATCATCGACGGCATCCGGCTGTCCAAGGCCCGCCGCCTGCGCTACGCCAACCGCGACCTCGCCGAGCTGGAGGCCCGCCTGAAGGAGGCCTCCGACGCGCGCCGCCGCCTGATCGTCACCGACGGCGTCTTCTCCATGGACGGCTACGTGGCACCGCTGCGCGAGATCTGCGACCTCGCCGACCGCTACGACGCGATGGTCATGGTCGACGACTCGCACGCCGTCGGCTTCGTCGGCCCCGGCGGCCGCGGCACGCCCGAGCTGCACGGCGTCATGGACCGCGTCGACATCATCACAGGCACCCTCGGCAAGGCCCTGGGCGGCGCCTCGGGCGGCTATGTCGCCGCCCGCGCCGAGATCGTCGCCCTGCTGCGCCAGCGCTCCCGGCCGTACCTCTTCTCGAACACGCTCGCCCCGGTGATCGCGGCGGCCTCCCTGAAGGTGCTCGACCTGCTGGAGTCGGCGGACGACCTGCGCGTCCGGCTCGCCGAGAACACGGCGCTCTTCCGCGGCCGGATGACCGAGGAGGGCTTCGACGTCCTCCCCGGTGACCACCCCATCGCCCCGGTGATGATCGGGGACGCGGCGGTCGCCGGGCGCATGGCGGAGCTGCTGCTGGAGCGCGGCGTGTACGTGATCGGCTTCTCGTACCCGGTGGTCCCGCAGGGCCAGGCCCGGATCCGCGTCCAGCTGTCGGCCGCGCACTCCGCAAAGGACGTGAACCGGGCGGTGGACGCCTTCGTGGCCGCCCGGGCGGAGCTGGACGGCTGAGAACCGCCGCCGACCTGAGAGAATCGATCGCATGATCGAAGCACGGCGGCTCCACATCCTCCGTGCGGTGGCCGACCACCGTACGGTGACGGCGGCTGCCGCCGCGCTGTACCTGACCCCGTCGGCCGTGTCCCAGCAGCTCGCCGCGCTGGAGCAGGAGACCGGGCACCGGCTCGTCGAGCGCGGCGCCAAGGGCGTACGCCTCACCCCCGCCGGCGAGATCCTGCTCAGCCACACCAACGCGGTCCTCGCCCAGCTGGAGCGGGCCGAGGCCGAGTTGGCCGCCTACAGCTCGGGCGCGGCCGGCACCGTCACGGTCGCCTCCTTCGCGACCGGCATCGCACTGGTCGTCGCACCGGCCGTGGTCCGCCTCGCCGGGTCGGCGCCCGGGATCCGCATCCGCGTCCAGGACGCCGAGGGCGACGCCAGTCTGCCGATGGTGCTGGACCGGCAGGTCGATGTCGCCGTCGCCGTCGAGTACCGGGGCGCCCCGGCCGCCGACGACCCGCGGCTGACCCACGTACCGCTGTACGCCGAGCCCTTCGACGCGGTCGTCCCGGTCGCCCACCGCCTGGCCGGGGCGGCGGAGATCCCGCTCGCCGAACTGGCCAAGGACGCGTGGATCGGCCCGTACCCCGGCAATCCCTGTCACGACGTGGTGGTCCTGGCCTGCGAGAACGCCGGCTTCCAGCCCCGCATGGAGCACTCCTCGGACGACTTCCGCGCGGTCGTCGCCCTCGCCTGCGCCGACGCGGGCGTCGCCCTCGTGCCGCGCTCGGCACTACGCGGCATGGACCTCGAAGGGGTGGTCGTCCGCCCCGTCGACGGCACGGCGCCCACCCGGCGGGTCTTCGCCGCGGTACGCCGGGGAGCCGAGGAGCATCCCCTGATCCGCCCGGTGCTGGACGCGCTCGGCGCGGCGGCCCCGGTGTGAGGACTCGTTAACACGGTCGTCTCACATTCGGGATAACGTCCCATATGTGAGAAGCGACGACACGGGTGCGATCGACACCCTGCTGGGCGCCCGCCTGGCCGAGCTGCGGACCGAACACGGCTACTCCCTGGGCCAGTTGGCGGACCGCAGCGGAGTGAGCCGGTCCACGCTGTCCCGGGCCGAGCGGGCGGAGATCAGCCCCACGGCCTCCCTCCTGAACCGTCTGTGCGCCGTCTACGGGCGGACCATGTCCCAGCTGCTCAGCGAGGTCGAGGCCGAGCCGGCCCCCGTGCTGCGGGCCGCCGGCCAGCCCGTCTGGCAGGACCAGGCCTCCGGCTTCGTCCGACGGTCCGTGTCGCCGCCGCACCCCGCCCTGCGCGGCGAACTCGTCGAGGCCCGCCTCTCGCCGGGGGCCGACATCGCCTACGACCGTCCGCCCGTCACCGGCCTGGAGCAGCACATCTGGGTCCTGGAAGGCGCCCTCGACGTGACCGAGCAGGACACCGCACACCACCTCGGCCCCGGCGACTGCCTGCGCATGCGCGTGTGGGGCCCGACCCGGTTCCGGTGCGCCGCCGACGAGGGCGTCCGGTATCTGCTGGCGGTGGTGCGGCCGTGATCGTCGAGCGTCTGGACGCGGCCCGAGTCGCCGTGGACAAGGCCGGGTTGGCGGATCTGCTGGCCGACACAGTGAACGGCGGTGCCTCGGTCGGCTTCCTCGCCCCGCTCGACCGGGCGGAGGCGCTCGCCTGGTGGGAGGAACGGGCGGGCGACGTGGCAGCGGGACGGCTCGCCGTGTGGGCGGCGTACGACGGGGGCCGGGTGCGGGGCACCGTGAGCCTGGCCTTCCCCCGCAAGCCGAACAGCCGCCACCGCGCCGAGCTCGTCAAGCTCATGGTGCACCGGGACGCCCGCGGCCGTGGCCTCGGACGCGGGCTCCTGACCACGGCGGAGGGCGCCGCCGCCGAGGCCGGCATCACGCTCCTGCACCTGGACACCGAGACCGGCAGCCCCGCCGAGCAGCTGTACCGGTCCGCCGGCTGGACGGCGATCGGCGCGATCCCCGACTACGCGGCGAGCCCCGACGGGCGGCTCCGGCCGACGACGATCTACTACAAGCACGTACCGGCAACCGCTCTCACCAGGTGATTGTCAGTGGCAGCCGATACCGTGCCTGCCATGCCGGATGCCGAAGACGCACGACGTATCGCCCTGTCCCTGCCGGACACGACGGAGAAGATCGCCTGGAGCATGCCCACGTTCCGGGTCGCGGGAAAGATGTTCGCCACGCTGCCGGAGGACGAGACGTCCATCGCCGTGCGCTGCCCCAAGGAGGAGCGGGACGAACTGGTGCTCGCCGAGCCGGGGAAGTTCTGGATCGCCGGACACGAGGCGCAGTTCGCCTGGGTGCGGGTCCGGCTCGCCGCGCTGGAGGACGAGGGCGAACTGCGGGACATCCTGGCCGACTCCTGGCGCCAGGCGGCCCCCACCCGGCTCCTGGAGGCGCATCCCCGGCTGGGCCTCCCGGCAGCGGACTGAGAGGGGCCCCGGAAACGGATGCGCGATCACCGGCGCGAGTGCGGTATTGTTTCCCTGCGCGTTCGGCCGGGGAAACCCCCAGGTCAGACGGGCAACGGGACGTGGCGCAGCTTGGTAGCGCACTTGACTGGGGGTCAAGGGGTCGCAGGTTCAAATCCTGTCGTCCCGACAGAGTGTCCGGGGTGTCACCCCGGTTCAGGGCCTTGCTCCACTTCGGTGGGGCGGGGCCCTTGGTCGCTTTGGGCCGTATTCCTCTCTGGCTGCTCTCCCGCACGGGTGGGGAACGTCGGACGGCGATCACTGGCGGCGATTCTGGTGACCATCGCGGCGAGCTGCCCGCACGCCAGCGTGATCTCCCTCTCGGTCTGGGCCCGTTCACTGACAGCCGCTGCGATCAGGAGGGCGGTCAGCGAGGCGGAACCGTTGAACGCCTGCAGGGTGATCATGTTGGTGAACAGATCGTGAGCGGTGAACGGACCCGTCCTCTGGGCGGCCGCGATGATCGCGAAGGTCGACACGGCGAGGGCGCACGGCGCGGCCCCGGCCAACTGGAAGCGGAAGGCCGCCCAGATCAGCAGCGGGAAACCGAGGAACAGCAGAGGCGTGCTACTGGTCTCGACGAATCCGACGCAGACCGTGACGGCCAGGAGGAAGACCCCCTCCACCCATCGGGACAGCGGAGCGCCCCTCGGCAGGCGGGCCGAGCGGAGCACCAGCAGGACCGGTGTCACCACCAGCACACCCATCGCGTCGCCGGTCCACCAGACCGACCACGTCGGCCAGAAGTCGCCGAGGTCCAGCACACCGGTGAGGACCAGCGTCCCACTGCCCATCGTGGCGCTGACCAGCATGCCGGTGAAGGCGCCGAGAAAGATCAGTGCGAGGACGTCCCGCAGACGGTTCATCTCCCTGCGGAACCCGGTACGGCGGAGCAAGGCGTACGAGCAGATGGGCGCGAGCGTGTTGCCCGTCGCGATGGTGAGTACGGCCAGGAGCGAGGGGCCCAGCGAGATGTTGACCAGGAACGCGCCGAGCGCGATCCCGGGCCAGACCCGTGGGCCGAGGAGGAGCAGACTGGCCAGCGCGATACCGCTCGGCGGCCACAGGGGGGTGACCTGGCCACGCACCAGCTGCTGGAGCAGTCCGACCTCGGCCGAGCCGTAGTACAGCGCGGCGACGACGCAGATCTCCAGGACGGCCGAGCCACCGCGCCGGGTCCAGGCATGCCGCGCGACAGTCATCGGGGACCTCGCATCGACATCCTTCCCGACCATCATCCGCCGGCCCCTTTACACGACCGTCGAGCTGGGTGTTCCGTCCGTCCCGGGCGGGATGCGCAGGGCGAGGACGGCCATGTCGTCGTGACCGTCGCTCGGGTGCTGATCTGCCACTGCCCGGACCAGTTCGTCCAGCGGCAGAGCCGCATGGACGGTGGCGAGATCGGCGAGCTCGTCCAGGCTCTCGTCGATGCCGTGGGCAGGATGTTCGATCAGCCCGTCGGTGAAGAAGACCAGTGTGGCGCCCGGGGAGACGAATCGGGAGTGGTCGGGGCGGGGTTCCTCGAGGTCGACCCCGAGCGGCAGCCCGGGCTCGGCGGAGAGGTATTCCGCTCGTCCTTCAGGGGTGAGCAGCAGGGGTGGGACGTGGCCCGCGGTGCTCCAGTGCACGCGCCAGCCCGACCCCTCCGGTTCGATGCGTGCCAGGGCGGTGGTGGTGACGGGGTTGGTGGTGATGGCATGGAGCGCGCGGTCGAGCCGGGCCAGGACCGAGCCGGGCGTACTGCCCCGGTCGAACAGCAGAGCGCGCAGCATGTTGCGCGTCGAGGCCATGGCGGCCGCGGCTTCCAGGTCGTGACCGACCACGTCACCGATGACGACCGCCACGACGTCGCCGGGCAGGGGAATGGCGTCGTACCAGTCCCCTCCGAGCTTGCTGGGCTCGGCGGCGGGCCGGTAGACGGCGGCGGCGGTGAAGGGCCGCAGGTCGGGCAGGGCGGGCAGGAGCAGCCGCTGGAACTGCTCGGCTCCGAGACGAACCTGTTCGAACAGGCGGACGTTCTCGATCGCGATGCCGGCGGCGCTGGCCAGGGCCGTGACGACGTTCTGGTCGTGGATGTCGAAGGGCTGTCCGTCGCGCCGCTCGGCGAGGTACAGGTCGCCGTAGATCGCGTCGCGGACGCTGATGGCGACCCCGAGCAACGTGTGCATGTGCGGATGGTGGGGCGGGAAGCCGTCCGACGACGGATGGGCCGGGATGTCGTCGATCCGCAGGGGCTCGGGGTGGCTGATGAGATGACCGAGGACACCCAGTCCACGAGGCAGATCGGTACCGGCGAGCTCGGCGCGTTCCTGCTCGGAAAGCCCGGCCGTGATGAACTCCTCCAGGTGCTCTCCCGACTCGTTGAGCACGCCAAGCGCCCCGTAGCGGGCGCCGACCAGGTCCATGGCGGTGGTCACGATGCGGCGCAGCACAGCGGTCAGCTCCACCTCCCGAGTGATGGCCACCACCGCGTCCAGCAGGCCCTGCATCCGGTCCATGGCATCCAGCAGGGCGCGCAGCTGCTCGTCGATCCGGCTCAGCTCGCTCCGCAGCCGCAGGTGCAGATCGGGCAGCTGCGGCTGCCGGGGATGCTGCCCTTGCCGCTCTTCTGCCATCACGAGCGCCTCAGCCAGGGTCTCGGGTCACCTTCGGGTGGCAGCTGTCGCGGCAGCCACCCCGGCGGGGCGCCGGCCGACGATGTCGCCACGGCTCACCTGGTACAGCTTAATGCCGGGCCGCGCCGGAGCGATCCGACGCGGCCTTGTCGTGATCACGTCGGCCGGGGTCACGGCCGTCTCCGACGGTCAGATCACGCAGCCCGCATGGGCCAGCGCCTGCTTGAGCAGCACCCCGTGACCGCCCGGCATCTCGCTCTGCACCGCCTCCGAGACGGCCTCCTGCGGGCTGAACCACACCAGGTCGAGGGCGTCCTGCCGGGGCCGGCAGTCACCCGTCACCGGCACGATGTAGGCCAGGGACACCGCGTGCTGGCGGGGGTCGTGGTACGGCGTGATGCCCTGCGTCGGGAAGTACTCCGCGACCGTGAACGGCTGGAGCGATGTCGGGACCCGGGGCAGCGCGACCGGGCCGAGGTCCTTCTCCAGATGGCGCAGGAGAGCGTCGCGGACGCGTTCGTGGTGCAGCACGCGGCCGGACACCAGTGTCCGGCTGACCGTCCCGTCGGGTCCCATGCGCAGCAGCACCCCGACACTGGTGACTTCGCCGCTGTCGTCGACCCGGACCGGGACCGCATCGACGTACAGGATCGGCATGCGGGCGCGCGTCATCTCCAGTTCGTCGGAGGACAGCCAGCCGGGCGTGGTTTCGGTCATGTCAGACATCGCTTGATCATACTTTCAGCCGTTCGGACTTCCTGGGTAGCCGCTCGGAAGGAACTGTGACCGGCCACACGCCGTTCAACCGCCTCCCGGGAGGTCGTCCGGGAGCCCGTAGACCCGGCGGGCGTTGTCCCGCCCGACCCACCGGGCGATCCGCAGCGCGTCCGGCAGGGACAGCTCGTCGGCGTCCACTCGCTCCTGGAGCAGTTCCGCCAGACCCTGCCGGAAGGCGAGCGCCCCGAGGTGGAAGAACTCCGGCACACCGTACGCGTCGGAGCTGTACAGCAGCTTGCGGAACGGTGTGATCTCCAGGGCCTCCGCCAGGACCGCACCGGCCCGGGCCGGGCCGACGTGGTGGAGGGTGAGGCCGACGTCGAGATGCACCTGCTCGAAGACCGCCGCGAGGTAGGCGGCCTGCCGCTGGTAGGGCCAGCAGTGCAGCAGCAGGACCGGGATCGTCCCGGCGGTCAGGTGCAGCCAGTCCGTGAGGAGGGCCGGGTCGGCCCGGTGCAGCCGGATGTCGTTGTCGCCGAACCCGGTGTGCAGCTGGAGCGGCAGGCCGAGGTCGACGGCGGTCCACAGCAGGTGCCGTACCAGGACCGGATCGTCCAGGCGGCCGCCGCGGGCCGTCCAGTGCCGGGCGGCGCCGGTGACCTCCGCGTCCGAGGGGCGGGCCGGGGCCAGGTCGAAGCCCGTGCGGTAGGCCGCAACCGACTTCACGGCCACCACACCGGGTCGCCGTACGGCGTCCAGCGCGGCCGCGCGGAAGGCGTCGGCGTAGGCGTCCGGCTCGACCCCCGCGGCCCGCACCGACTCGGCGACGCTCTCCAGCCGCACGACCTCGTACGCGGACCCGCCCGCGGCCTCGGCGACCTCGTCCGGGGTGGTGAGCCGCTCGGCGAAGCCGGTGTCGACGCAGAAGACGTCCGTGCCCGAGGCGCTCAGGAAGCGCCGCTGCACCTCGCGCCAGCCGAGTTCCGAGCGCCGGGTCAGGTACTGCTCGACGGGGGCGTGCTGCGGCAGATCGAGCAGGGGAGCGCAGTGGCGGCGCACGGCCACGCCCACGGGGCTGTCGAAGGGCGAGACGCCCGGCCACGCGTCGCCCTCCGTGAGGAGCGGCTCGAAGGCCTCCCGGCCGAGATCGGCGGCCACCGTGCCGTGGCAGTGGTGGTCGACCAGGCGCAGCGCGTCGAGCGCTTCGCGGACCGCGCCCACGTCAGTACTTCCACCGGTACGCCGCCGCCACCTGGTCGTCGTCGAGACCGGCGACGGACGCCAGCTCTCCCCGCCGTACGGCGATCACCGCGTCGGCCAGGACCGGGCCGAGGGCCGCCCGCAGCACGTCGTCCTCGCGGAACTCCTCGACGGCCCGCTCCAGCGAGAGAGGCAGCCGCCGTACGCCCCGGGCCGCCGCCTCGGCCTCGCCCAGCCGCGCCGGATCCCCGGTGGTCTCCTCGGGCAGGGCGGCGGACGAGGCCAGGCCGTCCAGCCCGGCGGCGATCAGGGAGCCGATCGCGAGGTAGGGGTTCGCGGCCAGGTCGATCGGTTTGATCTCCAGGTTGGCCGCCTGGTCGCGCAGCCCCGCGGTGCCCGTGACGACGCGCAGGGCGGTCTCCCGGGTCTCGCGGCCCCACGCGGTGAACACCCCGGCCCACTGGGAGGGCCTGAGCCGCAGATAGCTGGCGGGGCTCGGCGCGGTCACGGCCGTGAGACCGGGCAGATGGGCGAGGAGGCCGGCCGTGAACGACTCCGCCTCGGCCGTCATGCCGTGACGGCCCCCGCCCCCGGAGTGCAGATTGGCCCCGCCGCGCCAGGCGGAGAGATGGACGTGCCCGCCGTTGCCGACGCCCTGCCCCACGACGGCCGGGGCGAACGAGACGCGCAGCCCGTGCCGCCGGGCCACCGCGCGGACCGTCTGCCGCACCAGCACGCTGCGGTCGGCCGCCGCCACCGGGTCGACGGCACCCACCGAGATCTCGAACTGCCCGGCCGCGTACTCGGGATGGACCTGTTCCACGTCCAGGCCCTGCGCCGCGCACGCCGCCAGCAGGTCGGCGGCGTAGTCACCGAGCTCGATCTGCCGCGTGGCCCCGTACGCCGGGCCGGTCGTCGCGGGCACGAACGCGTCGCCGGGCGCGTCCCCGCGGGCCAGGGTCCACTCGACCTCCACGGCCGCCTTGAACGTCAGGCCGTGCCGCTCGGCCGCCTCGGCGACGACCCGGCGCAGGAACGTACGCGCGCAGCCGGGATGCCGCTCCCCGTCCTGCGTGACCCGGTCGACCGGCGCCCACGCCCAGCCCGGCTGCCCGGCCAGCACCACGAGCTGGTCGAGATCCGGGTAGAGCCGCAGATCGCCGTCGGGGGAGCCGAGGACGTCGGTGGTCACGACGGAGTCGTTCGCCAGGAACGTGTCGAACACCGGGGACATGCCCACGCCCCAGGCCGCGGCGGAGGCGAGCCGGGCCGTCGGGACCGTCTTCACCCTGCCGATGCCCGCGGTGTCGACGTAGGACAGCACGACGCCGTGCACACCCCGCCCCGACAGCTCGCCGCTCAGCGCGGTGGCCCGCTCGACATCGCCGGGACGGCCGCCGGGCACCGGGTCGGCCAGGGTCGTCATACGTCCTCCTCGATACGTCCTCCTCGTCGGGACGGTCGCAGGGCGTCAGGGCTTGACGGCCACCGCGCCGTACTGCGGCACCAGCACGGCCGAGCCAGCGTCGGCGCGCCACTGCCCGCACGACACCAGGCCCGGGTCGAGAAGCTCCAGACCGTCGAAGAACGCGGCGATGTCCGCGCCGCTGCGGGCGGTGATCGGGGGAGTGGCGTTCTCGTTCCAGAACTTCATGGCCGGGATCTGCCCCGCGCCGCCGAGCTCGTCGTCGAAGGTGGGGTGGGTGAGGACGAGGTGGCTGCCGGAGGGGATCGCGGCCATCACGCGGCGCACGATGTCCCGGGCCTTCTCCGTGTCCAGGACGAAGTTGAGGATGCCCAGCATCATGACGGCGACGGGCCGGGTGAGGTCGAGGGTGTGCCCGGCCCGTTCGAGGATGGCGTCCGGGTCGTGCACGTCGGCGTCGATGTAGGCGGTGACGCCGTCGGGGGTCCCGGTCAGCAGGGTGCGGGCGTGCACCAGCACGATCGGGTCGTTGTCGACGTAGACGACCCGGGAGTCGGGCGCGAGCCGCTGGGCGATCTCGTGGGTGTTGGCCGCCGTCGGCAGCCCCGTGCCGATGTCGAGGAACTGCCGCACTGCGCGCTCGCCGGCCAGGAACGACACGGCCCGGCCCAGGAAGTCCCGGTCCGCCCGGGCGATGTCCCGGATGACCGGGAACATGCCGGCCACCTGCTCGCCGACCTTCTGGTCGACCTCGTAGTTGTCCTTGCCGCCGATCCAGTAGTTCCACACGCGCGCGTTGTGCGCCACACCGGTGTTCAGCCGCGCCGAGCCGCTCGGCGGGGTGTGGCTCTCACTCACGTCTCTTCCTCTCCTCGCACGAGCGACCGGTGCCGGTCACCGCCGTCATTGTGCCGCTCCGGTGATCACCTGTCCCCGGAATCGGCAGAAGCCGTCGGGGGGGCAGGCGCGCGGCGGGGGAGAGCCGCGGACCGTGTCAGTAGTCGAACTCGCTGGGGTTCGGGGTGGGCGTCTTACCGGCCAGCACGTCCTTCAGGCGCTGGGTGCCGAGCCGCACCGCCTGCCCGACGGAGCCGCTCTCGCCCCCGTCGAGCCCGCCCGCCGTGACGGTGATCGCGTCATCGCCGACGCGTACGGCGGCGACGTCCAGGGTCAGCGTGGCCTGCGTGCCGCCGGTCGTGCCCCGTACCGTCACGCGCAGGCCCTCACGGGCGTCGCCCACGTCGGGCAGCGAGGTCTCGACGACCTGGACGGTGCGCTGTTCGCCGTCGTCGGTGACGGTGAACTGGTCGCACTTGTCCGGCAGGCCCGCCATCCAGTTCAAGGAGTCCTGCGGGTCGGTCCGTTCGTAGGAGGCCACCTGGTAGAGCAGGCGCGACTCGCCCTGCTCGAAGCCGCGCAGTGCGGACGCCCCGGACGGCCTGCCCAGCAGATCGTCGTCGAAGAGGGAGTCGAGGAGCCGCTGGCAGTCGGCGGCCTGGGCCTTGGCGGTGAGGAAGTCGGAGACGTCGACCCTGCCGATGAGCAGGCTGTCCTGCCAGTTCTCGGCCTCCGTGTCCTTGACCTGGGTCCAGTCGTCCTCGATGTCCGCCTCGGTGATCAGCGCGGCCCGTGCGCCGTCCGTGGTGAGGGTGGCCGTCGGCGAGAGGGTCTGCCGCTTGCCGGCGACCCGTGACGCGGCGACGTCCGAGACGCGCGAACCGTCCGTGCCGCCGTCGTCCGAGCAGGCCGTGGTGGTCAGCAGCGTGCCTGCCGCCAGGGCCGAGGAGAGAACACGGGCGAGCCGGTACGGACGACGGGTCATCGGGAGTGCCTCCTGAGAACGTGACGCGTGCCCTCAGCGCACCACCGGCACCGACGGCCCACCACCGGCACCGGACTGTTCGGGTGAGCGTCGCCGGGGCGCTCATGCTGTTCAATGAAGCTGCACACTCATCGCTCTGGAGAGGAGCCGCCCGTGTCCCCCGCCGTCGTGCCGCCCGTCGGGGCGCGGATCCGGCAGGCCCGTCTCGAGCGTGGGACGAGCCTGCGGGCGCTGGCAAGGGAAGTCGGTGTCTCGGCGAGTCTCGTGTCGCAGATCGAGACCGGCAAGAGCCAGCCCTCCGTCAGCACGCTCTACGCGATCACGACCGTCCTGGGGATATCCGTCGAGTCCCTCTTCGACTCCCGGGCCGCGACGCCGAGGGCCGGTGGGAACCCGCCCGGCACCGTCCCGCACGCCCTGGCCGCCTTCGCCGCCGACCCGGGGCGGCGGATCGGACCGCTGGTCGGCGCGGGCGAGCGCGAGACGCTGGAGCTGGACTCGGGCGTCGTCTGGGAGCGTCTGGGCCGGGTGCCGGGCGCCGATGCCGACTTCCTGCTGGTGACCTACCGGCCCGGCGGCTCCTCCTCCGGCTCCGGCGCCCTGATGCGGCACGCCGGGACCGAGTACGGCTATCTGACCTCCGGTGAACTGATCCTCACCCTCGGTTTCGACGAGTACACCGTGCGCCCGGGCGACGCCGTCTCCTTCGAGTCGACGACCCCCCACCGCTACCGCAACGATGGAGAGGTACCGGCTGTCGGTGTCTGGTTCGTCTCCGGCGATGTTCAGTGACACTTGACACCCTCAGGACCCGGGCGTTCACTCCGAAGTGGGGGTGGTCGCCATGGCGATCCGCACATACGGCCCCAACGCCGTCGACTGGGAAGAGCGCATCGACCTGGACCGGCTGCGCGGACAGCGCCTGGCCCGGCTGCACGAGTCCCTGAACCGCTCCGAGCTGGGCGCGGTGCTCAGCTTCGACTTCGCCAACATCCGCTACATGACCGCCACGCACATCGGCACCTGGGCGATGGACAAGCTGATCCGCTTCGCCCTGCTGGTGCGCGACGGCGAACCGGTCGTCTGGGACTTCGGCTCCGCCGCCCGCCACCACCAGCTGTACAACCCGTGGCTCGACTACAGCGACGGCAAGGGCGGCCCGCCCACCGGTGCCCGCGCCGGCATCTCCACCCTGCGCGGTGCCTTCCACCCGGACGCGGGTATCGCCGAGGACGTGGCCGCCAAGATCGCCGCCGAGCTGCGCGACCACGGACTGGCGAACGAACCGCTCGGCGTCGACGTCGCCGAGATGCCCGTCCTCGCCGCCCTGCGCGCCGAGGGCATCGACGTCGTCGACGGACAGCAGGTCTTCCTGGAGGCCCGCCGCATCAAGACCGGCGACGAGATCGCCCTGCTCACCCAGGCCTGCGCCATGGTCGACGCGGCCTACGAGGAGCTGTACGGCCGGCTGCGCCCGGGCGTGCGCGAGAACGAGTGCGTCGGGGTCGTGGCCAAGGTCCTGTACGACCTCGGCAGCGAGTACGTCGAGGGCGTCAACGCCATCTCGGGCGAACGGTGTTCACCCCACCCGCACGTCTACAGCGACCGCCTGATCCGCCCCGGCGACCCGGCCTTCTTCGACATCCTGCACAGCCACCTCGGCTACCGCACCTGCTACTACCGCACGTTCGCCGTGGGCAGCGCCTCCCGTGCGCAGCGGGACGCCTATGTGCGCTGCCGCGCGTACATGGACGAGGCGATCGCGCTCGTCCGGCCGGGCGCCACGACCGCCGACATCGTGCGGGTGTGGCCGCGTGCGGAGGAGTTCGGCTTCGCCGACGAGACCGCCGCGTTCGCCCTCCAGTACGGCCATGGCGTCGGCCTGTCGATCTGGGAGAAGCCGATCTTCAGCCGCCTGGTCTCCCTCGACCACCCCGAAGTCCTCGAAGAGGGCATGGTGTTCGCCCTGGAGACCTACTGGCCGGCCGCCGACGGCTGGTCCGCCGCCCGGATCGAGGAGGAGGTCGTCGTCACCGCCGACGGCTGCGAGGTCATCACCAAGTTCCCCGCCGAGGAACTGCTGGTGGCCGGGCGCAAGTACTGGACGGTGGGCGGCGAGCTGAACACCCGCCGGGAGGCGCAGTCCCATCTCAACACCCCTCGTGGCGACGGAGCGGACTGATGGACGCCGCCGGACTCCTCGCCTGCTACGAGCGGATGGCCGTCATCCGCCGCACGGAGAAGGCCGCACACGACCTGTTCCTCCAGGGCCTGGTGAAGGGCACCACCCATCTGGCCGCCGGGCAGGAGGCGGTCGCCGTGGGCGCGAGCGCCGCCCTGCGCCCGGACGACTATGTGTTCGCCACCTATAGGGGCCACCACCATGCCCTCGCCCGGGGCGCCACGCCCGAGGAGTGCCTCGCCGAGCTGATGAGCCGGGCGACCGGGCTGTGCAGGGCCAAGGGCGGCTCCATGCACCTGACCAAGGCGGCCACCGGAATGCTCGGCTCGTACGCCATCGTCGGCTCCCACCTTCCGATGGCGGTCGGCGCGGCCTGGTCGGCCCGGCTGCGCGGTACGGACCAGCTGGCGGTCGCCTTCTTCGGTGACGGCGCGACCAACATCGGCGCCTTCCACGAGTCGCTCAACCTGGCCGCCGTGTGGAAGCTGCCGGTGCTGTTCGTGTGCGAGAACAACCTGTACATGGAGTACACGCCGATCGCCGACGTCACGGCGGTGGCCCGGCCCGCCGCCGACCGGGCGCCCGCCCACGGCATCCCGGGCGAGGTCGTCGACGGCAACGATGTCGTGGCCGTCGAGGAGGCGGTGGCGCGGCTCGCGCGGCGGGCCCGGGCAGGGGACGGGCCCGCCGTGCTGGAGGCCGAGACCTACCGGCACTTCGGGCACAGCCGCTCCGACCCGGCGGCGTACCGTCCGGCCGAGGAGGTCGAACGGTGGCTGAAGCACGACCCGCTGGATCTCGCCCGGGGGCGGCTCGCCGAGCTGGGGGCCGGGGCGGAGGCGGTCGCGGAGGCCGACGAGCGGGCCCGGGCCGTCGTGGAGCGGGCGG
Source organism: Streptomyces africanus (assembly GCF_002150735.1). Classification (GTDB taxonomy): domain Bacteria; phylum Actinomycetota; class Actinomycetes; order Streptomycetales; family Streptomycetaceae; genus Streptomyces; species Streptomyces africanus. Next base: position 18,277 of record NZ_MUKA01000281.1, read on the forward strand.
TCGAGGCGGCGAAGGCCGGGCCGCCGCCCGATCCTCGGGAGGCGCTGACCGACGTGTGGGCGGACGGAGGTGCGGCATGGCGGACGTGATCACCTACCGGGAAGCGGTCGCCGAGGGCATCGCGCGCGAGATGCGCCGGGACAGCTCCGTCGTGTGCCTCGGGGAGGACATCGCCGCGGCCGGCGGTGTGTTCAAGACGACCGTGGGCCTGCTCAAGGAGTTCGGGCCCGAGCGGGTGTGGGACACGCCCATATCCGAACAGGCCATCGTGGGCGCGGCGATGGGCGCCGCGATGACCGGGATGCGGCCCGTCGCGGAGATCATGTTCTCCGACTTCCTGGCCTGCTGCTGGGACTACCTCGCCAACGAGATCCCCAAGGTCCGCTACATGACCGGCGGCCAGGTGACGGTGCCCCTGGTCGTGCGCACCGCCAACGGCGGCGGGCTCGGCTTCGGCGCCCAGCACTCCCAGGCCACCGAGAACTGGGCACTGACCGTCCCCGGCCTGAAGATCGCGGCACCGGCCACACCCGCCGACGTCATCGGCATGATGGCGGCGGCGATCCGCAGCGACGACCCCGTGGTCTTCTTCGAGCACAAGGCCCTCCTGGCCACCAAGGGGCCACCGCCACCGCCCGGTCATGTCGTCGAGCTGGGCCGGGCCGCCGTCGTACGCGAGGGCGCCGACGTCACCCTCGTCGCGCTCGCCTCCACGGTGCCCCTGGCGCTGAAGGCCGCCGAGGTGCTGTCGAGGGAGGGGATCGAGGCGGAGGTGGTCGACCTGCGCTGCCTGGTCCCGCTGGACGCCGCGACCGTCCTCGCCTCGCTGAGCAGGACCTCGCGGCTCGTCACCGTCGAGGAGAACCCGTACCAGGGAGGCTGGGGCGGCACCGTCGTCTCGATCGTCGCCGACGAGGGCTTCGGCCTGCTGGACGCGCCCGTGCGGCGGGTGGCCGGGGAGTGCGTCCCGCTGCCGTTCGCCGACGCGCTGGAGGAACAGGTCATCCCCACCGCCGGCAAGGTCGTCACGGCGGTCCGCGCACTCGCCGCCTACTGAGCCGCCCACCGACCCCCGCACCGACACCCCTGGAGGAAGCGCGATGACCACAAGAACTCTGCTGCGCTCCGGTCACGTGATCTCGATGGACCCCGCCATCGGGGATCTGCCCCAGGGGGACGTCCTCGTCGAGGACGACAGGATCGCGGCCGTCGAGCCCGAGATCAGCGCCGACGCCGAGGTTCTCGACATGACCGGCCACATCGTGATCCCCGGCTTCGTCGACACCCACCGCCACACCTGGGAGGCGCCGATCCGCGGGGTCGCACCCGACGCCACCCTCGACGACTACTTCGTCGACATCCTCGACACCTTCGCACCCCTGTACACCCCTCAGGACGTCTACGCGGCCAACCTCGCGGGCGCGCTGGAATGCCTCGACGCCGGTATCACCACGCTCGTCGACTGGTCGCACATCAACAACACCCCGGACCACCCGGACGCGGCGATCCAGGGCCTGAAGGAGTCCGGCATCCGGGCGCAGTACGCGTACGGCAGCGCCAACACCTCCCTCGCCGACTACTGGTTCGAGAGCAGGATCGCGATACCGGCCGAGGACGTCCGGCGGATCCGCACGACGTACTTCGCGTCCGACGACGGCCTGCTGACCATGGGCCTCGCCACCCGCGGACCCGGCTTCTGCGTGGGCGACGTCGTCGCCGCCGAGTGGGCCCTCGCCCGCGAACTCGGCATCCCGATCACCGTGCACGTGGCCATGGGGCGGCTGGCCGGCCGCTTCGGCATGGTCAAGCAGCTCCACGGCATGGGGCTCCTCGGCCCGGACACCACCTACGTCCACTGCTGCTACCTCAGTGAGGAGGAGTGGCGGATGGTCGCCGACAGCGGGGGCACGGTGTCCGTCGCGCCGCAGGTGGAGCTCCAGATGGGCCACGGCTGGCCGCCCGTGATGCAGGCGATCGAACACGGGCTGCGGCCGTCGCTCAGCATCGACGTCGTCACCACCGTGCCCGGCGACATGTTCACCCAGATCCGCGCGGCCTTCGGCGCCGAACGCGCCCGCGTCAACGCCGACTGCTGGCAGGCCAACCTGCCCGTCCCCAGCAACATGCTGACAGCACGTCAGATGCTGGAGATCGCCACCGTCAACGGCGCCCATGTCGCGGGCCTGGAGGACCGCACCGGCTCCCTGACCCCCGGAAAGCGCGCCGACATCGTCGCGATCGACGCCACCGCGCTGAACGTCGCGCCCGTGCACGACGCGGCGGCCGCGGTGACGCTGTGCGCGGACGTGTCCAACGTGGACACCGTCCTCGTCGACGGTGTGATCCGCAAGCGCGACGGCAGGCTGGTCGCCGACACCGGGCGCGCCCTGCGACTCGTCTCCGAGGCCCGCGACCGGCTCCTCGCGGCGAAGGAGATCAAGCAGTCGAAGGGGGAGAAGGCCCCGGCATGACGCGTCATCTGGTGCGCCGTGCGGCCGAGTTGCCCGAGCCGCCGTACGACGCCCTGGGCCACCGGCGGCGGACACTGGTCGGCGAGGACGACGGCAGTGTGCACACCGGGTTCGGACTGTGCGAACTGCGCCCCGACGGCCGTGTGCCGGCCCATGTGCACTCGTACGAGGAGAGCTTCCACGTCCTCGACGGGGCCGTGGTCCTCGACGTGCCCGAGGGCTCGTACCTGCTGGAGGAGGGCGACTACGGCCTGCTGCCGATCGGCGTCCCGCACGCCTGGCGAGGCGCCGGGGACACCGCCGGCCGCTGGGCGGACATGCTCGCCCCGGTGCCGCGGGCCCGCTACGGGTACGACACCCAGACCGTGCCGGACCTGCCCGTGCGCGACCCCGTCCGGGTCGACGTCCGCGACCCGCGCACCCGCTCCTTCGGGCACTTCGAGCCCGCCCAGATGGACCCCGGCAAGCAGTCCCAGGACCTGCTCGCCGTCACGGCGAGCATGCGCACCGCGCTGCTGGTCTACAGCGGCATCACCGTGAAGATGATGGTCGACAGCGACCTGGGCGCGGTCGGCTCGACGATGTTCATGGTGCAGTACGCGTCCGACGGCGTCATCGGCACCCACGACCATCCCTTCGAGGAGACGTATCTGATCCTGGAGGGCGTCGCCGAGACCACCCTCGACGGCGAGCGGTACCGGCTGGAGCCCGGGGACCTCGCGTGGGCGGGCGCCGGGTGTGTGCATGGGTTCGTCAATGCCGGGCAGGGGCCCCTGCGGTGGCTGGAGACCCAGGCGCCGCAGCCACCGTCGCGGCACTCGTACCGGTTCACCAGGGACTGGGACTATCTGCGCCACGTGCTTGAGGAGGGCTCATGAGCAGCGTCCTTGTCGTCGGCGGCACGTCGGGCATCGGCCTGGCGTTCGCCCGGGCCCGCGCCGAGTGCGGCGACGAAGTCGTCCTGACCGGCCGCGACGCCCACCGCGCCGACCTGATCGCCAAGGAGTTCGGCGCCCGGGGCATCGCCCTGGACCTGGCGCGGCCGCTGGAGATCGCGGCGGCGCTGGCCGGTGTGGGACGCGTCGACCATCTGGTGGTCGCGGGTGTCTCCCGGGACGACAACAAGGTCAGCGAGTACGACATCGACGCCGCGCTGCGGCTGGTCACCCTCAAGCTCGTCGGCTACACCGAGGTCGTGCACACGCTGCGGGCCCGGCTGCACGACGACAGCGCCATCGTGCTCTTCGGCGGACAGGCCAAGGAACGCCCCTACCCGGGGGCGACGACGGTGGCGACGGTCAACGCGGGCGTGCGGGGCCTGATGAACTCCCTCGCCGTCGAACTCGCACCCGTCCGGGTCAACGCGGTGCACCCCGGCGTCGTCGGCGACAGCCCGTACTGGCAGGCCAAACCGGAGAAGGTCCTCGACGTGCTGCGCACCGAGACGCCCACCGGACGGCTGGCCTCCATGGCGGACGTGGTGGACGCGGTGGACTTCCTGCTGCGCAACCGGTCGGTCAACGCCGTCGAACTGACAGTGGACGGAGGGTGGTTGCTCGGCTGAGAGCGGGCCGGCTCACCCGGCCCGCCGCAGCGTGTCGTCGGCCACGTCCTTGTCCACCGCCGCCCGCACCAGCGCCGCGGCGAGAACAGCCGGGCCGGTCCGACCGGCCAGTTCGGTGAGGCGGTCCGGATCCTTCGGCAGCTTCAGCCGCTCGGCCCCCTGAAGGGCCTTGGCGTCGAGGTAGGGGGCGGCCTCCGGCCACACGGCCTGCACCTCGCGCAGGAAGATGTCGGCTCCGGCCGGGCCCACCCCGGGGAACTCCTGCAGCATATGGCGCAGTTCGGACACCTTGCCGTCCGCCTCGCGGCGCAGCCGCCGCAGATCCCCGCCCCACCGCTCGGTCAACAGCTCGGCGGCCTCGCCGAGCTGGGTCGCCGTACGCTCGTCGTAGCGCCGGTAGCCGCCCCGGCCGAGCGCGTCCACCCGCTCCTGCCAGTCGGCCCGCGCCATGCGGCGCGGGTCGCGCAGCCCCGCCTCGTGCAGGGCACGGGCGGTGGCCAGCGCGATCGAACCGCGGATGCGGGCGCTGAGCAGATGGGCCAGCACGAGCAGCCGGTACAGCGGCTGCGGGGTGTCCTTCAGTCGGATCCCCGCCTCGTCCGCGTACGTCCGGCCGTGCGCGGAGCGCAGTTCGCGCACGACGCGCTCCTGCCGGTCCACGATCTACCCCTTGAGCGGATCGTGGCCGACCGTCATCAGCCGGCGCCGGCGGCGCGTGTCCTCGGCCGTCACCTCGGGCATCGGCTCGTTCTCCAGGTCCACCTGCGAGGTGACCCTGTCCACGACGTTCCGCATCACGCGCAGGTCGTCCTCGGTGAGGTCGGTGCGCCGCTTCTGGAGGATCGCCAGGACGTGCTGCCCGGTCTCGGTCCCGGCCTGCTCGGGCAGCGGCTCCGCGTCCTCGTCGGCGTCACGCATCCGCAACCAGGCCGCGAGCTCCTGCGAGGTCATGTTCACCACGCGGTGGAAGTCCTCCCACAGCGCGTCGAGTTCGAGGGCGTCGGTCATCACATGCCCCTTCCGTACGTACGTGCGCGCGCTCCGTACGTGCGCGCGCCGGTCAGCCCTCGCGGGGGAAGTTCTCGGCGTCGAACATCCACCGCTGCTTCTCCAGCTCGGCGGTGATGCTGATCAGCAGATCCTGCGTGACCAGGTCGGCCTTCTCGGTCGCGTCGATGCGCTCGCGCAACCGGCCGATGGCGTCCTGGAGGGACTCCACCATCACCTGCACGGCGTCCGCGTCGCGCACCCAGCCCTCCTTGGGGGCGGGCAGCGTGAAGGTCTTGGCGATCGTCTCGGGCCGGCCGTCCGGCGGGACGCCGAGCGCCGCGGACCGCTCCGCCACCGTGTCGGCGAAGTCCCGCGCGGCCGAGACCACCTCGTCGAGCTGGAGGTGGATCGACCGGAACCGCGGTCCGACGATGTTCCAGTGCGCCTGCTTCCCGATCAGCGAGAGTCCGAGCAGGTCCACCAGGGTGTCCTGGAGTGCCTCGCACGAGACCCGGCGGGCCTCGTCGGGCAATGTGCTCCGCACAGCCGTCATAGGGCGCTTCTCCTCCTCGCGTCGTTCCTCGTGGTCCGGAGCAGTGCGTCGCGCTCCTCCTCGCAGGTCCCGCCCCACACGCCCGCTGCCTGGCCGCTGCTCAGCGCGAAGCTCAAGCACTGGTCGGTCACCGGGCAGCGCGCACAGATCCGCTTCGCGGCGTCGACATCCCGCAGGGCCGGGCCTGTCGTGCCCACGGGGAAGAACAGTTCGGGGTCCTCGTCCACACAGGCGGCGCTCCGCAACCACTCCATGAACGCGCGGGTGCCCCGGGCCCTCTGGGGCAAACCCCGATGCGGAACCACGCAGGCCGGTTGTTCCGGCCTGCGACAACGCCCTCCGAGGACACCTCTGCCTCCGGAATCTTCACAGGGGCGGACCGAAGGTCTATAGTCCGAAACTAGCAGTGCTAATTAAGCGGTGTGAGGAGTTCTCTCGTGCGTCCCGTCCACTTCGCGGCCGCCCGCCGCACCCCCATCGGCAAGCTGCGGGGATCACTTTCCTCGGTACGGCCCGACGACCTCGCCGCGACCGTCGTCCGCGCCCTGGCCGACGTGCCCGGCCTCGACCCCGCCCGGATCGACGACGTCTACTGGGGTGCCGCCAACCAGGCCGGCGAGGACAACCGCAACGTCGCCCGCATGGCCGCGCTGCTCGCCGGCCTCCCCGACGACCACTGCGTGGTCATCCGGGACCCGGTGAACGCCCAGGAGTTGGCGCTGCGAGTCGAAGACGTCGCCGGCCGAGCGACCGATATGTTCCTGGTCTACTTCGCGGGGCACGGACTCATCGACTCCTACTTCGACGGCCGCCTCTATCTGGCCACCTCACACGCGTTGGAAGGCAAGCCGCATTTCACCTCGCTCGCCTACGACGATCTGCGACGGGCCATGCTGCACTCCAGTGCGCGCAACAAGGTCGTGGTGCTCGACTGCTGTTTCAGCGGGCAGGCCCACGGGACCATGGCCGGGAGTGCCGCGCAGGTGGCCGGGCAACTCGATATCCGGGGCACCTGTGTGCTGACCGCCACGAAGAGCAACGAGATGGCGAAAGCACCGGCGGGCGAGGTTTTCACCGCGTACACCGGTCAACTCGTCGATGTCCTGAGGTGTGGCGTGGCAGACGGCCCGGAGCTGGTCGATATCACCACGCTGCACGAGCAGCTGCTGTACCGGTTGCGCAGTGCCGGTCTCCCGGAACCGAGGATGAGCGGCAGCGATACCATCGGCCGGCTGCCCTTGGTACGCAACGCATCCTGGCGCGCGGCCGGTGCCGGGAACGAACCGGTCGACCTCGCCGATCCGGCCCAGGTGTACGGGCTGGGAAGCCGGCTCGAAGCGGAAGGTCACCCGGAGGCGGCCGGACAGCTCTACCGGCGAGCGATATCGGCCGGCAATACCGATGTGATGCTCCTGCTGGGCGCACACCACCAGGAACGTGAAAACGATACGCGGGCCGAACGCTGGTACCGCGAAGCGGCCGGCACGGGACTGCCCGACGGGATGACCCTCCTCGGGACATTCCTCCACAACCGGGGTGCCTTCGACGAAGCCGAATCGTGGTATCGAAAGGCGGCCGAGGCAGGACAACCGCGGGCGGCCGAACTCCTGGGCGAGGTGCTGGAGAGGCGTGGCGACACCGGCGCGGCCGAGCGCTGGTACCGCGCGGCGGTCGATGCGGGCCGGACGCGTTCCATGATCAGGATGGGTGGCCTGCTCGAGCGCCGCGGGGAGCCGGGCCAGGCCGTGTCGTGGTACCGGCGAGCGGTGGACGCGGGTGACGCGGCCGGTTGGACCTGCTTGGGCATGATGGCCGCCGAACAGGGGGCGACGATCGAGGCCGACGCATGGCTGCGGAAGGCGGCCGCGGCCGGTGAACCCGACGCGATGACAAATCTCGGTATCCGGCACCTGGCGCGAAACGAGCGGGCGGCGGGGATCCGGTGGTTCGGTGAAGCCGCGGCGGCGGGCAGCACCGATGGGATGGTCCGGCTCGGGAACGAGCTCATGGAGGCAGGCGATACGGCTGCGGCCGAGCGGTGGTTCCGGTCGGCGGCCCGCGAGGGTAATGGACTTGCCATGGTTGAAATCGGCAAGATCCGGGAGGCGGCCGGTGACCTCGCGGAAGCCGAGGACTGGTATCGGCGAGGAGTCAGGGCCGGTGCCCATATCGGCGTGATCGCCTTGGTGAAGCTGCTCATCCTGCGAGACCGGTGGGACGAAGCCGAGCGGGTGTGCCGCGCCTCCGCCGAAGCCGGCCGAGCGGAGGGTATGAGCGTATTGGGAATGCTCCTCGAGCAGCGCGGCGACCCGATCGAAGCCCGGTACTGGCAGGAGGCGGCCCGGGCAGTGTTGCCCGATCCGAACCGACGAGAGACCGGGCCACCTCCGGCATGATCGGGTGCGCCGAGGCGGTGCCGTCGGACGGTGCGAAAAGCGGGACAGCGGGGGCCTCGTCGCGGTCCCCGCGGCTACGATCCGCCCGGGCTCAGCGGGTACCGGCAGAGCACTCGCGGGCGCCGTCGACCACCGCGTGCTGGGGCGGCCGGGTCCCCAGCACATCGGGGCCAGCGACCCACAGTCGGTAGCCGCTGGCCTCGTCCTCGGGCGAGGGCAGCACGATCTGGCTGCCGGTACCGGCGACGGTGGTGTAGAGCCGGAAGAGTTCGGCGGCCGCGGTAGCGGTGAATTCCTCGTGCCGGGTGGGACCGGTGAGGAAGGTCCAGCGCCGGGCCCGGGGATGGGCGAAGACGGGTCCGGCGATCCCCGCCGCCCGTAGTCGTGACAACACCTGTTCACCGAGTTCGGTCGGCATGGTGACGGCGCCGTAGGTGGCGCCCACGTGCAACAGGATCCGTCGGGAGGCGGCATCGACCACCGCGGGCAGCAGATCCTTCTCCCGGTACCGCCGGCAGTGCCGCTCCAGGGCGGATTCGGTGAAAGTGGTCATAGCGGTTCGGCTTCCTCGAGTGGTGGCGTGCCCGGCCGGGGCGCGGGCATCCACCGGGGGGCGGATGTCGCACGGATCCGACGGGTGTGGTCACCGCGGGGATCCGGTGCCCGGACAGCACCGTCGCCGGGCCGAGAGACGCTGGATCGCCGCGGCGGTGCGGGGTCTCCCCGGCCCGCGCTGTTGTGGGCGGATCCAGTTGTCGTGATGGCTTGTGGCGCACGGTGTTCCGCGGCGGTGGCCGTCCTCGTACGAATACTGCGCCGGGCCGCACCGCGGGGTGGTCGAGGTGGGTGAACCGGTCACCTCACAATATTGCGTCAGCCCCTGTGAGCGTGCAAATCGAGAAACATTTCGGGTTTCGATGCGGTATCGGTGGGGCAAAGAGGAGTCGGGTGAATCCGGTCCGGACCGGATCGCAGCCCGTCGGAAGTGGTATGGCCGAATGCGGTCCGAATGTGACCACCATCTCTCGATCGGAAAATTTCCGGATCGCCTCCCGCGGCGCCGCGGCCGCGCGACCAGGGCTCCCGCAGGGTGGTCCGTGTCATGGCCGGGCCGGAGGGTGGGAACTAGTCTGGTCGTGGACGGCGAACTGGGAATACTCGGTACCACTCCCGCCGTTCCGTATGCGGAACACCGACGCGAACGGGAGAAGACATGTTCACGGGCATCGTCGAGGAACTGGGCGAAATCGTCGCCCGCGAACAATCCGCCGACGCGGCGCGGCTGACGATCCGCGGGAAAGTGGTCACCTCCGATGCCGGACACGGAGATTCGATCGCGGTCAACGGTGTCTGTCTGACCGTCGTCGACGTGATCGACGA
>NZ_MUKA01000282.1 GCF_002150735.1 Streptomyces africanus
CTTGTCCTCAGTTGCTCGCGTCCACTGTGTTGGTTCTGAAACCACGAACAGCCCCACGTTGCCACAGCGTGGTGCGGCTGACAGTTTCATAGTGTTTCGGTGGTTATAGCGTAGGGGAAACGCCCGGTTACATTCCGAACCCGGAAGCTAAGCCTTACAGCGCCGATGGTACTGCAGGGGGGACCCTGTGGGAGAGTAGGACGCCGCCGAACTCCTTTTAGAGCTCTGGCTCTTGGGCACTCAGCCCGAGAGCCAGAGCTTTTTTGCGTTGAGGTAAGGTCAGGGGGCATCGTTGGCACGTTTCCCACAGGAGGCCCCCGGGTGGAGGTTCAGGAGACTCGCGTCCAGACGGACCGTGTGCTCACCATCCCGAACATCCTCAGCATGGCGCGCCTCGTCGGCGTGCCCCTCTTCCTGTGGCTGATTCTGCGGCCTGAGTTCGGTGGGCCCAAGAGTGACGGCTGGGCACTTCTGGTACTCGCTTTCAGCGGCATCAGTGACTACCTGGACGGCAAGCTCGCCCGGCGCTGGAATCAGATCAGCAGCCTCGGCAGGCTCCTCGACCCCGCAGCCGACCGGCTCTACATTCTTTCCACTTTGGTCGGCCTCACCTGGCGCGAGATTCTTCCCCTCTGGTTGACCGCTGTACTTCTGGCGCGAGAGCTGGTTCTGCTGGTGATGGTGGGCATCCTCCGCCGGCACGGCTACCCGCCGCCCCAGGTGAACTTCCTGGGGAAGGCCGCCACCTTCAACTTGATGTATGCCTTCCCGCTGCTCCTGCTCAGTGACGGAAGTGGTTGGATCTCGTCACTGGCTGCTATTTTCGGATGGGCGTTCGCCGGATGGGGTACAACGCTGTACTGGTGGGCAGGAGTCCTCTACGTAGTACAAGTCCGCCGCCTGGTCCGTGCGGACGTCATGCCCGATTGAACTCGCGGATTGCTCCCACAGAAGCGGTGCGATGGCCCGTGGTGGAAAAGTGCGGGACAATCCTCGCGGGGGAAGTCGGCCAGACCGTCGTCTCTTTGAGGAGGACGCTTCCGACATGAAGGCCGTCGTGATGGCCGGAGGCGAGGGCACGCGCCTTCGCCCCATGACCTCGAGCATGCCCAAGCCGCTCCTGCCCGTGGCCAACCGCCCGATCATGGAGCATGTGCTGCGGCTGCTCAAAAGGCATGGGCTCAACGAAACAGTCGTAACTGTCCAGTTCCTGGCCTCGCTCGTCAAGAACTACTTCGGTGACGGCGAAGAGCTCGGTATGGAGCTCACCTATGCCAATGAGGAGAAGCCACTCGGTACCGCCGGAAGCGTCAAGAACGCCGAAGAGGCGTTGAAGGACGATGCCTTCCTGGTCATCTCGGGCGATGCGCTGACGGATTTCGATCTCACCGAGCTCATCAATTTCCACAAGGAGAAGGGTGCGCTGGTCACGGTCTGTCTGACGCGAGTGCCCAATCCGCTGGAATTCGGTATCACCATTGTCGACGAGGAAGGCAAGGTGGAGCGCTTCCTCGAGAAGCCCACCTGGGGCCAGGTCTTCTCCGACACCGTGAACACCGGCATCTACGTGATGGAGCCCGAGGTCTTCGACTACGTCGAGCCCGATGTGCCCGTCGACTGGTCCGGCGATGTCTTCCCGCAGTTGATGAAGGAAGGCAAGCCCATCTACGGCTACATCGCCGAGGGCTACTGGGAGGACGTCGGCACGCACGAGAGCTACGTGAAGGCCCAGGCCGACGTGCTGGAGGGCAAGGTCGACGTCGACATCGACGGGTTCGAGATCTCCGCCGGGGTGTGGGTCGCCGAAGGAGCCGAGGTCCATCCCGACGCCGTGCTCCGAGGGCCGCTGTACATCGGGGACTACGCCAAGGTCGAAGCCGGCGCCGAAATCCGTGAGCACACCGTCGTGGGCTCCAACGTCGTCGTCAAGAGCGGTGCTTTTCTGCATAAGGCCGTCGTCCACGACAACGTCTACGTGGGGCCCCACAGCAATCTGCGTGGCTGCGTCGTCGGAAAGAACACCGACATCATGCGCGCGGCGCGGATCGAGGACGGCGCGGTCATCGGTGATGAGTGCCTGATCGGTGAAGAATCGATCGTTCAGGGCAATGTGCGGGTCTATCCGTTCAAGACCATCGAAGCCGGTGCCTTCGTCAACACCTCCGTCATCTGGGAATCAAGGGGACAGGCGCACCTCTTCGGCGCCCGGGGTGTGTCCGGAATCCTGAACGTGGAGATCACACCGGAGCTGGCGGTACGGCTTGCCGGCGCCTATGCGACCACCCTGAAAAAGGGCTCGACCGTCACCACGGCCCGCGATCACTCGCGTGGTGCCCGCGCGCTGAAGCGAGCGGTGATCTCCGCGCTGCAGGCCAGCGCCATCGACGTACGGGACCTGGAGAACGTGCCGCTGCCCGTGGCCCGTCAGCAGACGGCGCGTGGCAGTGCGGGCGGCATCATGATCCGTACGACGCCCGGGGTGCAGGATTCCGTCGACATCATGTTCTTCGACGGGCAGGGCGCCGACCTGTCGCAGGGGAGCCAGCGGAAGCTGGACCGGGTGTTCGCGCGGCAGGAGTACCGGCGCGCGTTCCCCGGGGAGATCGGTGACCTGCACTTCCCGGCGAGTGTCTTCGACTCGTACACCGGGTCGCTGCTGCGGAACGTCGACACCACCGGGATCGCGGACTCCGGCCTGAAGGTGGTCGTGGACGCGTCCAACGGCAGTGCGGGACTCGTCCTGCCGAGTCTGCTGGGGAAGCTCGGCGTCGACTCGCTGACGATCAATCCCGGTCTCGACGAGTCCAGGCCGACGGAGACGGCCGACATGCGGCGGTCGGGGATGGTGCGTCTCGGGGAGATCGTGGCGTCCTCGGGGGCCGCGTTCGGGGTGCGGTTCGATCCCGTAGGTGAGCGGCTGTCGCTCGTCGACGAGAAGGGGCGCATCATCGAGGACGACCGTGCGCTGCTCGTGATGCTGGACCTCGTCGCCGCCGAGCGGCGCAGCGGCAGGGTCGCGCTTCCGGTGACCACGACCAGGATCGCCGAGCAGGTGGCGGCGTACCACGGGACCCAGGTCGAGTGGACGACCACGTCTCCCGACGACCTCACGCGCGTGGGTGGTGAGGAAGGGACGATCTTCGGCGGCGACGGCAAGGGCGGGTTCATCGTCCCCGAGTTCAGCAGCGTGTACGACGCCACCGCGGCCTTCGTACGGCTCATCGGGCTCGTGGCGCGGACGCAGCTCACGCTCAGCCAGATCGATGCGAGGATCCCGCGGGCGCACGTCCTGAAGCGCGACCTGGCGACTCCGTGGGCCGTCAAGGGGCTGGTGATGCGGCGGGTCGTCGAGGCGGCCGGAGACCGGTTCGTGGACACCACGGACGGCGTGCGGGTGGTGGAGACGGACGGTCGCTGGGTGATGGTGCTGCCCGACCCGGCCGAGGCCGTCACCCACCTGTGGGCCGAGGGACCGGACGATGCCTCCGCGCAGGCCCTGCTGGACGAGTGGTCGGCGGTCGTGGACAGCGCCGGCCGGTAAACGGGCTGCACGCGTGCGTGCCGGACAAGTGTCCCCAACGGGGCCTGTCCGGCACGCCGTGGGGCCGTTTCGGTGGTAGTGGCCGCGACGTGCGACGATGTGCGGCATGCCGCAGCAACCCCCCATTCGGAGCACACCGACGCGGCCCCGGCGCCCGGACGCGTCCATGTCGTTGATCACCAACGTCATGGACCACAGCCTCGACGACGGATACGCCGAGGCCGCCGCGCGGAAGAAGGCCGCGGGCGACGGTGGCATGCCGAGGACGCTCGGGGCGAAGCTGGGACTCGCTGCCGGCCTGGTACTCGCGGCCCTGGTCGTGACCGTGGGAGCGGCCCAGGCGCGTGTCGCCGCGCCGGTCGTCGCCAAGGAGCGGGAGGAACTGGTCGACCGGATCGACCGGGAGACCGAGGCGGCGGACAAGCTGGAGGACTCCGTCGACCGGTTGCGCGAGGACGTGAGCGCGCGCCAGCGGGAGGCGCTGAAGCACAGCCGTGGCAGCGCCGAGTCCGAGATCGTGGGCATCCTCTCGGGCGCTTCAGCGGTGCACGGTCCCGGTGTGAAGCTCGTGGTGAACGACGCCAAGGAAGCAGGCCCGGGCGGTGGCGAGGACCCGCGCGAGACCACCGGGTTCTCCGACACCGGCCGCGTGCGCGACCGGGACATGCAGCGCGTGGTCAACGGTCTGTGGGAGTCGGGTGCCGAGGCCGTCTCGATCAACGGGCAGCGGCTGACGGCCCTGTCCGCGATCAGGGCCGCGGGGGACGCGATACTGGTCGACAACAAGCCGCTGGTGCCGCCGTACACGGTGCTCGCGGTGGGGGACGGGCAGCGGCTGAGCACTCGGTTCCAGGACAGCGCGGACGGGCTGTATCTGAACGCGCTCCAGGAGAGTTACGGCATCAGGACAGGCATCTCCGTGGAGGACGACCTCCGGCTGCCTGCCGCGCCGAGTGTGATCGTACGTACAGCACAGCCGAGCATTGAGAAGAGCGAGAAGGGCACATCGTGATCGCCGTACTGGGCCTCGTCGTGGGAGTCGTGGCCGGCCTGTTGGTCCGGCCTGAGGTTCCGGCGGTGGTCGAGCCTTATCTGCCGATCGCTGTCGTGGCGGCGCTCGACGCCGTCTTCGGCGGCCTGCGGGCCATGCTCGACGGCATCTTCGACGACAAGGTCTTCGTGGTGTCGTTCCTGTCGAACGTGGTGGTGGCCGCGTTGATCGTGTTCCTGGGGGACAAGTTGGGCGTGGGTGCCCAGCTGTCCACCGGTGTGGTGGTCGTCCTCGGTATCCGGATCTTCTCCAACGCCGCGGCGATCCGCCGGCACGTGTTCCGGGCGTGAGGCCGATGAGCGAGCACGACGACAAGCGCCCCGAGGAGAACGGCGGCACGCGCGCGGACCAGCGTGACGGGAACGGCGAGTCCGGGAACCGGCTGCGCAAGGAACTGCCCGAGGAGGTGTCCGCGACGGTGCCGGCCGCCCAGGACGCCTCGCAACCGGAACCGGAACCGGAATCGGCACCGGAGCCCGAACCGCAGGCGGCTCCCGGGCCCGGTTCCGAGTCCGAGCCGCGGCTGACCGGTCGGCAGCGGCTGGTGCAGGGACTGTGGCCGCCGCGGGTCTCACGGGCCCAACTCATCGTCGCGCTGCTGCTGTTCGGCCTCGGCTTCGGGCTGGCCGTGCAGGTGGCCTCACACAGCGACGGTGACAGCGCGCTGCGTGGTGCGCGTCAGGAAGATCTTGTCCGGATTCTCGATGAACTGGATGACCGTACGCAGCGTCTTGAGGACGAGAAGCAGGGCCTCGAGAAGCAGCGCGACGAGCTGGAGAACAGCTCGGACCAGGCCGAGGAGGCCCGGAAGCAGACCGTCGAGAAGGAGAGGCAACTCGGCATCCTGGCCGGCACCGTGGCCGCGCAGGGGCCCGGCATCACCATGACCATCGAGGACACCAAGGGGACCGTCGAGGCGGACATGCTGCTCGACGCGGTCCAGGAGCTGCGCGCGGCGGGTGCCGAGGCGATACAGGTGAACGGCGTGCGGGTCGTCGCAGGCACGTATCTGACGGATTCCGGCAAGGGCGTGAGCGTCGACGGGAACAAGATCAACGCGCCCTATCGTTTCAAGGTCATCGGCAAGCCGCAGGATCTCGAGCCGGCGCTCAACATCCCCGGAGGCGTGGTGCAGACTCTCGAGAAGGAACAGGCCACGGTCACCATCGAGCGGTCGACCAAGATCGTCGTGGACGCCTTGCGGGCGGTGAAGCGGCCTGACTACGCTCGGTCGTCCTCCCAGTGAACCGGGGGTGCATGGGCGAGGTCGGGCGAGGGCATGAGGTTGCGGGGGGTCGGCGCACCGAATGGGTGGTGCGTGGTGGAAACTGTCTGGTGCAGACGGACGTTGTCAGGATGTCCGGGTCGGCCAGAGTGTTCAGTCAGGGTTCGTCCTGCCCCACGGGCGGGTCTGTTTCGGTCAAGGGGAATCGCCCGTGAAGTTGTTTGCGAAGTTGTTCGGCAAGAGCGCGCGAGAGAGCAGCGACAACGCGACCGCTCGCCATCGCGCACAGCCTGACGCGGAAGGCCAGCGGCCGCTGTTCCGGGACCAGGTCGGTGGCCCGGGCGGTGACGTTTCCGGAGGTCAGGGCGCGCCGTCGGTTGACCCTGCGCAGTCCGGCGGCATAGGTTTCGGGCAACCGTCAACCTCAAGTGCGGGTGGAGGGTTTTCCGACCCGTATGCGTCCAATGCCCCTGGTGGGCAGCCGCGGCAGGAGGATCCGATGTCGGCCCTGGTGTGTACGAGGTGCGGTAACCGCAACGCGGAGAACAGCCGATTCTGCTCCAACTGCGGCGCGCCGCTGCGGGCGGGGGCTGCGGCGGAGCGTCCGTCCGAGACGACCTCCACGATCTCCATTTCCGGTCTCGAGGCCTACGACAGCGAGACCACCGGCCAGACGCCGATGCCGACGCTGTCTCCCGAGGCGCAGGCGGCCGTCGACGCGCTGCCGCTGGGTTCCGCGCTCCTGGTCGTGCGCCGCGGGCCGAACTCGGGCAGCCGCTTCCTGCTGGACGGTGATCTGACCACGGCCGGGCGTCATCCGCAGAGCGACATCTTCCTGGACGACGTGACGGTCTCCCGGCGCCATGTGGAGTTCCGCCGAGGTCAGGACGGCTCGTTCACGGTGGCCGACGTGGGCAGCCTGAACGGCACGTATGTGAACCGCGAGCGGATCGACCAGGTCGCCCTGAACAACGGCGACGAGGTGCAGATCGGCAAGTACCGGCTGGTCTTCTACGCCAGCCAGCGGGGCTACTGACCGGTCCGTCCGGGGAACCCCTGCGAAGGTCCGTCCGTCAGGGAAGGTCCATGCTTCAAACACCGAGCGGCGGTGCCGGACACGGCGCCGCCGCCACGGACAGGCTGATGAGCATCGGCACGGTGCTGAACGTGCTGCGCGACGAGTTCCCCGAGGTCACGATCTCCAAGATCCGTTTCCTGGAGGCGGAGGGGCTCATCGAGCCACAGCGGACCCCGTCGGGGTATCGCAAGTTCAGCGCCCATGACGTCGAGCGCCTCGGCCATGTCCTGAGGATGCAGCGGGACCACTATCTGCCCCTGAAGGTGATCCGCGAGCATCTGGAGGCCATGGAGCGAGGCGAGGCCGTCCAGCTGCCGACGCTGGGCCGCCAGCGCGACGGCGAGAGCGTGCCCGAGACCCCCGAGGCGCCCACAGCGGCCAGGATCGGGCGTGAGGAGCTCCTCGCGGCCGCCGGCGTCGGCGAGGAGGAACTCGGGGAGTGGGAGTCGTACGGGCTCGTCACGCCCCTGGAGGACGGGGTGTACGACGCTGAGGCGGTCACGGTGGCCGCGCTGATCGCCGAGCTGGGGCGGTTCGGGATCGAGCCGCGGCACCTGCGGGTGATGAAGGCGGCCGCCGACCGCGAGGCCGGGCTCGTGGACCAGGTGGTGGCCCCGCTGAAGCGGCACCGGAACCCGCAGACCAGGGCTCATGCGGAGGCCCGCACCAAGGAGCTGGCGGGGCTCACGGTGAGGCTGCACGCCGCGTTGGTGCAGACGGCGCTCGGGGTGCGGCTGCCCTGAGCCGACCGGTAGTGGGCGACCGGAAGAGGCGCCCGTTCCCGGCCCGACTACCCAAACATCCCGAGCACGGCCTAGGGTTGCTGTGTGAACGAGCTCGATGTCGTAGGTGTCCGGGTGGAAATGCCCTCCAACCAACCGATCGTGCTGCTGCGTGAAGTGGGAGGCGACCGTTACCTCCCCATTTGGATCGGACCGGGGGAGGCGACGGCGATCGCCTTCGCCCAGCAGGGCATGGCTCCGGCGCGGCCGCTGACCCACGACCTGTTCAAGGACGTGCTGGAGGCCGTCGGCCAGGAGCTCACGGAAGTGCGCATCACGGACCTGCGTGAGGGCGTCTTCTACGCGGAGCTGGTCTTCGCCAGCGGCGTCGAGGTGAGCGCCCGCCCGTCCGACGCCATAGCGCTGGCCCTGCGCACCGGAACGCCGATCTACGGCAGTGACACGGTGCTCGACGACGCCGGTATCGCGATCCCGGACGAGCAGGAGGACGAGGTGGAGAAGTTCCGCGAGTTCCTCGACCAGATCTCCCCGGAGGACTTCGGCAGCAGCAGTCAGTGAACTCCGGATTCCGGTGAGAGCCGGATGACGGGGAGTGCCAGAAGCCAGTGAGGCGTGTGTGGGGCGGCCCGGCGGACGATGTGGTCCGCGGCAGGGTCGCCCGCCGTATGTGTGACGGGCGAAATGCCCGCATGTGCCGGAGGTGGCTGCGAGCGTCACCCGGCCCGCATCGGGGCATTCGGCTAGCCTTTCCCCGCGGTGGGGCACGGGAAACCACTCTTAGGGTGATTATCACTCGGCGTGGCGAGTGTGGCGATCGTTGACGCACCCCGGGTGACTGCCTACCGTCGAGAAGGCAGGTCAAGGACGGAGGTCGGCGTGAGAAGCAGCGGCGACGGTACGGCTGGGGGTGGCCCCGAGCGCAGTCTCAGGGCGAGCGGTCCGTACCCTCCCCCGGGCTCACGGCTCCGCCCGAGCGGGGCATGTCCCCAGCCCGGCGACGTGGCTGATCACGTTCCGCAGCGACCGACGGCTGTGCCGAGCAGCGGAGGGACGACGTCCATGGCGTCCGAGCAGATCGGCTATCGCGGCCCCACGGCCTGCGCGGCCGCCGGTATCACCTACCGGCAGCTGGACTACTGGGCCCGCACCGGGCTCGTCGAGCCGAGTGTGCGCCCCGCCTACGGGTCCGGGACGCAGCGGCTGTACAGCTTCCGGGACGTCGTCGTCCTGAAGATCGTCAAGCGCTTCCTCGACACCGGGGTGTCGCTCCAGAACATCCGCACGGCCGTCCAGCACCTCAGGGAACGCGGTTTCCGTGACCTTGAGCGGATGACGCTGATGAGTGACGGAGCGACGGTCTACGAGTGCACCTCGCCGGACGAGGTCCACGCGCTGCTCCAAGGAGGGCAGGGCGTCTTCGGGATCGCAGTGGGCGTGGTGTGGCGGGATGTCGAGAGCGCGCTGTCCCAGCTGCACGGGGAGCGGATCGACACCGGCGAGACCTTGGTCGGGCCCAACCCGGCGGACGAGCTGGCGCGGCGGCGGAACCGGGCCGTCTGAGCCGTCCGGCAGCGCGGTGCCCCCAGGTCATTCCAAGGCGGGACGTTTCCGCGCCGGGCTGCAAGCGGTTTCCCCCGGGGCGTCGGGGCGGTTGTCCGGGGCGTTGTCAGTGGCGTAGGGCAGCATCGGAGATGTGAGAACCGCGCCCACGATCCTGCATCTCGACATGGATGCCTTCTTCGCCTCGGTGGAGCAGGCGTCCAAGCCGAGTCTGCGTGGGAAGGCCGTCGTCGTGGGCGGGCTCGGGCCGCGGGGCGTCGTGGCCACGGCGTCGTACGAGGCCAGGGTCTTCGGTGTGCATTCGGCGATGCCGATGGGGCAGGCCCGGCGGCTCGCGCCCAACGCCGCGTACCTCGTGCCGCGCTTCGGGTTCTACAAGGCGATCAGCGAGCGGGTGATGGAGCTGCTGCGGGCGCTCTCGCCGTTGGTGGAGCCGCTGAGCCTGGACGAGGCGTTCGTGGACCTGGAGGCCGGGGGAGCGGCCTGGGACGAGCAGTCGGCGCGGCTGGTCGGGGCACAGCTGCGCGCGGACATACGGGCCGTCACCGGGCTCACGGGGTCGGTCGGGCTCGCCGCCTCCAAGATGCTCGCGAAGATCGCCTCGGAGCAGGCCAAGCCCGACGGGCTGGTGGTGATCGAGCCGGGGACCGAGCGGGCGATGCTCGGGCCGATGTCGGTGCGGACACTGCCGGGGGTCGGGCCGGCGACGGGCGACCACCTGCGGCGGGCCGGGATCACCACGATCGAGGAGATCGTCGAGGCGGGCGAGGACGAGATGGTCCGGCTGCTGGGAAAGTCGCATGGGCAGGGGCTCTACGCCATGGCGCTGGCGCGGGACGACCGGCCTGTCGTGGCGGAGCGGGAGGCGAAGTCGGTGTCGGTCGAGGACACCTATGACGTGGACATCCACGACCGGGTGCGGGTGGGCCTGGAGGTGCAGCGACTGGCCGACCGGTGCGTGCGACGGCTGCGCGGGGCCGGGCTGTCCGGGCGGACGATCGTGCTGAAGGTGCGGCGGTACGACTTCTCGACGCTCACGCGGTCGGAGACGCTGCGCGGGCCGACGGACGATGCCGGGGTGATCCGCGAGGCGGCGGCCCGGCTGCTCGACTCGGTCGACACCACGGGCGGTGTGCGGCTGCTCGGGGTGGGCGTCAGCGGGCTCGCCGACTACACGCAGGAGGATCTCTTCGCGCAGGCGGCGGGGGAACGGACGGAGGCAGAGGGCCCCCTCGAGGAGGACGCCGTGGCGCCGGCCGAGGAGCAGCCGGCGCTCGCCGAGCGACGGTGGGCCGCCGGGCATGACGTACGGCACGCCGTGTTCGGGCACGGGTGGGTGCAGGGCAGCGGTCTGGGGCGGGTCACGGTGCGGTTCGAGACGCCCGGCTCCGAGCCCGGGCGGGTGCGGACCTTCCGGGTCGGCGATCCGGACCTGGAGCCGGCGGATCCGTTGCCGCTGGTTTTATCGAGACACAAGGAGAGCCGTGGACCGGAGGGCGGGGCCGGAGCTGTGGGGATGCGGTCCCCTGCCCCGTAGGGCTTGCCGGGCTTCAGGCCGTCTCGTCCGTGCCCGCCAGCTTGCCGAAGTGGTGGTCGGGGAGCGGGGGAGGTGCGGCGACGTCGAGGCCGTAGTGGTGGTAGAGCTGCAGTTCTTGTTCCGGGGAGAGGTGGCGGCCCACGCCGAAGTCGGGGGCGTCCTTGATCAGGGCGCGGTCGAAGGGCACGTGGAGGGCGCCGTCGATCAGTTCACTGGGTTCGAGGGGGACGAAAGCGTCCCTGCTGAACAGGCCCGTCCGTATGGCCGCCCACTCCGGCTCGCCGGTGGCGTCGTCGAGGTAGACCTCGTCGATCGTGCCGATCCTGGTTCCGTTGCGGTCGAACGCCTTGCGGCCGATCAGATGGCGTGGATCGATATCGGTTCGCACGGGCCCTCCACGTGGTCGCAACTCATCCGTAAGCACTACAAAACGGCACAATCGGAGAGGCGGCCACTCGAAGGTTCGTGCGTGGACCGCGCTGGTAGGCTGGCAGCGGCTGCTGACCCCGTGCGGGAGAGTCCTCCAGACACCATCGGAGGCGCCGAAGGAGCAAATCCTCCCCGGAATCTCTCAGGCCCACGTACCGCACGGACGAGGTCACTCTGGAAAGCAGGGCGGGTGTCGACGGCTTCCGCTCTCACCGACGGTGAAAACCGGAGGCCTTCGGGCGATCCGGTGAAGCTCTCAGGTTGAGATGACAGAGGGGGAGGCCGTCCGGGTACCCGTGCCGTGGTGCCCCTCGAAGGTCGTGTCAGACCAGGAGGCCTCCGCAAATGACCGCCCATCGCATCCCGCTCTCCGAACTCGAAGAGGCAGTTCCCTTCGAGCAGCGTCACATCGGCCCCGACCACGAGGCCCGCGCCAAGATGCTCGCGCAGGTCGGCTACGGCTCGCTGGACGAGCTCACGGCCGCCGCCGTCCCGGCCGTGATCAAGAGTGCCGAGGCGCTGGACCTGCCGGGCGCCCGCAGCGAGGCCGAGGTGATCGCCGAGCTGCGCTCCCTCGCCGACCGCAACCAGGTCCTCGACTCCATGATCGGGCTCGGGTACTACGGCACCTTCACGCCGCCCGTCATCATGCGCAACGTCATGGAGAACCCGGCCTGGTACACGGCCTACACGCCGTACCAGCCGGAGATCTCACAGGGGCGGCTCGAGGCGCTGCTCAACTTCCAGACCATGGTCGCCGACCTCACCGGACTGCCCACCTCCGGAGCCTCCCTGCTCGACGAGGGCACCGCGGCCGCCGAGGCCATGGCGCTCTCGCGGCGCCTCGGCAAGAACAAGAAGGGCCTCTTCCTGGTCGACGCGGACGCGCTGCCGCAGACCATCGCCGTGATCCGGACCCGGGCCGAGCCGACCGGCGTCGAGGTCGTCGTCGCCGACCTCGGCGAGGGCATTCCCGCCGAGATCGCCGAACGCGAGATCAACGGCGTGCTGATCCAGTACCCGGGCGCCTCCGGAGCCGTACGCGACATCAAGCCGGTCATCGACCAGGCCCACGAACTCGGGGCGCTCGTCACCGTCGCCGCCGATCTGCTCGCGCTGGCGCTGCTGAAGTCGCCCGGTGAGCTCGGCGCGGACATCGCCGTCGGGACGACGCAGCGTTTCGGTGTGCCGATGGGCTTCGGCGGCCCGCACGCCGGTTACATGGCGGTCCAGGACAAGATGGCGCGCAGCCTGCCCGGGCGGCTCGTCGGCGTGTCCGTGGACGCCGACGGGAACAAGGCCTACCGGCTGGCGCTCCAGACGCGTGAGCAGCACATCCGCCGCGAGAAGGCCACCAGCAACATCTGCACCGCCCAGGTGCTGCTCGCCGTCATGGCCGGCATGTACGCCGTCTACCACGGGCCGGAGGGCCTCAAGGGCATCGCGCGGCGCACCCACCGGTACGCCACGGTGCTCGCCGCCGGCCTCGCGAACGGCGGGGTCGAGGTCGTGCACGGGTCCTACTTCGACACGCTGACCGTGCGCGTCGAGGGCCGGGCCGCCGATGTCGTGGCCGCCGCGCGGGAGAACGGGGTCAACCTCCGTCTCGTCGACGCCGACCACGTCTCGATCGCCTGCGACGAGACCACGACGCGGATCCAGCTGCGTGCCGTATGGGCCGCCTTCGGGGTCGACGGTGTCATCGAGGCGCTGGACGCGGCCACGGCGGACGGGCTTCCGGACGCTCTGCGGCGGACCGACGAGTACCTGACGCACCCCGTCTTCCACCAGCACCGCTCCGAGACCGCCATGCTGCGCTACCTGCGCCGGCTGGCCGACCGCGACTACGCGCTCGACCGGGGCATGATCCCGCTGGGCTCCTGCACCATGAAGCTCAACGCGACCACGGAGATGGAGCCGGTCACCTGGCCCGAGTTCGGGCAGCTGCACCCCTTCGCGCCCGCCGAGCAGGCCGGGGGTTACCTCACGCTCATCCGGGAGCTGGAGGACCGTCTCGCCGAGGTGACCGGGTACGACAAGGTGTCCCTCCAGCCGAACGCCGGGTCGCAGGGCGAGCTGGCCGGTCTGCTCGCCGTCCGCGGGTATCACCGGGCCAACGGGGACGAGCAGCGGACCGTGTGCCTGATCCCGTCGTCCGCGCACGGGACCAACGCCGCGAGCGCGGTGATGGCGGGCATGAAGGTCGTCGTCGTGAAGACCGCCGACGACGGTGAGATCGACGTCGAGGACCTGCGGGCCAAGATCGAGCAGTACCGCGACGAGCTGGCGGTGCTGATGATCACGTACCCGTCCACGCACGGCGTGTTCGAGGAGCACGTCTCCGAGATCTGCGGCCAGGTGCACGAGGCGGGCGGTCAGGTCTACGTCGACGGGGCCAACCTCAACGCGCTCGTGGGGCTCGCCAAGCCGGGGCACTTCGGCGGTGACGTCTCGCACCTGAACCTGCACAAGACCTTCTGCATCCCGCACGGCGGCGGCGGTCCCGGCGTCGGTCCGGTGGCGGTGCGGGAGCACCTCGCGCCGTACCTGCCGAACCACCCGCTCCAGCCCGAGGCGGGCCCGGAGACGGGGGTCGGACCCATCTCCGCGGCGCCGTGGGGCTCCGCCGGCATCCTGCCGATCTCCTGGGCGTACGTCCGGCTCATGGGCGGCGAGGGGCTGAAGCGGGCCACGCAGGTGGCGGTGCTCAGTGCCAACTACATCGCCAAGCGCCTGGAGCCGCACTACCCTGTGCTCTACACCGGCCCCGGCGGGCTGGTCGCGCACGAGTGCATCATCGACCTGCGGCCGCTGACCAAGGCGACCGGGGTGAGCGTCGACGATGTGGCCAAGCGGCTGATCGACTACGGCTTCCACGCGCCGACGATGTCGTTCCCGGTGGCCGGGACGCTGATGATCGAGCCGACCGAGTCGGAGGACCTGGCCGAGCTGGATCGGTTCTGCGAGGCGATGATCGCCATCCGTGCGGAGATCGAGAAGGTCGGCTCCGGCGTGTGGCCCGCGGACGACAACCCGCTGCGGGGCGCCCCGCACACCGCCGGGACGCTCGCAGGGGAGTGGGAGCACGCCTACAGCCGTGAGGAGGCCGTCTTCCCGGCCGGGGTCTCGGTCGCCGACAAGTACTGGCCGCCGGTGCGCCGCATCGACCAGGCCTTCGGCGACCGGAACCTGGTCTGCTCCTGCCCGCCGCTGGACGCGTACCAGGACTGACCGGCCGGATCGGTCGCAGGGGAGGGGCTCCGCGGTGCGGGGCCCCTCCCGTCATCCGGCGGCGAGGGACACCTCGGTCGACTTGATCAGGGCGACGACGGGGGTTCCGGCCGACAGGGCGAGGTCGTCCACTGCGTCCCTGGTGATCGCGGCGGTCAGTTCGCCTCCCTCGACGGTGACGCGCACGGACGCCATCGCGTCGCCGGTGGTGATGTCCGTGACCGTCCCGGGGAGCCGGTTGCGGATGGAGAGGCCCTCGACGGGGGCGGTGGCCAGCGATACCTCCGTCGACTTCACCAGGGCGCGCACGGCGGTGCCCGGTGTGAGACCGAGGTCGTCGGCCGCCTCACGGGTGATCGCCGCGGTGAGGGCCTGACCGCCGGTGAGGCGGATCCTGACCGTCGCCATGGCCTCGCCCGGCGTGACGGCGGTGACGGTGCCGGGAAGCTGGTTGCGGATGCTCAGGCTCATGGGTGCACGGTAGCCCGCCGAGTTCCTCATGCCGGGTATGCGTGTGTCTGCGTCGCCTTGACCGCCGCCCATACCGGGGCGCCGGGATGCAGGTCGAGTTCGGCCGCGGCGACCGTGGTGAGGTCGGCGGTCAGGGCGAGTGCGCCGGTGAGGTCCGCGCGGATCTGGTCGCCGTGCGTCTCCAGCCCGGCGACCTCGCAGCGCCACAGGTTGCGGGCGCTGGAGCCGCTGGGGCGTTCCCGGTACAGCGTCACGGCGCCGGGCGGGAACGCCACGAAGGCCGGGCCGGAGAGCTCTTCCGTGGTCGTGATGGCCGGGCCCGCGTCGAGCCGGACGGTGTGGCCCTCGGCGCGTCCCCGGTAGAGGTTGAGGCCGACGAGCCGGGCGATGTAGTCCGTGCGGGGGTGGCGGGCGATGTGGGAGGGCGTGCCCTCCTGGACGACGTGGCCGTGCTCGATCACGACCAGGCGGTCGGCCAGCACCATGGCGTCCAGCGGGTCGTGCGTGACGAGGACGGCCACGGCCTCGAACTCGGCGAGATGGCGCCGGAGCTGGGCGCGCACCTCCAGGCGGGTGCGGGCGTCGAGCGCGGCGAGGGGTTCGTCCAGGAGCAGCAGCCGGGGCCGGGTGGCCAGGGCCCGGGCCACGGCCACGCGCTGGGCCTGGCCTCCCGACAGGCGGCGGGGCTTGGCGCCGGCGTGGTCGGCCAGGCCCATCCGGTCCAGCCAGTCGGCGGCCTGGGCACGGGCCTCGGCCTTGCCGGCGCCCCGGCAGCGCGGCCCGAAGGCGACGTTGTCCAGGGCGGTCAGATGCGGGAAGAGCAGGTAGTCCTGGAAGACGACACCGACCGGGCGGGACTCGGGCGGCGTGGCGTCCAGCGGGGTGCCGTCCAGCCGCAGGTGACCCGACGTGAGAGGGGTGAGCCCCGCCAGGGCGCGCAGGGCGGTGGTCTTGCCGGCGCCGTTCGGGCCGAGCAGGGCCACGACCTCCCCCGGGGCGGCGGTGAGCGTGATGTCGAGGCGGAAGGTGCCGCGCTGCACGACGAGGCGGGCGTCGAGGCCTTCGGCGAGGACGCCGGTCGTGGTGTCGTCGAGGTCGGTCATATGCGTTCGTCCAGGGGTCAGGAGGCCGTCATCCAGCGGTCGCGCAGGGCCGCCAGGACCGCGATGGACACCGCCAGCAGGACCAGGCTGAGGGCGATCGCCGCAGCCGGGTCGTTCTGGAGGGCCAGGTAGACCGCCAGCGGCATGGTCTGGGTGCGGCCCGGGAAATTGCCCGCGAAGGTGATCGTCGCGCCGAACTCGCCCAGGGCCCGGGCCCAGGCCAGTACGGCTCCGGCCGCGATGCCCGGTGCGATCAGCGGCAGGGTGACCCGGCGGAACGCGGTGAAGCGGGAGGCGCCCAGGGTCGTGGCCGCCTCCTCGTAGCGCGGGTCGGCGGCCCGCAGGGTGCCCTCCACGCTGATGACGAGGAACGGCATCGCCACGAACGTCTCGGCGAGGACGACACCCGTCGTGGTGAACGGCAGGGTGATCCCGAACCAGGAGTCCAGCCACTGCCCGATGACGCCATTGCGCCCGAAGGCGAGCAGCAGGGCCACACCGCCCACCACCGGCGGCAGCACCAACGGCAGCGTCACCAGGGCCCGTACGAGACCCCGGCCGGGAAACCGCGTGCGGGCCAGCAGCCAGGCCAGGGGCACGCCGACGACCAGGCTCAGGCCGGTCGCCGCCGTGGCGCAGACGAGCGACAGCCGGAGGGCCTCCCACACCTCGGCGCTCGTCAGCTGCTCGGGGAGGCTGCGCCAGGGCGCCCGCACGAGCAGGGCGATCAGGGGCAGGAGCAGGAACGCCAGGCCGATCAGAGCGGGCACCAGCAGGGGCACCGGCACCGACCGGGTCCTGCCGCGGTGGCGATCGCGGCGGGGCCGGCTTTCCCGTGTATCGGTCACGGCTTGAGGAACCCGGCCCCGGACAGTGCCTTCCGGCCCTCGGTGGACCGCACCAGTGCGACGAAAGCCTTCGCCGCCTTGGGGTTGGGGGCGTTCTCGAGCAGGGCGATCGGATAGTCGTTGACGGCCTGGGCCGACTCGGGGAAGTCCACGCCCGCCACCTTGTCACCCGCCGCCCGCACGTCGGTCCGGTAGACGACGGCGGCGTCGGCCTCCTTCAGCTCGACCTTCGTCAGGGCGCTCTTGACGTCCTGTTCGTACGAGACGGGAGTGAGCGTCAGGCCGCCAGCGTCCAGGGCCTTCTGGGCGGCGGCACCGCACGGCACGGTCTTGTCGCACAGGACGACCTTCAGGCCCGGCTTGGTGAGGTCCTTCAGGGAGGAGATGTGGTCGGGGTTGCCGGGCGGCGTGGCGATCTCCAGCCGGTTGCGGACGAAGGTGACCGGCGTGCCCGCTGCGTCCTGCTGGTCCGTCACGGTCGCCATGGTCTTGGGGCTGGCGGCGGCGAAGACATCGGCCGGGGCGCCGCTGGTGATGCTGGCGGCGAGGGTGTCGCTGCCGCCGAAGTTGAAGGTGACCTTCGTGCCGGGGTGCTGCTTCTCGAACGTCTTGCCCAGGGCCTCGAAGCTCTCCTTCAGTGAGGCGGCGGCGAAGACGGTGACCGTGCCGGAGGGTTTCGCCGGGGAGGAGCCTTTGTCCGAGCCCGTGCCGGACGAGGAGCAGGCGCTCAGCGTCAGCAGTGCGGCTGCGGACGCACCGGCGACCTGGAGGGTCCGGCGTGGCCGGTGTGCGGAACGGGTCATCTGGGGGCCACTCCCTCGGTGTGCGGGGGAGGAACCCGCAGGGCTCCTCCGATACGCCGATCATACTGGCGCATCTGCGAGGGGAAAGTGTGCTGTGGCTTCGCATGAGCCAGGGCGAGCGGGCCAGGGGGTGTGTATGTGCGTTTCTACGGCCTCAGACCCGGTCGATATGGACGTTCGTCGACTTCACGCGGGCCGTCGCCTCCATGCCGACCTCCAGGCCCAGTTCCTCGACGGCCTCGCGGGTGAGCAGGGAGACGAGGCGGTGCGGGCCGGCCTGGATCTCCACCTGGGCGGCGACGTCACCGAGCTTGATCGCGGTGACGATGCCGGGGAAGGCGTTGCGGGCCGAGGTGTACGGGGTGTCCTCCTCGGCGGTGCCGGACTTGGCGAGTTCGACGGAGAACGCGGCCAGGTCCCGTCCGTCGACGAGCCGCCGCCCGGCCTCGTCGCGGTGGGTGGTGATGCGGCCCGCGTCCGCCCAGCGCCGGGCGGTGTCCGGGCTCACGCCGAGCAGTCGTGCTGCCTGGCCGATCGTGTAGGACTGCATGCCGGTCACGATAGGGCGCGCGGCGGGAACGGCGGATGCGGGGTTGGCCGTTGGGTATAACGCGATATAGCGTTAGTCGTCGAATGGGCGGGCCGGATGCCGTGCCCGGGGAGATCGGGGTGATGTGATGGCGGGGGACCTCTCGCGTACCGGTGGATCGCCCGAGGTGAGGGCCTCGCATGCGGATCGGGACCGGGTGGTGGACGTGCTGCGCGTCGCCGCGGGTGACGGCCGGCTGACCTTGGAGGAGCTCGACGAGCGCCTGGAGGCCGCGCTGTCCGCCCGTACGGTGGGCGAGCTCGCCGTGCTGACCGCGGATCTGCCCGACGGATCGGGCGGGACCGGCGTCGAGGCGCAGGAGGTCGTCCGGATCGAGCAGGAGGGGTCCTCGACCCGGCGCGGTGACGGCTGGGTGGTGCCGCGGCGGCTGGAGATCCGGTCGGCGTGGGGCGAGGTGACGCTCGACTTCACCGACGCGGTGATCACCGAGGACAGGCTGGACATCGACCTGGACATGCGGGCCTGCTCCCTGAAGCTGCTGACCCGGCCGGGGGTCGTGGTGGACACCGGCGGGCTGGTGACGAACTACTCCCAGATCAAGGCACGTGGGGCGGCCGAAGCCCCGGTCGTGCTGCGTGTGCGGATCACCGGCGAGATCAACTACGGGCAGATCGTGGTGCGTCCGCCCCGCCGTGGCTTCGGCCGGCGCAGACCCAAGGGCTGACTCAGCCCACGTGTACCTTCGGCCGCCGCTTGCGGTCCGGTTCCGCCTCGCGCAGGACCTCGCGGGTCACCGGGGCGACCTCGCCCTGGCCGAAGAGGAAGAAGCGCAGGAGGTTGGCGAAGGGGCCCCCTTCGGTCCACTCGAAGTAGATGTGCGGGGTGCGGCCGGTCAGGTCGCGGGCGTACAGCAGGAGCGCGGCCAGGGCGTTGGGGACGGAGGAGGACTCCAGGGTCAGGACGCGGTAGCGGTCGTGGAGCACCTCGCCGCGCACGGTCAGGCCCGCCTCGAACTCGGACGGGTCGGTGACCGTCACCTCGACGAAGACGAAGTCCTCCTGCCCGGGTACGTCGTTGTCGTACCGGATCTGCTCGATCTTGTCGCGGTACTCCGCGATGTCGCGCCGGTCGGGCTCGTTGGCGATGAACCGCATCCGGCGGCTGGCCATGTCCCGGATGAAGCGGGCCGCCATGTCGTCCAGCGTCACGCCGGTCACGCGGAGCTCGAACGACCGGGCCAGCCGGGACAGCAGGGAGACCAGGATGATGCCGGCGATGAAGCAGGCGCCGATCTTCACGCCGTCCGGGCGCTCGATGACGTTGGCGACGGTCGTGTAGAGGAACACCGCGGAGATGACCGCGAAGGCGACGGTCCAGTTCCGCTGCCGGGCCTTGCGGGCGGCGATGGTCACGGCGATCGCGGCGGAGCTGATCAGGACCAGCACACCGGTTGCGTAGGCGCCGCCCTGCGCGTTGACGTCCGCGTCGAAGATCCAGGTGACGAGGAAGGCGATCAGTGTGAAGACGATGACCATGGGGCGGACGGCCCTGGCCCAGTGCGGGGCCATGCCGTAGCGGGGGAGGTAGCGCGGCATCAGATTGAGCAGGCCGGCCATCGCGGAGGCGCCGGCGAACCACAGGATGGCGATCGTCGAGGCGTCGTAGACGGTGCCGAAGGTGTTGCCCAGGTAGTCGTGCGCCAGATAGGCCAGTGCGCGCCCGTTGGCCTGGCCGCCCGGCTCGAACTCCTTCTCGGGGATGAGGAGGGTGGTGATGAAACTGGTGGTGATCAGGAAGCCGCTCATGACGAGGGCGGCCGTGGTGAGCAGCTTCTTCGTGTCGCGGATGCGGCCGGCCGGCCGTTCCTCCGTGTCGTCCGGGTCGCCCTTGACGTGCGGCATCACGGCCACGCCGGTCTCGAACCCGGAGAGGCCGAGCGCCAGCTTCGGGAAGACGAGCAGGGCCACGCCGACCATGACGAGGACATTGCCGTGCTGGGTGGTGAGGGCGCCGGCCCAGTCGGTGACCACATGGCCGGCGGTGACCACGTGGTAGACGCCGGCGACCACCACGACCACGTTGAGCGCCAGGTAGGCGCCCACCAGGGCGACCGCAACGCCGATCGCCTCCAGGAAGCCCTTGAGGAACACCGCGCCGAGCAGCGCCACGAGGACGAGCGTGATCAGCATCTGCTGGTCGTGCAGGACGCCGGTCAGGTGCGGGTTCTCCACGAGGTGGGTGGAGGCGTCGGCGGCCGACAGGGTGATGGTGATCAGGAAGTCGGTGGCGGCGAAGCCCAGCAGGGTCAGCACGAACAGCTTGCCCTGCCAGAAGGAGAGCAGCCGCTCCAGCATCGCGATCGAGCCCTCGCCGTGCGGGCTCTCCTCGGCCACCCGGCGGTAGACCGGCAGGGCGCCCGCCAGGGTGACGATCACCAGCACGATCGTCGCGACCGGCGACAGCAGTCCGGCGGCGAGCGCCGCGATGCCCGGCTGGTAGCCGAGGGTGGAGAAGTAGTCGACGCCGGTCAGGCACATCACCCGCCACCAGGGCCGGCCCTGGTG
>NZ_MUKA01000283.1 GCF_002150735.1 Streptomyces africanus
CGGCGGCCCTGGTGGCCGCCGCGGTACCTGTCGCCCTCTTACCCGCCCCCCAGGCTCAGGCCCTCGACAACGGCCTTGCCCGTACCCCGCAGTTGGGCTGGAACGACTGGAACAGCTTCGGCTGCAACGTGAGTGACCGTTTGATCCGGGAGACCGCCGACGCGATGGTCTCCAGCGGCATGGCCGCGGCCGGCTACCAGTACGTCAACATCGACGACTGCTGGTCGACGCGGAACCGTGACGCCGGTGGCAACCTGGTCCCGGACCCGGTCAAGTTCCCCAACGGCATGAAGGCAGTCGCCGACTATGTTCACGGCAAGGGGCTGAAGCTCGGCATCTACTCGTCGGCCGGCCTGACCACCTGCGCCGGTTACCCCGCCAGCCTCGGCAACGAGCAGCGGGACGCCAACCTGTGGGCATCCTGGGGCATCGACTATCTCAAGTACGACAACTGCGGTGACCACCAGGGCCGCAGCGGCCAGGAACGCTACACCGCCATGCGCGACGCTCTCGCCAGGACAGGCCGCCCCATCCTCTTCGCCCTCTGCAACTGGGGCCAGGACCAGGTCGGCACCTGGGGCCCCGCCACCGGCAACTCCTGGCGCAACACGGGCGACATCCAGGCCAACTGGAACTCCGTGATGGGCATCCTGGACGCCCAGCCCGGCTGGGCGGGCTTCTCCCGCCCCGGTGCCTGGAACGACCCGGACATGCTGGAGGTCGGGAACGGCCTGTCCGACACCGAGTCCCGAGCCCACTTCAGCCTCTGGGCGCTGCTGAACGCGCCTTTGATCGCGGGCAACGACCTGCGGACCATGAGCGCCGCCACCAAGTCGATCCTGACCAACACCGAGGTCATCGGGGTCAACCAGGACTGGGGCGGCCGGCAGGGCAACCGCCTCGTCGACAACGGCAACACCGAGGTGTGGACCAAGCCGATGGCGGGCGGCTCCGTCGCAGTGGTGCTCCTCAACCGCGGCAGCGGCACGGCGACCGTTTCTACGTCCGCTCAGCAGATCGGCCTCGGCTCGGCGTCCAGTTACTCGGTACGCGACCTGTGGGCGCACACCACCAGTACGACCAGCGGCTCCATCAGTGCCTCCGTCCCCGCCCACGGGGCCGCGATGTACGTGGTCTCCGGCGGGACGCCGCCCGGCAGCAGCACCTACTCGCTGAAGGGTCAAGGCTCCGGCCGCTGTCTGGACATCACCGGCGGCTCCCAGGCCAACGGTACGCTCGCCGCGATCTGGGACTGCAACGGCACCGCCAACCAGCGATTCACCAGCACCAGCGCGGGCGAGCTGCGGGTCTACGGCGGCGCCAAGTGCCTGGACGTCGTCGGCGGCGCCACCGCCAACGGCACCGCCGTGAACATCTGGGACTGCAACGGCCAGTCCAACCAGCAGTTCCGCCTCAATACCGACGGCACCATCACGGCCGTCGGCTCAGGTAAGTGCCTCGACGTCAATGGCGGCGCGACCGCCAACGGCACCAAGGTCCAGATCTGGACCTGCGGCGGCGCAGCCAATCAGAAGTGGACCCGCGTCTGACCGACCGCTGCCGACCGACACCGTCCGGGCCGATTCCCACGGGTCCGGCCCGGACGGCCCCCTCCTTCGAGCCCTCATTGTGCTGAGCCAGGCCCCTGACCTGCACTGATGATCAACCGTCAGAGTCGCGTGGTCGGGCAAGGACCGCGTACCACGTAGGTCAGCGCATCGAGGCCTTCATCGACGATCCGGCGACCGCCCCGGTTCAACTCGTCGGCCGGTGACGTCCCCGCCCGGATCGTCGGCCAGGGCGATGGCCGTGGTGATCCGTTTGCCCACGGGTTCGCGGTGGACTGCGAAGCTCTGGCCGACCGCCATGACGATCTCCAGCCCGTGCTGGCCGATCCGCGTCGGGTCGGGCGGGAGGATCGCCGGCGGCGTCGGGTTGCTGTCCCACACGGTCACCTCCACCGCGCCGCCGTGGACTTCCAGCGTCAGCAGGCACGGCCCGGGGGCGTACTTGCGGGCGTTGGTCACCAGCTCGCTGACCACGAGCTGCACCATGCCCATCGCGCGCCGGGACACCGGCAGCCCATGTACGGCCTGGACATCGGCGAGGAAGCTGCGGGCCAGATCGCGGGCGACGGCGATGTCCTCGCTGCCCTCGAACGCCCCTGACACCGAGACGGGTTTCTCCACCAGAGCCTGCCCTACCTCACCGCCCGCCGCCTGCTCCATGCCGGCCCACCCCCTGTACCCGAACGTGCTGCGACCCGCTTACCCCCGAATCTTCACATCAGGCCTCCAGGACTCGGTCAGAGGCATGTGTCACAGCCGTGCTGTGCCTGTCGCCTCGGCGGGAAAACGAGTTGGCAACCCAGAAGGAGGCTGACGTGGCACGCGATCGGATCGGACTGGCCGAAGTTCTGGCAACGGCGGAGGACGCCGCACCGGTGGCCTCCCTCGATGTCGTGGCACGCAACCTGCGCGACCGGTTCGGCGCGCGGCACGTCTCGTTCCTGTGCGTCGACGTCGTCGGCCAGCGCCTGCTACGGGTCAGCGAGGAGGCGGCTACGCGACAGGAGCGCCGCGCCGAACAGGTTCCCTTCGACGACAGCGTCTACGACGAGGTCCTGCGCGCCCAGGAACTGGTGCAGGCTCCGGAGGGCGAGCGCGGGCAGCGGGTGTTTGCCCCCGTCACCAACCGCGGCGACGCCGTCGGTGTCCTGGAGCTGCTCCTTCCCCAGGTCACACAGGACGTGCTGGAGCAAGTGGAAGAGGCCGCGCACGCGCTGGCGTACATCATCGTCACCGACCGCCGGTTCACCGACCTCTACCACTGGGGCAACCGCACCACCTCGGTCAGCCTGGCCGCGGAGATCCAGCGCCAGCTCCTGCCGTCGGCCCCTGCGTGCGAGGCCGCCGAGTTCGCCCTCGCCGGCGCCCTCGTCCCGGCCGCCGACATCGCCGGTGACACCTACGACTACGCCATCGACCACGACACCCTGCACCTTTCCATCACCGACGCCATGGGTCACGACGTCGACGCCGCCCTCATGGCCACCCTCCTGGTCAATGCCTCCCGCGGCGCCCGCCGCGCCGGGACCGACCTCGCCGAACAGGCCCGCCGGACCCACCAGGCCCTCATGGACCACGGCAGACGGACCTTCGCCACCGGCCAGCTGCTGCGTATCGCCCTGGACGGGACCGCCGCCCAGCTCGTCAACGCGGGCCATCCCTGGCCCCTACGGCTGCGCGACGGCACGGTCGACGAACTGCACCTCGCCGTGAACCTGCCCTTCGGCGTCGCCGCGCACAAGGGCCCCTACAAGGTGCAGGACCTCGACCTGCGCCCCGGTGACCGCCTCGTGCTCTACACCGACGGCATGCAAGAACGCCAAGCGCAGAAAGTCGATCTCCCCGGCCTGATCCGTGACACCGCCGCCGAGCACCCGCGCGAGGTCGCGCGCCATCTGGCCACCACAGTCACCGATGCCTGCAACGGCCACCCGGAAGACGACGCCACCGTCCTGTGCCTGGACTGGCACGGCCCTCATCCCGCAGGCCGCCGCGCGAACGGCGGGACCGACACCTGACCTTGTCCGCGGCGCCGGAGAGAGCGTCGCTCAGCGCAGGTGGACGTATGGCCGTGGCGGTGCCGCTTGTCCAGTCGGCAAGGCCCCGGCGGGCTCGACGAGCAGGGACACGGTCCGCTTGATCGCCAGGGACGATCACCAGCTCCTCCCGCTCGGCCCGGACCTCGTGTGACACCGGTCCGGCGTACTCGCCCGCAGATCTCAGAGGACCTTGGCCAGACCGGCGAGCGCGGACCGGTAGTCGGGCCCGACCGGGCTGAGGACGGCGGTCGTGACGCCTGACTCGAAGAGGTCTTGCACGCGGGCACGGACCTGGTCGGGAGTGCCCGTCAGGGCCAGCCGGTCCGCCCACTCCTCGGGTATCGCCTGAGCGAACTCCTGCACGCTCTTGCTCGCGCGGCGCAGCGCGGCGAGCTCGTCATGGAAGCCGAGGGGGATGATGTGGGGTGCCCAGTCGGGATCGCCCAGGGGTTGCAGGGCGGGCCGTGCGGCGGAGAGGGCGGCGTGCGGGGCGTCGTCGACGACGGTGATGTTGTAGGCGGCGAGCCGGTGCGGGCGCCGCGGGTTGATGCTGGTGAGGGCCTGGCGGACGTACTCGGGTGATACCGGCTCGGCGAGCAGGGTTCCGTCAGCCACTTCACCGGCGAGAGCGAGCGACTTGGGGCCGCGAACGCCGGCGAAGATGTCCGGGACGTGCTCGGGCAGCACCGACGGGTCCAGGCGCAGTCCGTCGAGCCGGATGTAACGGCCGTCCGTATCGGCCGGCCTGCCCTCCAGCAGCGTCTTGAGCGTGTGGATGTACTCGCCCAGCAGCGTCAGGGGGCTGGCAGGCCAGCATCCGACGCTGCGCATCCAGTCGGGCATGCCGTGTCCGACCGCGATGTCGAGGCGGCCCGGGTGGAGCTGGGCGAGAGTGGCCACTTCCATCGCGGCGAAGGCGACGTTGCGGGCCCCGGCGGGCAGAAGCCCGACTCCGACGCGGATCCGGCGCGTGCAGGCCAGCACCGTGGCGGCCTGGACAAGCCCTCCGCGGTAACCGAGGTCTTCGACGACCCACAGTTCGTCAAAACCGTAGGCGTCTGCTTCCTGCGCGAAGGCGATGACGTCGGCCTGGGGGATGTCGCGGGGAAGGAGGACGCCGATCGTGCCGGACGCTTCCTGCGGGCTCATGAGCGGTCTCCTTGGTGGTGTCCTGCGGGATTCGGGCTGGGATGCGTGCACTGGGACGCGTCCACCGTGGCGGTGGTGCGGTCAGAGGTGGCGGTGGTGCGGTCAGGGGTGGCGGTGGTGCGGTCACGAGTGTCGGCGGCGGGAGCGATGAGGATGGCGGTGGCGACGAACACCAGAACCACCACCATCGCGGAGCGCAGCCCGTAGTGGTCGCCCAGGAACCCGAGGGCGGGCGGCCCCACGAGGAAGGCGACGTAGCCGATGATGGCGACCAGAGAGACACGGGCGGTCTGGTCGGGACCTGAGTCGCCCGCCGCCGACAGGGCCACAGGGAAACCGAGGGAGGCCCCAAGCCCCCAGAAGAGTACTGCTGTTGCCGCTACGACGGCGTTGTCGGAGACGATGACCAGGAGGAGTCCGACGGCCCCGGATACGGCGCTCGCGCGCACGACAGCGGCCCGCCCGAATCGACTGAGGAGAAACGTGCCGCTGAAGCGTCCCAGGGTCATCGCCGCAGCGAACCCCACGTAGACGAGCGAGCCCATCGCGGCGTCAAGGCCGTGGCCGTCGACCATGAGCAGCGGCAGCCAGTCGTTTGCGGCGCCCTCGGCCAGCGCCATGGCCAGCACGATGGCGCCGATCAGCAGCAGCTTCCGGTCCTTCCACACCTGCGGCTTGGGCCCCGGCCCGGGCGTCGACGGTGCGGCGCTGATGCCGATACCGGCGGGAACGGCACGCAGGGCGTGGACCAGAATTCCTGTGGCGACCAGGGCGACCACAGTCAGATGCCAGTGGGCGGGGAATGCGGCGGCAGTGGCCGCCATTCCGGCCGAACCCCCGATGACCGTGCCCAGACTGAAGCAGCCGTGCAGCGTGG
Source organism: Streptomyces africanus (assembly GCF_002150735.1). Classification (GTDB taxonomy): domain Bacteria; phylum Actinomycetota; class Actinomycetes; order Streptomycetales; family Streptomycetaceae; genus Streptomyces; species Streptomyces africanus. The sequence goes on from NZ_MUKA01000283.1 coordinate 5,634, forward strand.
GCAGCACTGCGGTCCCGGTGATGCGCTCCACATCGGCGCCGTCCACATTGACCGCCACTTCTCCCCCGCCCATGCCCGCTCCGAACAGGCACAGTCCTGCGGTGACCAGGGGCGCCGACGGCACGGTGCTGCCCACACCGATGACGACCGTGCCCGCGATGATCAGGAGGGTGCCGAGTGTGATCACCGGCCGGGTGCCGAACCGGGATACGAAACGGCCGGAGCACAGTATGCCGATCATGGAACCCACGGACAGACCGAACAGGACCAGACCCATCTGCCCGGTGGACAAGCCCAGTTGATCCCGGACATCCGGGGTGCGTGTGACCCAGGACGACATGGCGATGCCCGGAAGGAAGAAGTGGTCGGTGTCCCGCGGGAACTGGAACCAGCGGCGGTCGCTCAGCTCGGCCAGCCGCAGACCGTCGCGGCGGGCCAGCGGATCGTCGGCGCGCAGGACCACGCCGACCGGATCGGTCCGCAGTGCACGCACCGCCAGGGCAGTCTCGTCGAACGGCGACCGAGTCAGCGCGACGTCGACCAGTCCGGCGCGCAGCCTGCAGGTCGGGTCCGTCAGATCGGTGTCGCGGATGCGGATGTCGATGCCGGGGTGGCTTCGGCGGTAGGCGGCGGCCAGCCTGGCCACTCCCGGGTCGGTGCCGTCGCCCAGGATGCCGATGGTGAGGGTCGTGACGCCGGCCGCCGCGCTCACGCGTCCCCGGACGCGATCGGCATGGTCGAGCAGGGCCCGCGCCGCGGCGGGCAGAACCGTGCCCACCGGAGTGAGCGTGACCCCCCTGGACGATCGGACGAACAGCCGGGCCCCGACATCGGTCTCCAACTGCTTGATCGCCCGGCTCAGCGGCGGCTGACTCATGTGCAGTCGGGTGGCGGCCCGGCCGAAGTGGAGTTCCTCTGCGACCGCCACGAAGTAGCGCAAGGTCCGTAGCTCCACGCTGCAACAATACCCACGAGGTATCGGCACCGCGGGATGGGTCTTGGACACGGGCAGGTCCCCGGCGGTGCACTCTGCGCATGACCGAAGAAGCGAAGACCAGCGAGCCGCAGACCGACCCGGCCGTATCGGTGGTGGGTCCCGGCGACGGCGAGACGATCGTTCTGGGCACCACGCACATGCGCGTTCTGGAGGACGGCAGCCACACCGGGCACCGCCTCGCGATCACCGAGTCCGTCCTCGCCCCGCACACCCAGGGACCGCCGCAACACCGCCACGGCCGACACGACGAGGGCTTCTACATCCTCTCCGGCACCGTGCGATTCACCGTCGGGGACCAGGACTACGACGCCACCACGGGCACGCTCGTGATGGTGCCGCCCGGTACCCCGCACACCTTCGCCAACCTGACCGGCCAACCCGCCGTCATGCTCAGCACATTCACCCCCGACCTGTACGTGCAGTACTTCCGAGAACTCCAGGAGGTGCTGGTCAGCGGCCGTCCGCTGACGCCACAGGCCAACATCGACGTGATGAGCCGCTACGCGACCGAACCCGCCACCGACCTCGCCTGAAGCCGACGGGTTCCTGGTCCTCGGACGACAGACCGGGCGGGGATGCCGGCCCTGTCCTGCTTGCCCGACACCGCCTCCGCCGTCACGACGTCACCACGGCTCGGCCTTGGGGGGAGAAAAGGATCGGGGGAGAAAACTCTCCCTGCCAGGGCCTCACCGGCGGTGCCAGACTGCCGGGCATGACCGGCCGCGACGGTGATCTGCACGGTCGTCCAGGTCCTGCGGCGACGACGGTCCCGCCTCCTGCCGTGCCGCTGTGCGCGGCATGATCCGTCCGCGATGCGAAGGCTGATGCATGTCCACTGAAGTCCCCGAGTCTGCCGTTCCGTCCCCCGCCGGAGCCGGTGAGTCCTCGCCGGCCCCCAGTCGGCGCACCTTCATCGCCGCCACTGGCGTGGTCGGCGGTTCCGTCGTCGCAGGCGGTGTGATCGGGGGGACGCGTCTTCTCGGCCCGGAGGAGGCGGCCGCCGCCGACACGTCGCCCTCCAGCCGTGTGTCCCTGACGGTGAACGGCACCCGGCGAACCGTGACGGTGGACAACCGCACGTCGCTGCTGGATCTGCTGCGCGAGCACTTCCAGCTGACCGGCTCCAAGAAGGGCTGCAACGCCGGGGCCTGCGGGGCGTGCACGGTGCTGGTCGACGGGCAGCGAGTGAACTCGTGTCTGACGTTGGCGGTGCGGCTGGAGGACGCCGAGGTCACCACGATCGAGGGTCTGGCCGATGGCGACGAACTGCACCCGCTGCAGCAGGCGTTCGTCGACCAGGACGCCTTTCAGTGCGGCTACTGCACGCCCGGCCAGATCATGTCCGGGGTGGGCTGCATCAAGGAGGGCCACACCGGTTCGCCGGAGGAGATCCGGGAGTGGATGAGCGGCAACATCTGCCGCTGCGGCTGCTACGTCAAGATCGTGCGGGCGGTCGAGCAGACCGCCGGCCGGAAGTGAGGACCGATGCACCCCTTCTCCTTCACGAAGGCCGCGAGCACCCGTGAGGCCCTCGACGCGGGGCGCCGCGGCGGGCGTTACATCGCCGGCGGCACCACCCTCGTCGACCTGATGCGCGAGACCGTCGAGCGTCCCGAGGCCCTGGTCGACATCGCCGGCCTGCCGCTGCGTGACGTCAGGGTCACCGAGCGGGGCGGGCTGCGCATCGGTGCCCTGGTGCGCATGGCCGAGGCCGCCGCCCATCCCAAGGTGCGCTCGCTGTACCCCGTCATCTCCGAGGCCCTGGAGCTGAGCGCGTCGGCCCAGCTGCGGAACATGGCGACCATCGGCGGCAACATCATGCAGCGCACCCGGTGCACCTACTTCCGGGACGTGACCGCCGACTGCAACAAGCGCGAACCCGGCTCGGGTTGCGCCGCACTGCACGGCCACAACCGCACCCACGCCGTCCTCGGCACCTCCGACGCCTGCGTGGCCACCCATCCCTCCGACGTCGCCGTGGCCTTCGCGGCGCTGGAGGCGACCGTCCACCTGCTGGGCCCGGACGGGGAACGCCGTGTCCCCTTCGCGGACTTCCTCCTCAGGCCCGGCGACACCCCGAACCGCGAACACGCCCTGAAGCAGGGTGAGTTGATTACCGCGGTGGAGATTCCGGCGCTGCCGCGCCCGCTGAGGTCCGGCTACCTGAAGGTGCGCGACCGCCAGTCCTACGAGTTCGCCCTGACGTCGGCGGCCGTCGCGCTGCATGTGCGCGGCGGGGTGATCCGCGAGGCCAAGGTTGCCGCCGGCGGTGTGGGCACCGTGCCCTGGAAGCTGCCCGCCGTCGAGCAGGCCCTCATCGGCGAGCGCCCCTCGGACCGCCTGTGGGCCGAGGCCGCCCGGCACGCGTCCGACGGAGCCCGTCCCCTGCAGCACAACCGGTTCAAGGTCGAGCTTCTGAACCGGACCGTGGAACGCCGGCTGCGTACCGTAGGAGGTATGAAGTGAGTCCTCAGCCACAGGCCGCCGTCGGTGCGCCGCTGTCGAGGGTGGACGGCCGGCTCAAGGTCACCGGCAAGGCGCTGTACGCCGCCGAGCACGACATCGACGGAGCGGTGCACGCCGTCATCGTCGACGCGAGCATCGCCCGCGGCCGCATCACCTCCATCGACACCCGCGACGCCGAAAAGCACCCTGGCGTCCTGCGGGTGATCAGCCACCGCAACGCGCCGGAACTGCCGTACCGCGACAACTCCGGCTCGAACAACCCGCCCGGGCGCAGGCTGCGGGTGTTCCAGGACGACCGGGTGCTCTTCCACGGCCAGCCGGTCGCCGTCGTCGTCGCCACCACTCTGGAGGCCGCACAGCACGGCGCCGGCCTGGTCAAGGTCGAGTACGACGCCGAAAAGCCCTCGACCGACCTGCACGAGGCCGAGCCGGGCAAACCAACGGCCTACGCGCGCGGTGACGCGGACGCCGGGTTGCGCGACGCGGCCGTACGCCTGGACCTGACGTATCAGTTGGCGCGCAACCACCACAACCCGATGGAGCCACACGCCACGATCGCCCGCTGGGACGGCGACAGGCTCACCGTCTGGGACAAGACCCAGTGGGTGATGGGCACCCGCGACGAGATCGCCGCCGTGTTCGACCTGCCCGCGGACGCCGTGCGGGTCGTCTCCCCCTTCGTCGGGGGCGGCTTCGGCAGCGGGCTGCGCTGCTGGCCGCACACGATCGTCGCCGCTGTGGCCGCGCGGGAGACGAAGCGCCCGGTCAAGCTCGTGCTCGGCCGTCGGCAGATGTACTTCGGCACCGGTTTCCGGCCCTCCTACGCGTACCGGCTGCGACTGGGCAGCGACCGGCGCGGCCGGCTGACCGCCGCGACCCACGAGATCGACGCGGAGACCTCGTCGTACGAGACGTTCACCGAGGGGGTCATGGCGCCCGGGCAGATGCTCTACAGCATGCCCCACGTCAGCCAGACGTACCGGCAGGTGCCGCTGGATGTGAACACCCCGATCTGGATGCGCGGCCCCGGCTTCGCGTCGGCGTCGTTCGTCATCGAGTCGGCGATGGACGAGCTGGCCCACAGGCTCGGCGTGGACCCGATCGAGTTGCGCCGGCGCAACGAGCCGTCCGAGGACGAGGCGAAGAACCTGCCGTTCTCCACCCGGCGGCTGCGTGAGTGCTACACGGTCGGTGCCCGGGAGTTCGGCTGGGATCGCCGTAACCCCAGGCCCCGTGCGACCCGTGACGGAGACTGGCTGATCGGCCTGGGGATGGCGGCCGGCGTCTACGATCCGGGGCGTTTCCCCGCGCAGGCCCGGGCCCGCCTCCATGCCGACGGCACGGCTGTGGTCGAGGCGGCCACCACTGACATGGGGCCGGGCACCTACACCTCCCAGACGCAGGTGGCCGCCGACGCGCTCGGTCTGACCATGCGTACGGTGACCTTCCGGCTCGGCGACTCCCTGTATCCGCAGACCGGCCCGCACGGCGGCTCGTCGACCATGGCCAGCGTCGGATCCGCCGTCGTCGACGCCTGCGACCGGGTGCGGCGTCAGGCGATCGAACTGGCCGTCGAGGACGAAGAGTCGCCGCTGCACGGAGTGCCGGCCGACGAGGTCGTCGTGCGCAATGGACGGCTGCACGTGCGGGGCAACCCGGCGCGCGGTGAGACGTACCGCAGTCTGCTCGCCCGCCACGACCGCTCCCACCTGGAAGCACGCGGTGACTACGCCGGTCCGCCGACTCCCCAACGGGAGTCCTACAACGCCTACAACGCCACCTTCGCCGAGGTAGCCGTCGACGCCACCCTGGGGCTGGTGCGGGTGCGGCGGATGCTCGGGGTGTACGACGCGGGCCGCATCATCAGCCCCAAGCTCGCCGAGAGCCAGGCGATCGGCGGCATCGTGGGCGGCATCGGCACGGCGCTGCTGGAGCACACGGTCACCGACCACCGTGACGGGCGGATCGTCAACGCCAACCTCGCCGACTACCTCGTGCCCGTGAACGCCGATGTCCCCGAGGTCCGGGCGATCTACCTGGACGGCGAGGACAACGCGGGCAACGCGCTGGGGGTGAAGGGGCTCGGCGAGGTCGTCCAGGTGGGTGTGGCGGCCGCGATCGGCAACGCGGTCTTCAACGCCACCGGCCGCCGGGTCCGTGAACTGCCCATCACCGCCGAGGCGTTGCTCTGACCCGAGTACCCGGGCCGCCACCGCGTGATGACGCTCCCCCGCGGCGCGGTGGCGGCCCCTCAGCCCTTGTACGAAGGACCCGTTCATGCTGAACATCGCGGACACACTGCACGGTTGGTGCCGCGAGGCACGCCCTTTCGCCCTGGCCACTGTCGTCGACGTCACCGGCAGTGCACCGCTGCCGGTCGGCACGTCGGTCGCGGTGGACGAGGACGGCAACGCGGTCGGCAGCATCTCCGGCGGATGCGTCGAGGGAGCGGTCTACGAACTGTGCCGACAGGTGCTGAGCGACCGGGGAGCCCCGCACCGCGTCCGGTTCGGGTACTCCGACGACGACGCCTTCGCCGTAGGACTGACCTGCGGCGGTGACCTCGACGTCCTCGTCCAGTGCATCGATCCCGCGGTGCAGCCGCACCTCGCCGCCGCCCTCGCCGACGTCGCCCAGGGCCGTCCCACCGCCGTGGCCCAGGTGGTGGCCGGCCCCCGCGGCCTCATCGGCTCCGCCCTGAGCGTCGTCGCCGGCGGCAGCGTCACGTACGGCACCCTGGACGGCGGGCCGACGGACGAGCTGGTGGCCGCGGAGGCCCGGGCGCTGCTGCGGGCCGGGCGTACCACCCGTGTCACGGTCGGCGGGAACGGGGACGGCTGCCCCGAGCCGCTGACCGTCCTCGTCCACGTCCACGCGTCCCGCCCCCGCATGCTGATCTTCGGTGCCGTCGACTTCGCCGCCGCGCTCAGCCAGGCCGGCCACTTCCTCGGCTACCGGGTCACCGTGTGCGACGCCCGCCCCGTCTTCGCCACGCGCGCCCGCTTCCCGTACGCCGACGAGGTCGTGGTCGACTGGCCCCACCGCTCCTTGTCACGGACGGCCGTGGACTCTCGCACCGCCGTCTGCGTCCTCACGCACGACGCCAGATTCGACATCCCGCTGCTGCGGCTCGCCCTCGACCTGCCGGTGGGCTATGTCGGCGCGATGGGCTCCCGGCGCACCCATGACGAACGCCTCCGCCTGCTGAGCGAGGCCGGCGTTCCCGACGAACAGCTCGCCGGCCTGCACTCCCCGATCGGCCTCGACCTCGGCGCCCGCACCCCCGAGGAGACGGCCGTCTCCATCACCGCGGAGATCATCGCCCACACCAACCGGGGCACGGGGCTGCCCCTGTCCCGGGCCACCGGACCGATCCACCGGCCGCTTCCACCGCCGAAGCCCGGCCGGCCTGTGGAAGTGCCCATTCCATAGATCGCCCTGAAAAGAGAATGCCACCGAATGTCATCCACGACCGACGGCCCCCGCAAGCTGCCCTTCGTCGTCCTGGTGCTGTCCGCCGGAACATTTCTCATGGGCACCACGGAATTCGTCATCGCGGGCCTGCTGCCCGAGATGGCCGACGATCTGCATGTCAGTGTGTCTCACGCGGGCCTGCTGATCACGGCGTTCGCGGCAGGGATGATCGTCGGCGCACCGGCGATGGCCATCGCGACGCTGCACCTGCCCCGGCGCTCCACGCTGATCCTCGCGCTCGTCGTCTTCGCCCTCGGCCACGTGGTCGCCGCGCTCGGCTCGTCCTTCGCTCTCGTGCTCGCGGCCCGTGTGGTGACCGCACTGGCCACAGGTACTTTCTGGTGTGTCGGCGCGATCGTGGCCACGACCGCGGCAGGGCCGGCAGCGACGTCACGGGCCCTGGGCATGCTCCTGGGAGGTCTGACCGTGGCCACCGTTGCGGGCGTGCCCCTGGGCTCGTGGCTGGGGCAGCTGTCGGGCTGGCGCGGGCCGTTCTGGGTGCTGGCCGCGTTGTCAGCCGGCGCGGCGGCGGTCATCGGCCGGTACATCCCTGCCGACGAGCGGCGTGAAGCGCCGTCCGTCCGCGCCGAGTTCGCCGCGCTGCGAGATGTCCGGGTCTGGCTGACGCTGAGTTCCATGGCGCTGCTGATGGGCGGTGTCCTGGCGACGTACACCTATGTCTCGCCCCTGCTCACCGAGCGGGCGGGCCTGCCCGCCGAAGCCGTGCCCATGGTCCTGACCGGGTACGGTCTGGGCGCCCTGCTGGGCACCACGCTCGGCGGGCGCCTGGGCGACCGGCGCCCCCTTGCCACGCTCATCACGGCAGCCGCCACGACCACGCTGGTGCTGCTGTTGTTGACCTTGCTCTCCCCGAACCCCGTGGCGGCCGTCATCCTGGTGACAGTCATGGGGATGACCGGCTTCGCCGCGACCCCGGTGCTCGGCGCGCTGGCCCTGCGCTTCTCGGGTTCCGCGCCCACCCTCGTCTCCGGCCTCAGCGGCTCGGCGCCCAACGTGGGCATCGCCGTCGGCTCCTGGACGGGGGGCATGGCCCTGACCTCACCGCTGGGACAAGCAGGTCCCCCGCTGGTCGGCACAGTGGCGGCCGCCCTCACCCTCGTACCGCTGACCACACTCGCGCTGATGCGCGCCACCCGCTCCGGGACGCCCCTGCCTCAGCGCCGAGTGGCCGCAGACCAGTCGGTCGGGTGTGGCGCTCAGGACGTCGACTGAGGCGGCGGCCTCGGTCAGCGGAGGGACGAAGAGGGCGCCATGTTCTGCTCGGTGGCCCAGGAGGCGAGGAGGCGCAGCCGCTCGTGGGTGGGAGAACCGGGAGCGGCGGTCCAGACGGTCAGGTGCTGGTCGGGGTCCGTGTTGGCGGTGAGGGTGTCCCAGTCCAGGACGAGTTCTCCCACGACCGGATGGTTGAGGGTCTTGGTGCCCACGGTGCGGGCGGCGACGTGGTGGTTGCCCCACCACTGGGCGAACTGCTTGTCACGCGTGGACAGTTCACCGACCAGCTCGATGAGACGGGGATCCTCGGGATACTTCGCCGCCTCCATCCGCACCTGCGCCACGGCGATCCGCGCCGAGCCCTCCCAGTCCGCGTACAGGCCGCGCATCGCCGGGTCGGTGAAGATGAGCCGCGGGTAGTTGCGGTGCTTCTCCGGAATTCGGGAGAAGTCCGTGACCAGGGCGGCAGCCAGCGCGTTCCAGGCCAGGATGTCACCGCGCCGCCCCTGCACGATGGCCGGGGTGGCGGTGAGGTCGTCCAGCACGCGTTGCAGCTGGGGCTGTACCTTCTGCCTGCCGTGGCGCCGGGTGCGGGTCGTGGGCTTGCCCGCGAGCTGGAACAGATAGCCCCGCTCGTCGTCGTCCAGGTGGAGGACGCGGGCGATGGTGTCCAGCACAGGAGCGGACGCCTGCATACGGCCCTGCTCAAGACGTGTGTAGTAGTCCGTGCTGATCGCGGCGAGGTGGGCGACCTCTTCCCGGCGCAGCCCGGCCACCCGGCGGGGCCCGCCCGTCTCCGGCAGTCCGACCGTACGCGGGCTCAGTTCCGAACGGCGCTTCTTGAGGAACTCGCCCAGCTCGTTGAGAGGAACGTTGCTGGTCATGCTTCCCATCCTGACGAGGCCGGCAGGTTCTGGTCGGCGGCCCAGGAGGAGAGGATGCGCAATCTGTCGTGCGCGGGCGTTCCCGGGGCGGCGGTCCATACCGTCACGTATTGATCGGGGTCGGTGCCGGCGGTGAGGGTGTCGCAGTCCAGGGTGACCTCGCCCACGACCGGATGGACCAGGGTCTTCGTGCCCACGGTGCGGGCGGCGACGCGGTGATCGCCCCACCACCGGGCGAACTGCTTGTCGCGCATGGACAGTTCACCGACCAGCGCGATCAGACGAGGATCATCGGGGTGGTCCGCGGCCTCCATCCGCAGCTGTGCCACGGTGACCTGCCCAGCCGTCTCCCAGTCGGCGTACAGGCTGCGCATCGCCGGGTCGGTGAAGATGAGCCGCGGGTAGTTGCGGTGCTTGAGCGGAATGCGGGAGAAGTCCGTGACCAGCGCGGCGGCCAGCGCGTTCCATGCCAGGATGTCACCGCGTCGCCCCTGGACCATGGCCGGGACGGAGGTGAGGTCCTCCAGCACCCGTTGCAGTTGCGGCTGGACCTTCTGCGCGCCACGGCGCCGCGTGCGTACGGTGGTCCTCCCCGCCAGCCGGAAGAGGTAGCCGCGTTCCTCGTCGTCCAGGTGGAGGACGCGAGCGATGGTGTCCAGCACGTGGGCGGACGCCTGCATACGGCCCTGCTCCAGCCGGGTGTAGTAGTCCGTGCTGATGGAGGCGAGCTGGGCGACCTCCTCGCGGCGCAGGCCTTCGACCCGGCGGGGCCGGCGGGTCGAAGGAAGTCCGACCGTGCGCGGGCTCAGCTGTGAGCGGCGCTTCTTGAGGAATTCTCCCAGTTCATTCAGGGTGACATTGCTGGTCATGCTTCCCAGCATGACACCGATCGCACCCGGGGAAGGGGGGAGAATTTCCTCCCAGGATGTTCCTCTCCCTGGATAGATTCCTCCGCTTTTCGCGCCCGCCCTCGAGTGTGAGGCTCGATCGTGAGCAGCCATTCCTGCCTTTGGCTGCGGCTCACAACCCTCGTACCGAAGGAAGCACCATCATGCGCGGAGCAGTCATTCACGCCCCCGGCGACGTGCGCTTCGAGACCCTGGACGACCCGAAGATCACCCGGCCCACGGACGCCGTCATCCGCACGGTCGCCACCTGCGTGTGCGGTTCGGACCTGTGGCCCTACCGGGGCGCGGAGCCGGTGGACGAGCCTCATCCGATGGGGCACGAGTACGTCGGTATCGTCGAGGAGGTCGGCAGCGAGGTCACCAACGTCAAGCCGGGCCAGTTCGTGGTCGGCTCGTTCGCCACCTCGGACAACACGTGTGTGAACTGCCGTAACGGCTGGCAGTCCAGCTGTCTGAACCGCGAGTTCATGGGCGCCTGCCAGGCCGACTACGTGCGCATACCCAACGCCCACGGCACCCTGGTCGCCACCGACGAGCACCCGTCCGGCGATCTGGTGCCCAGCCTGCTCGCCGTATCCGACGTGATGGGCACCGGCTGGTACGCCGCCCTCGCCGCCGAGGTCAAGCCCGGCTCCACCGCCGTGGTCGTCGGCGACGGAGCGGTCGGTCTGTGCGGTGTCATCGCGGCCAGGGAGCTGGGCGCGGAGCGGATCATCGCCATGAGCCGGCACGAGCCCCGCCAGAAGCTCGCCCGCGAGTTCGGCGCCACCGACATCGTCACCGAACGCGGCGACGAAGGCATCGCCCGCGTCAAGGAGCTGACCGGCGGCATCGGCGCCGACTCCGTACTGGAGTGTGTCGGCACCCCCGAGTCCATGCGCCAGGCCCTGCACTCCGCCCGGCCCGGCGGCAACGTCGGCTTCGTCGGCGTCCCGCACGACGTTTTGATCGAGGGCCAGGAGGTGTTCTTCTCCCAGGTCGGTCTGCGCGGCGGCCCCGCCCCCGTACGCCGCTACCTGCCCGACCTGATCGACCGCGTCCTGTCCGGCCGGATCGACCCGGGCAAGGTCTTCGACCTCACCCTGCCCCTCGACCAGGTCGCCGAAGGCTACAAGGCGATGGACGAGCGTCGCGCCATCAAGACCCTCCTGAAGCCCTGACCGCAGACCGTGCCGCCGCTGGGACCGGGCATCCGAAGCCCGGCCCCGGCACGGTCCCTCGCCACCAAGGACTCACCGTGACCACATTCGCCCTCATCGGTGCCGGCCCCGGTCTCGGGCTGGCCACCGCCCGCCGCTTCGGAGCCGCCGGCCACTCCGTCGCTCTCGTCGCCCGCGACACCCAGCGCCTGGACAGCCTGACGGCCGAGCTGGCGCGCGACGGCATCGAGGCCCGCGGCTTCGCCGCCGACGTCCTCGACATCGAGTCCCTGACCGCGGCCCTGTACGCGGCCGGGACCTCGCTGGGGACCGTCGAGATCCTCCAGTACAGCCCCGTGCCCCGGGCCGACTTCATGAAGCCGGTCCTGGACACCGGCGCCGACGATCTCGACGCCCCGCTCGCCTTCTCCGTCAAGGGCCCCGTCACCTGCGTGAACGCCGTCCTGCCCGGCATGCGGGACCTGGGACGCGGCACGCTGTTGTTCGTCAACGGCGGCAGTGCCGTACGACCCAACCCGAAGGTCGCCGGCACCTCGGTCGCCTTCGCCGCCGAGAGCGCCTACGCCCGCATGCTCCACGACACGCTCGCAGCCGAGAACATCCACGCCGCGCAGTTGATCGTCCCCGGCGCCATCCGGCCCGACGCGGAACACAGCAGCCCCGACGCCCTGGCCCAGCGCCTGTTCGACATCCACACCGAGCGTGACGGCTTCCGCCACTATTCCGAGCCCCTGCCCGACTGAATCCCCGGACGCCCCGTGATGCCGACCGCGTTTTCCGCCCTGGCGGCCCGTGGTGCCGTAGCCGCGGCCCTGCTGCTTGCCGTCACCGCCTGCTCCGACAACTCGCCCGCCGCGTCGTCCCCTTCGGGACGGCAACAGACGCCGACCCGCCCGGCATCCACCGCATCGTCCGACAGGAACACCGCCATGAACATCCAGGTCACCATCGACGGCCAACCGGTCGACGCCACCCTGAACGCCAACGCCGTAGCCGACGACTTCGCCTCCCTGCTCCCGCTCAGCCTCGATCTGGAGGACTTCCACCAGACGGAGCGGATCGCTTATCCCCCGCGCAAGCTGGACATCTCCGGCGCCCCGGCCCCGGCCGCACCGAAGGCCGGCGACCTGGCCTACTACGCGCCCTGGGGCAACCTGGCCCTGTTCTACCGCGACGGCGACTCCGCCTCCGCCGACCTGATCATCCTCGGCCACGTCGACGACCGCGACACCGAACGGCTCGCCAACGCCGAGCGCATCACGATCGAAGCCGCCTCCTGACCTGCCCTTGTTCCGCCGTTCCGCCGATCCGCTCAAGGAGAGACCACACGCATGCCTCCCGCATCCGGGACCACCCCCGGCAAGCTCCCCCTCGTCGTCTGGGTGCTCGCCGCTGGCACGTTCCTGATGGGAACCACTGAGTTCGTCATCGCCGGACTGCTGCCCGAACTGTCCACCGGCCTCGGTGTGAGCACCTCCCAGGCCGGGCTGCTGATCACCGCCTTCGCCGTCGGCATGATCATCGGCTCGCCGGCGATGGCGATGGCCACCCTGCGCCTGCCCCAGCGTCAGACGCTGATCATGGCCCTGTCCGTCTTCAGCCTCGGCCACATGGTGGCGGCCCTCAGTACGTCCTTCACCGTCGTCCTCGCCGCCCGCGTCGTCACCGCGCTGGCCACCGGAGCGTTCTGGTCCGTCGGTTTCGTCGTCGCCACCGCCGCCTCGGGCCCGGAGAAGGCCACCCGAGCGACCGGCGTCATGATCGGTGGGCTGACCCTGGCCAACGTCGTGGGCGTGCCCATCGGCTCCTTCGCCGGCCAGTTCATCGGCTGGCGCGGCCCGTTCTGGGCCCTGGCCGCCCTCTCCGCACTCGCCGCCGTCTTCATCGGCCGCTTCATCCCCGCCCAGGAACAACGCGCTACCGTCTCGCTGCGCGCCGAGTTCGGCGCCCTGCGCCAGGGCCGGCTGTGGCTGGCGCTGAGCGCCGCCATGCTGATCATGGGCGGTGTCCTGGCGACCTACAGCTACGTCACCCCGCTGCTGACCGACCGCGCCGGGATACCGGCGGGGGCCGTCCCGCTCGTCCTCATCGCGTTCGGCGTCGGCGCCCTGGGCGGCACCACCACCGGTGGCCGTCTGGGTGAGCGCCGTCCGATGGCCACCACCATCACGGCCGCCGCGGCCACCGCCCTGGTCCTGTTCCTGATGATCCCGCTCTCCACCAACGCGGTCACGGCCACCGTCCTCGTCTTCCTCATGGGCCTGACCGGATTCACGGTGAACCCCGTCGTCACCTCGCTCGCCATGCGCTTCGCCGGCGACGCGCCCACCCTCACGTCCGCGCTGACCACCTCCGCCTTCAACGTCGGCGTGGCCGGCGGGTCCTGGATCGCGGGCAGGGCCCTGGACTCCTCTCTCGGCGTGACCGGTCCGCCCATGGTCGGCACGGTCATCGCCGTACTCACCCTGCTCCCGCTCATCGCCCTCGCCGTCCGCGGCACCTCCGGCAGGAGCCGAATCGTGGCCCAGCACCCTGCCCCGGCCCACGCGCCGGATGACGAGCGGGCACAGACGCCGTCGCGTCACTGACCGCGTACACCGCTGACGTGGCCCAAGGCACAGAGCAGGCGAGCAGTCCCGCCAAGAACTGAACCAGAACCCCAACCACAGAACGACCCGCGATGGGAGAGACGACGTGAACCCCACCTACGACTTCACCGGCCAGGTCGCCCTCGTCACCGGCGCCGGCTCCGGCATGGGCCTTGCCACGGCCCGCGCCTTCGCCGAGGCGGGGGCCGCCGTCGCCCTCACCGACGTCGACGAAGCCGCGCTGAACACAGCCTCGAAGGAACTCACCGACGCCGGGCACCGAGTCCTGGCTCTCCCGTGCGACGTCACCGACGAGGACCAGGTCGCCGCCGCGGTCGACCGCACCGTGGAGACCTTCGGCCGCCTCGACATGGCCTACAACAACGCGGGCATCCAGATCCCGCCCAGCGACGCCGCCGACGAACCCGCCGAACGCTTCGACCGCGTCAACGCCATCAACCTCCGTGGCGTCTGGGCCTGCATGAAGCACGAACTGCGGCACATGCGTGACCAGGGCGCCGGAGCCATCGTCAACTGCTCCTCGCTCGGCGGCCTGGTCGGCCTGCCCGGTCGCGCCTCCTACCACGCCTCCAAGCACGGCGTCATCGGCCTCACCACCAGCGCCGCCCTCGAATACGCCCCGCGCGGCATCCGCGTCAACGCCGTCTGCCCCGGCACCATCGACACCCCCATGGTCAGCGACATGATCGCCAAGGGAGAACTCGACCGGGCGGAAGCCGAAGCCAACCAGCCGATCAACCGGCTCGGAACCGCCGACGAGATCGCCCAGGCCGTCCTGTGGCTGTGCAGCCCCGGGGCCGGCTTCGTCGTCGGAGTCGCCCTCCCCGTCGACGGCGGCTACGTCGCCCGATAAGGACGGGCCAGGAGCCCGTCGTCGGGCCGACACCGTCACCTCCTGATCCCGCCCCTGACACGCCGAGGACGATCCGTGCCGTGAAGACCCCCACCGATGCCGCGGTCAAGAGACTCGTCCATCTCCGGGCAGCAGGCGTCAGTCTGGTACTCGACCCGCGGGGCAACGGCCTGCCCAGCGTGCTCCACCGGGGCGCCGATCTCGGTGACCTGAGACGGGGCATCGCCAAGGGGCCGACTGGTCACGCCTGTTCGCCCTCACCTCAGTGGAGGCCGAGGGCTCCTCGGTACGGATCCGGGCCACCGACCGGACCGCCCGCCTCGGGATCGTCCTGGAAGCCGGGCTCACGCCCTCCGGGCTGGTGTGCATGCGCGCCACCGTCCGCAACGAGGACACGGTCGGTCCGTACACGCTCGACGGCCTGATGCTCGCCCTGCCGGTCCCCGACACCGCCACCGAGGTGCTCGATCTCACCGGCCGCCGGTGCCGCGAACGCGCCCCGCAGCGCCGCCCGTCCACCCATGGCACCTGGCTGCGCGAGACCCGCAGCGGGCGGACCGGCCATGACGCCGCCCTGGTCCTGGCGGCCGGCACACCGGGATTTGGCTTCGGGCACGGCGAGGTGTGGGGCCTGCACCTCGCCTGGAGCGGCACCCACCGTGTCCTGGCCGAACGCCTGCCCACCGGCCGCCCCGTCATCGCCGCCGGCGAACTGCTCCTGCCCGGCGAGCTGGTCCTCGGCCCCGGCGGGGATACACGAGCCCGTGGCTGTACGCCGCCCACAGCGACCAGCGGCTCGACGGTCTGTCCGCTCGCTTCCACGACCACCTGCGCTCCCGCCCCGGGCACCCGCGTCGTCCCCGCCCGGTGGTGCTCAACACCTGGGAGGCCGTCTACTTCGACCACGACCTCGACCGCCTCACCCACCTGGCCGACCTCGGTGCCGACGTCGGCGTGGAACGCTTCGTCCTGGACGACGGCTGGTTCCGCCACCGCCGCGACGACCGGGCAGGACTCGGTGACTGGTACGTCGACGAGACCGTCTGGGCGAACGGACTCCACCCCCTCATCAGCCACGTCCGAGCTCTTGTTCAGTCCGGAGTCCGGCCGATGCCGCTGATCCAGCGCAGGGCCTCCACCAGCGCGGCGCGTTGCGTGTCGGGCAGGTCGCCGAGGACGGCGTCGTCGACCACGTCGGCGAGCGGCCGGATCCGGTCCACGGTGGTCATGCCGTCCTCGGTGAGCGTCAGCAGCTTGCGGCGGCGGTTCGCGGGATCCACCTCACGCGCGAGCAGGCCCCTCAGTTCGAGGCGCTGCACGAGAGGCGCGAGGGTGGCCGGGTCGATGCCGGTGGTCACACCGAGCCGGGACTGGTCGATGCCCGGGTACGCGTGGACGGTCAGCAGCACGGAGTACTGGGGCGGGGTGACGTCGCCGACGGCTTCCTGCCACCTTGCGGTGTAGCTCTGCAGGGCGCGCCGCAGCAGATGCAGCGGCGAGTCCGCGAGGTACTGCGGTGTCTGCGGCGTAGCGATGGATGCCTCCGGGGCTGAGCGACGTGTGCGTGGATTTTTGATTCTGCCAGCCCATCGCATATTTTCGTACACGAATGGTTCGTGCACGAAGGGAGCAATCATGCGGCGGCTGGTCATAGGAATGACGGGTGCCACCGGGGCCGTTCTGGGGATCCGGCTGCTCCAGGAGCTTCAACGGCAGCCCGACGTGGAGACACACCTGGTGATGAGTCGCTGGGCCCGCGCCACCGTCGAGCTGGAGACCACCTGGACGGCCCGCGAGGTGGCCCGGCTCGCCGATGTCGTGCACGGACCGGAGGACCAGGCGGCGTCGATCTCCAGCGGATCCTTCCGCACCGACGGCATGGTCGTCACCCCGTGCAGTGCGAAGACCCTCGCCGCGATCCGGGCCGGCTACGGCGGCGATCTGATCGCGCGTGCGGCCGACGTCCAGCTGAAGGAGCAGCGGCGCCTGGTGCTGGTCGTACGGGAGACCCCGCTGTCGGCCATCCACCTGGAGAACATGCTGGCCCTGTCGCGCATGGGCGTCACGCTGCTGCCTCCCGTGCCGGCCTTCTACAACCGGCCCGCGAACGTGGACGACGTGGTCGACCACATCGTCGCCCGGGTGATGGACCAGTTCGGCCTGGACAGCGAGCGCGCGGTCCGCTGGGAGGGCCCCGCCACCGCCCGCGACAGCCGTCCCCTGCCTCTCTCCCCCGCCGAACGAGCGGCCGGCTGAATTGACGAACTCCCGCCGGGGCGCCCCATCCGCGTGCCCCGGCGGGCCTGAAGGAAAGGAACCCCCATGGCCCGTATCAAGGACCTGCGTGCCTATCTCGAAGCTCTCGACGAGCTCGGCGACCTGCGCACCGTGGACCGGCTCGTCGACCCCCACCTGGAGGTCGGCGCGATCATCCGCCGCTCCTACGAGACCGCCGCCCCGGCGCCGCTGTTCACCAACATCAAGGGCACGGCACCCGGTTACCGGCTGCTCGGCGCTCCCGGCGCCCTGAGCTCCGTGCCCGGCCGGCCGCTGGCCCGCATCGCGCTCTCCCTCGGCCTCGACTCCGGCGCGGGCGCCCGCGAGATGGTCGACGCCCTCGCCGACGCCCGCACCCGCGAACCGGTCCCGCCCGTGCTGGTGGACGGCGCGCCGTGCAAGCAGAACATCCTGCTCGGCGAGGACGCCTCGCTGGACCGCTTCCCGACCCCGCTGCTGCACGACGGCGACGGCGGCCCCTACGTCAACACCTGGGGCACCATCGTCGCCCGCACCCCGGACGGCTCGTTCACCAACTGGTCGATCGCCCGGATCATGATGATCGACGGCACGCACATGACCGGCCTGGTGCTGCACCCCCAGCACATCGCGCACGTGTGGCAGCAGTGGGCCGACCGCGGCGAGCCGATGCCCTTCGCCCTGGTCCAGGGCGGCGAACCGGCCCTTCCCTTCGTCTCCGGCATGCCGCTGCCGGACGGCGTGGAGGAGGCCGGCTACCTCGGCGCCCTGCTCGGCGAACCGCTGGAGCTGGTCCCGTGCGAGACCGTCGACCTCCAGGTGCCTGCGAGCGCCGAGATCGTCATCGAGGGGCACCTGTCCGTCGAGCGCACCGGCGTCGAAGGCCCGATGGGCGAGTTCGCGGGCTACCGGCCGAACGAGACCTCCCTGCAGCCCGTCTACACCATCGAGGCCATCACCCACCGCGACGACCCGATCTGGCCGACCGTGGTCGAGGGCGAGCCCGTCGACGAGTACCACACCGCCACCGGCCTCACCCTCGCCGCCGAGGCTCTGGCCGCCCTGCGCTCGGCGGGCCTGCCGGTCACCTCCGCGTGGGAACCGTTCGACGCCGCCTCGCACATGCTGGTGATCAGCGTCGCCGCCGACTGGCGCGACACGTTCCCGGGCCTGTCCACCGGCGAGCTCACCCAGCGCATCACCGACGTCATCGACGCCCAGCGCTTCGAGTACGTCGTGCCTCGCGTCTTCGTCCTCGACGACGACGTGGACCCCTCGGACACCGGGGAGCTGATGTGGGCACTGGCCACCCGGGTGCACCCCACCGGCCGGCGGATCGTCCGCGAGGGCAAGGTACTGCCGCTGCTGTCCGTGTACACGCCCGAGGAGCGGCATGGCTGGACAGGTCCGAAGGTCACCTACGACGCTCTGCTTCCCTCCCTCGAGGAAGGCCGTGAGTCTCGCAGCTCCTTCCGGTTCGCCTTCCCGCGGGAGGTCCAGGAGCGTGTCCTGGAGCACTGGACCGGCTGACCCCGGTTCCCCGGCGCCCGCTCAGGCCAGCAGGACGTCCTCGCCCGCCGGCACGGGGACGACCTGCTCGGGCGCCGGCGCCTCGGCCTTCACCGGCGTCCCGAAGTCCGACAGCGTCATCGTCGTCATGGCCTTCACACCGCCGAAGCAGGACAGCCGGGCCTGCACGGCGCGCCCCTTCCCGTCGACCCACACGTCCGCGTAGACGGGCATGTCGTCGCCCAGCTTCTCGCGCAGGTCGTCCAGCCCCTGTTTCGTCTCCGCCGTCATCCCCAGCGTCGCGGTGGCGTGGTCGATCGTGCCCCGGTAGTGCACCGCAGGGGCGTCGTTCACCTGCTCCTCGCCCTCGTTCGACACCTGCCGCATCGCCTTCACCTGGCGGAGCAGGTGCTCGGGGTCGTTCAGCGGCGCGCGCAGGAAATAGCGGGTCTGGGCCTCGCTGCGGACGGCCGAGGCCCACTCGCTCCCGTCCACCGCCCGCGAGCCCCGCACATAGACGGTGTCGCCGACGAAGACCTCCTCGACGGGGTCCATGCCGCTGTCCTCGAACTCCACCGTCAGCCGGCCCCTGTCACCCGCCAGGTCGAAGGCGCCGGCGATGGTGAAGACGTACGTCGCGGGGCTGTCGGCGGACCGCAGTTCGATCTTCTCGTCCACGCGGGCGCTGTCCGCGCTCGTCTTCTCTATCGCGGCGCGCACGGCCGCCCCGTGATCCACGGCCTTCTCCGCACTCTCCCCCGAGTCATTGTCCGGACCGCCGGAACAGGCGGTGCAGAGCAGGAGGACGGCAGCGGAGAGGAGGGAGGCGCGGCGCATGGGCTCTCCGAGGAATCGTCAGGTGGGCAGGATGGGGCCCGACAGGGCCGGTAGATCTTCGCACAGGCTACGGGCGGCGGGAAATGTTTGGCTAGCCACATGTTTGCTGTTACGGTGATTATGTGGCCAGCCACCTAAGTGGGTGGCGGCACGAGAGGAGTCGTCATGAAAGCCATCCTGTTCGACCGCTTCGGAGGCACGGAAGTGCTGCGCGAGGCGGACATCGAGGTCCCGCAGCCCGGCCCCGGGCAGGTCCGCGTCCGGGTCAGGGCGGCCGGACTGAACGCCCTGGACGGCAAGATCCGCTCCGGGGCGCTGGAGGCCCTGTTCCCGACGCCGCTGCCCTCCGTCCCGGGTCACGAGCTCGCCGGGGTCGTGGACGCCGTGGGTGAGGGCGTGCGGGACGTGCAGGTGGGTGACGAGGTGCTGGGCTGGTCGGACACCGGCTCGTACGCCGAGTACGCGCTGGCCACCACCGTGGCCCGCAAGCCCGCCGGCCTCGACTGGCAGCACGCGGTCGCGCTCCCCGTGGCGGGCGAGACGGCCGAGCGGGTGCTGAACCTGCTCGGCGTCACCGCCGGGGAAACCGTGCTGATGCACGGCGCGGCCGGAGCGGTCGGAACCCTGGCGGTCCAGCTCGCCACGGCCCGCGGGGCGCGTGTCATCGGCACGGCCGGTCCCGCCAACCAGGAATACCTCGCCTCGCTCGGCGCCATCGCGACCGTGTACGGCGAGGGCCTGGTCGAGCGGGTCCGTGCGCTCGCCCCCGACGGCGTGGACGCGGTGTTCGACGTGGCCGGGAAGGGAGCCCTGGAGGACTCCATCGCCCTGCGCGGCGGCACCGAGCGCATCGTCACCATCGCCGACTTCCGCGCGCACCAGCTCGGCATCACCTTCGCCAGCGGCCCCCAGGAACGCTCGGCCGCCCGCCTGGCCGTCCTCGCCCAGGACGCCGCGACCGGCAAGGTCGTCACCACCGTCACCGCCTACCCGCTCCACCAGGCCGCCACGGCCCAGCAGGTCAGCGACGCCGGACATGTCCGGGGCAAGCTCGTCCTCACCCTCGACTGATCGCCCCCCCCAAGGCATCGACCAGGGCACAGCCGACCCTGTCTCCGTCGGCGCCCTCGCGCCGGCCACCGTCGACCGGCCGAGCTACGCTCTGACGCGCCGCTGAACACCCCCGACCCCG
>NZ_MUKA01000284.1 GCF_002150735.1 Streptomyces africanus
GGGGACGGCGGCGGTGGTGGGCGTGCGGCGTGTGCCGTCGGCGGCCCGTGCCGCTCCCGGTATCGCACCGCGGGGCCCCTTGGCGCGGGTGCCGGGAGCGGGGCGTGACCCCTCGTGCTGCTGTGTCGTGTCCGCGGGGCGGGGTTCCACGCACTGGTCCGCCCCCGACCGCCTTCCGTCCTCGCCGGTGCCCTCGCCCTCGACGGACCCCGCCGGGGCCAGCCTGCGCAGCACCACCGTCAGGCGGGAGCCGCTGGTGCCCAGGCCGTGGACCAGGTTGCGCAGGGCGGGCAGCAGGGACTGGGTGACATAGGCCAGCGCGCCGACCAGGGCGCCCGTGGTGACGCCGTGGGCCAGGAGCCACGGGGCGGTGGCGAGCAGCAGCACGATCGGCAGCTGGCCGCCGAGCGCCAGGGACGCCACGCGCAGCACGCCCCAGCGGGCCAGGGCACGCGCCGCCCGCAGCTCCGCCTCGACGCGTTCGCCGGTGCCGGCGGCGATGTGCGCCTCGGCCCCGGTCGCCGTGATGTCCCGCAGGCCCGGGCAGACGGTGCCCAGGTGTCCCGCGAGGGCCTCGTCGGCGACGAGGAACGCCTCCTGCCGCCGGGCGAGCGGCCGCAGTGTCGCCGCGAACAGTGCCACCCCGGCGGCCAGGGGCGGTCCCACGACCAGCAGGAGCGGCGGGGCGAGCGTGAACAGCCCGGCCAGGGCACCGGCGGCGGTGAACACGAAGGAGCGGGAGACCATGACCAGCCCCGCGAAGGTGTCCCGCGCGATCTCCACCTGCTGGGTGAGCCCCGACAGGGAGCTCGCGTCACCGGTCCGCACCCCTCGGGACACCACTGCCTCCACGAGCCGGTCCCGGAACGGTTCGACCAGCGCGGCGACGGCGGCGTACACCCGCCCCGTCCCGTACGCCCCGGCCAGGACACCGAGCCCGGCCACCGCCAGCCAGACCAGCCCCACATCGGGCCGCCCCCGCAGGAAGCCCTCGTCCAGGGCGCGGGCCGGCCCGTACCCGATGAGGAAGGTCTGCCCGGTCTCCAGGACCGACCAGGCGGTGAGCCGCAGCAGCACCCGCCACCGGGCCAGCAGGAACCGCAGGCCCCGCGAGGGCAGTCCGCCCCGCACGGGGCTGTCCGTCATGCCCGTCATGTCTCTGCCCCGCTCCCGGCCCCGGCGTACGCCGGTTCCGTCCCATCCCCGAAGGCCGCCCGGTACTCCGCGAGCCGCCACAGCTCCTCGTGCCGCCCCACCGCCCGCACCCGCCCCCCGTCCAGCCAGGCCACCGCGTCGGCGCACGCGGCCGTGGCGGCGCGGTGGGCGACCAGGAGCCGGGTTCCGGCCGGGCCGTCACCGAGGAGGGCGTCGGTGATGTGGCGTTCCGTCACCGTGTCCAGGCTGGAGAGCGCGTCGTCGAGGATGAGCAGTCGGCCGCCGTGGGCGAACGCCCGGGCGAGACCCAGCCGTTGGGACTCGCCGCCGGAGCGCGGGGCGTCGGCGACGGCCGTGTCGTATCCGTCGGGCAGGCGGCGGACGAAGTCGTCGGCGAGGGCCCTGCGGGCCGCCTCGCGGACGCGGTCGGGGGAGGGGGACGCGAGGCCCAGGCCGATCGCCTGCTCGACCGTGCCGCCGAGGAGGGCCGGACGGGCGAAGGCGCATCCGACGGCGCGCCGCAGGTCCTCGTGCGGCAGCTCGCGCAGCGGCACCCCGTCGAGGAGCACCTCGCCCGCGTCCGGGTCGGCCAGCCGCCCGGCGAGCGCGGCCAGCAGCGACTTGCCCGCGCCCGACCGGCCGACCACGGCCAGGGTCGTGCCGCCCGGTACGACGAGGTCCACCCCGTCGAGCACGGTGCGTCCGCCGCGCCGGGCCGTCACGCCGCGCAGCTCCAGCCGCCCGGGCCCGTCGGGCAGCCGCCGTGCGCCGAACGCGGCGGCGGGCTCGGTCCGGATCTCGCCGAGGCGCCGGGCCGCCGCACGGGCCCGGGCCAGGCCCGCGAGCCGGCCGACGAGGACGCCGACGCCCGTGGCGAGCACCGCGTACCGCGAGGCCGCGAGCACCTCGCCCACCGACAGCCGGTCCCGGGTCAGCAGCACACCGGCCACGGCGACGACCCCGAGCTGGAGCAGCGGAGCCACGGCGACCGCCTGTGCGGCGGCGCGCCCCTGCACCCGCCACATGCGGTGCCCGGCCTCGGACAGGCCGGGCAGCGGCCGCAGCACGCGCGCCGTCTCCCGGCCCTCCGTGCCCGCCGCCCGGACGGTGCGGAAGCCCTCGACGGCCTCGGCCAGCGCGGCGGCGATCCGGCCCTGGGCCCGTTGGTACCGCGTCGCGCTGTCCGTGGTGTCCCGGGCCACGGCACGCAACAGGAACGTCAGGACGGGCGCCCCGGCGAGGAAGACCGCCGCGAGCCGCCAGTCGATCAGGCCGAGCGCGACCACACCCCCGACGGGACCGGCGAGGGCGGCGAGCAGCGCCGCACGGGCCGCCGGCGTGGTCCCCGCCTCGGCGGCGTTGCCGACCAGGCGCGCGACGAGGTCACCGGAGCCGAAGCGGTCGGCGGCCCGCGGGCCGACGCCCAGGACGTGCCCGGTCAGCCGGCGGCGCAGCCACGCGGTGCTGCGGGCGTCGACGGTCCCGGTCAGGACGGTCTGGGCCGCGTCCAGCAGGGCGAGCAGCAGCACGAGAGCGGCGCTGTACAGCACCCAGCGGGTCGCCGGTGCCTGCGCCAGCAGAAGATCGAGCGCGCGGCCGAGCACGGTCGGCAGCAGCAGTCCGGCACCGGTCGCCGCGGTGCTGACCAGGCACAGCGCCGCACAGCGGGCCCCGCTGTACCGGGTGGCCGTACGCAGCAGCGCGCGGGCGTGTCCGGTCGCCGGGTCGTCGTCGGCACGCGTGGTCATACGGGCCTTTCGTGAAACGGGAGGACCCCGGGCGGCCCCTCCCCGAAGGGAGTCAGCCGCCCGGAGCCATGCCGCGGACCGTCGGTCAGAGACAGAGCAGGACGCTCGCCGCGCTGATGCAGGAGAGCAGGCTCACCGTGCTGGCGCCGCCGCCGTCCGTCCGCTCCTCGGACTCGATGGTCTGCAGGTCGAGAAGTGCCATGGTGTGTCCTTCCGTTGGGTGTCCGTCCGTGGTCATCCGTGGGGACGGGGTGGTGTCACGACTCCGCCGGATCGCGGAGCCGCGTTCAGTTGGGCCGCCGGTGCGGCGGCGGGAGGAACGGCAGGTGGGCGTCGGCCGCCGGGTCGAGGGCCGCGCCGAGCGCCAGCAGGCACCCTGCCGTTCCGGTGGCGAGGTCCATGGACAGCCGCATCATCTGGTTGCCGGGGAAGGCGAGTTGGCCCTCGTAGGCCATCGCGAACCAGCCGAGTCCCTCGATCTGCCCGGCCAGTCGGTCGGCGGTCGCGCCCGGCGTGGTCGTGCGGCTGAGGTGCAGGATCATTCCGGCGCGGCCCTGGAACAGCCCGGGCTGCGCGTAGAAGCGTGAGGTGGCGGCGGTGAGGACGCCGGAGCGGGCCGGCCCGAACTCCCCGGCCAGGTGCGGGGCGTGGGCCACGAGGTCGTCGAGGACCATGCCGATTCCCGCGCTGCCGTCGCCGAGGTAGGGCAGGGTCCGCCAGCCCTCGTCGACCTCCAGCGCCCCGCCCTCACGGGTCGCACAGGCCTCCAGGTCCCGGCGCAGTGCCACGGCCGCCGCCTCCAGCCACGCGGCCCGGCCGGTCCACTCGTACTGCCGCAGCAGCAGGAGCGCCGGGCCGGCCGCGCCCCGCAGCAGTCCGGTGCGCCGCCGGGTCGTGGCCGGGAGCGGCTCGGCGAGCCGTCGCACGAGGATCCGGGCGGCCTCGTCGGCCCGCTCGCGCAGCACCGCTTCCCCGGTGGTGTGCGCCAAGTGGCCCAGGACGAGGCCCAGTCCGGCCAGTCCGCCGTGCAGGTCGGAGGAGAGGTTCTGCCAGCGCTCCGCCAGGATGCCCTCGACCAGGTCCAGCGCCCGCTGCCGGTGCCCGAGCCGGTCCAGGACCAGGGCGACGCCCGCGAGCCCGTCGTACAGGCCGAGCGGTGTGCCGACCGGGGCCGGTGCCGTGCGGGCCAGCAGCCAGCGCTCGCCCTCCTCGTACCGCTCGGCGCCGATCGCGTCCAGCGCGTACAGCACCCCGGCCGCGCCGTGGGCGATCCCCAGCCCGCCGCCGTCGGAGAACTGGGCGACGTCGCCCGGGAAGAGCCGGTCGTCGCGCTCCGGGGTGGCCGAGGCGAGGATCGCCTTGACCATCGAGTCGCGGCTGTACGGCCAGTCGCCGGGGTCCACCGGAGAGGACGGAGCGGCCACCGTACGGCCGGACACCTCCCGCGTGATCTCCGCGACCGCCTCGTCGAGGAACTCCCGCGGCACGTCCGGGAACTGCTGGGCGATCACCTCGGCCAGATGTGCCGCCTTGCCGCGGTCGACCACGAACAGGGTGGTCACGGGCAGGAACAGGGCCAGCCGCAGACAGGCCAGCGCATAGCGGTCGACATCGGCGCCCCGCCGGTCCGGCGGCGCGAAGAAGCCCGGGTGGGCGACGACCTGGCGGCCGTTCTCCCGAGCCGGGGCCGCCGCCTCGAAGTCGAGGAGGAAGACCGTCTCCTCGTCCGGCGCGACCATGATGTTGAAGACGTGCAGATCGTTGAAGACGATGCCGCGCGCGTGCACCGCCGCCACGGCCTCCTCCACCCTGCGGTGGATGCGCAGCGCCCACGCGGTGTAGGAGGCGACGGCCTCCGGCTCGGGATCCTGGGCGAGCAGCGGATGCCGCTCCGCGAAGAACGAGTTGAGCGGACGGCCTTCCAGGAAGTCCATCACCAGGAAACGGTGGCCGCCGAGCTCGAACCAGTCGCGTACCTCCGGGACCACGCCCGTGCCCGCGACCTGCTCCAGCGCCCGCTTCTCCCGCTCCAGCCGGGCGATCGCGTCGGCGCCGTCCGAGGCCAGCCCCGCGTGCGGCCGGCCCTCCTTCAGCACGACCTTGCGGCCGTCGCGCGTGTCGGTGCCGGCGTACACACCGCCGCCGTTGGAGAAGTGCAGTGCCTTCTCGATGCGGTACGGCAGGTCGCCGGTCGTCGTGTTGTTGCGCGCCTGAAGATGGGGCTTGAGGAACTCCGGCAGCGTCACCCACTCCGGCACCTGGAAGGAGGGCGCCCGCCGGTCCGGCACCAGCCGCCCCTCGCCGTCCCGCACAGCCGGCACCAGCGAGCCCCGCTCGTCCACGACGAACGAGCGCGCGAAGGCGCCGTACCGGACGTACAGCGGCCCCTCGCCCCACCGCAGATCGGTCAGGATGTACGGCCCCTCGGCCCCCTCCAGCAGCGCCCCCAGCTCGCGCAGCACCTCGTGCAGCTGCTCCTCGCCGGCCGGATAGACGGTGACGAACTTTCCGCTGCCGTCGCGCGGCGCGTACTTGGTGTTGCGCAGGTGCAGCAGGTGCGGTCCCGGCACGAACTTGAAGGGGATCCGCCGCTCGACGCAGTAGTCCCAGACGATCCCGGCTGTCTCCTCCGCGTTCGCCCGGGTCGCCGAGGCGTGGATCTTCCAGCCCTGCGCCGGGCCCTGCACCGGCTCGCCGTCCGGGCCGAGCGGCGTCATCGTCAGCCAGTCGCCGATCCGCGCCGCCTCCCAGCCCTCGGGCACCGGCCGGCGGGCCGTCTCGTAGAGGTGCGCGGCCGCCGTCTGCGCGGCATCCTGCCCGCTGTGCCCCAGCCGGTCCGGCGTCTCGTAGAAGTGCCGGTCGGCGAGCGCGTACACCTCGTACCGCTTGTCCATGCGTCCCCCTCCGTGACCGGCACCGAGCCTTCCAGCCACGCGACGGGCCCGGACAGTCACGCCTGTCACGAGAACACCGTGCGGAACGCATGGGTAAAGACATGTTCGGTGGCTTTCGAGCGCCCGCGCCGGCTCGGCTCCACGGAACGCTCGCAGGGGCTGCGCAGGTGTCTCATAAGCGCTGTAATGGCCAACGTGGTCAGTGAGGGCGCACAAGAGCGCGGAACGCGAATGCTGCGTGCCGAAGGTGCCCTCAAAGCGATCGCGGCCGATCAGGAGTCGCCCGAACGGGTGCACCGCACTCTCGAACAGGCACTCGTCTTCGCCGGTGCCGCGTTCGTCGCCGTGTACGCGCCCGGCCAGGACGGGGAACTGCTCTGCCTCGTCGAGTCGGCCGGGGTGCCCAGGACGCTGTACGGGCTGCGCGACAGCTACCCGTGCGCCGGGCGGTCCCCGGTGGCCGAGGCCCACCGCGGCGGACGGCCGGTCTCGATGGGCCCGGCCGAACTCGCCGCGCACGCCCCGTTGCGGCGCGTGCCGTCCCGGGACTTCCATCTGATGGCCCTGCCCCTGCAGGGGAACGGCGGCGGTTGCCTGCTCGCCGTGAGCGAGCGCCCCGCCGGGTTCGACACCGACGACCGCACCTGCCTGGAACTCGTCTCCGGGGCGGTGGCCTTCACCGCCCCGGCCGCGCCCGCCGAGGGCGGTGACCTGCCGCCGGGTGCCTTCAGCCTCGCCATGGACACCGGCCGCGTCCGGGTCGGCGACGATCTGCTGGACCTGTTCGGCCTGGACCCCGTGGAGTTCGACGGCCGGGTCGAGACCCTGCTCGGCCTGACCGTGCCGGAGGACCTGCCCTCGCTGATGTCCGTCGTGGAGGCGGACCACATGTCCATCGGCGACCGGGAGCTGGAGTTCCGCGTGCTCCAGCCCACCGGGCCGCCGAAGTGGCTCCGGCTGAGCGGGCGTCTCCTGCCCGGCGGCGAGGGCCACCCGGCACGGCTCGTGGGCACCGTCGCCGACGCCTCCACCCTGCGCTCCGACGTCACCGACGTGGCCCGTGTCCAGCGCCTGGCCACCGCGCTGGCCACCGCCGTCACCGTCCGCGACGTCGGCAACGCCGTGGTCGCCGCCCTGCGCCGCCCGCTCGGGGCCGACCGGATCGCCCTCGCCGAGCTGGAGAGCGACCGGCTCGTCGTCACCGTCCTCGACCCGCCCGAGCCCGACAGCTGGCCCGAGATGTGGCGCGCGGAGTGGCGCGGCGAGTGGCCCGAGGCGCCCGTGCGCGCCATGCCCACCCTCGCCGCCGCGCTGCGCGAGGGCCGGGCCCGGATCTGGCCCGTCGGCAGCCCCCTGGAACGGGCCCTGGCCGAGGTCGGCCCCGGCGGCCTCGCCGTCCTGCCGCTGCCCGCCGGGAACCGCATGGCCGGAGCCTGCCTGATCGGCTGGGACACCCCGCACGACTTCGGCACCGACGAACGCGCCCTGCTCACCGCCTGCGCCGGCCTCGCCGGACAGGCCCTGGTGCGGGCCCGGGCCTTCGACGCCGAACACGAACTCGTCGGGATGCTCCAGCGCCAGCTGCTGCCGCGCCGGCTGCCCCGGCTGCCCGGCGCGGTGGCTGTCGCCCGCTACCTGCCCAGCACGGCGGGACTCGAACTCGGCGGCGACTGGTACGACGTCATCCCGCTGCCCGACCACCACGTCGCCCTGATCATCGGCGACGTCCAGGGACACAGCGCCGGCGCCGCCACCCTCATGGGCCAGATGCGCACCGCCCTGCGCGCCTACGCCGTCGAGGGACACCCGCCCGACGTGGTGGTCGGGCACGCCAACCGGCTGCTCATGGACATGGAGAGCGACCTCTTCGCCACCTGCGCCTACGTCGACATCGACCTGGAGGAGGGCGCCGCCTGGTGCGTGCGCGCCGGGCACCTGCCGCCGGTGCTGCGGTACCCGGACGGCCGGACCGAGATCGCCGAGGCCGAGGGTGGCCCGCCCCTCGGGGTGATCACCCAGGCCGACTTCCCCATGAGCCCGCTGCGCCTCGCACCCGGCACCGTGGTCGCCCTGGCCACGGACGGGCTCGTCGAGACGCCCGGCACCGACATCGACGAGGGCATGGCCCGCCTCGCCGGCCGGCTGGCCGACGCCGCCCCCGCCGACCTGGGGCTCGTCGCCGACGCCCTCCTCGGCAACGCCCCGCGCAGCGACGATGTCGCCCTGCTCCTCGTGCGCTACGACGGCATGGACCTGCGTCCGCTGCGGGAGAGCTGGACGGTGTGGCGCGTGCCGCAGGCGGTCGGGCACGCCCGCCGCTTCGCCCGGCGCACCCTGCGCTCCTGGGGCGTCACCGAGGACGTCGACGCCGTCCTGCTCGTCGTCTCCGAACTCGTCACCAACGCCCTCGTCCACACCGACGGCCAGGTCCGCATGGACCTCACGCTCATCAGCAACCGCCTGCGCGTCGCCATCGCCGACGCCTCCCCGCGCAGCCCGGTCCGGCCGGCCGGCATCAACTGGGAGGCCACGGGCGGCCGGGGCATCCTCCTCGTCGAGGCCCTGTCGGCGAGGTGGGGGACGCTGCCGGTCAGCGGCGGCAAGCAGGTGTGGGCGGAGATCGTGCTCGGGCGGTGAACACCCCCAGGATCACCTGTGACCGGGCCCGTTCGCCGGGTACCCGGGCGGCGCAAGACGGAGAACCCGAGCCGAAGGAAGTGGAACGTCATGGCTCAGCATGTCCGCGACATCATGACCAGCGATCCGGCCACGGTCGAGCCGCAGACCTCCGTCGCCGAGGTGGCCCGCATCATGCGCGACGAGGACCTCGGCGTCGTCCTGGTGACGGACGGCGACGACCTGCGCGGTGTGGTCACCGACCGTGACCTGGTGGTCCGGTCGATCAGCCGGGGCGGGGACCCGGAGCGGACCACCGTGGCCGGCGCGTGCAGTGACGACCTGGTCACCGTCAGCCCCGACGACGACCTGGACCAAGCCGTGGAGCTGATGCGCGAGCACTCCGTGCGCCGTATCCCCGTCGTCGACCACGGCCACCCCGTGGGCATCGTCTCCCTGGGCGACATGGCCATGGAACGCGACCCGGACTCGGCGCTGGGCGACATCAGCGCCGCGCGTCCCAACACCTGACGACAGCACCCGGCCGACCGGTCCCGCGCACGCACGGTGCGCGGGACCGTCGTACGGTGCGGGCAACAGCAACAGCCTTGCGCCGCACGGGACTTCAGAGCCCGGCCGGGACATCACGACCCGGGTTTGTCCGGTTGGTTCACGGGGACTCGAACGGCAGAGGACGCAGAAGGAAGATGATGAGCCGTGACGACCATGGAGACCAGTGACAAGCCCCTCGCCCGTCGGCCCGAGACCGGCTGGTCGAAGGCGCGCCGCCTGCGCGGCAAGGCCGCGCTGCGGACCTGCCTCCCCGCCGTGGAGGACCGGGCCACCACCAGGACCGCGCGCTCCGAGCCGGACTGGAACATCGTCCGGGGCGAGGACTGACCACTCCCCGGGGGGCCGCGCGGTGACGAGGGGCGTAACTGCGCGCATCGACAACTAAAAGAAGTGATGTTCACATCCGCCGGTTCACGACTATGGTGAACCGAATGAAGGCTCTCGTGCTGTCCGGCGGCGCAGGAACAAGACTGAGGCCGATCACACACACGTCGGCCAAGCAACTGGTGCCAGTGGCCAACAAGGCCGTGCTCTTCTACGGGTTGGAGTCGATCGCCGAGGCCGGCATCACCGACGTGGGCATGATCGTCGGGGACACGGCCGCGGAGATCGAGGAAGCGGTGGGTGACGGGTCGCAGTTCGGCCTCAAGGTCACCTACATCCCCCAGGAGCGGCCCCTGGGGCTGGCCCACGCGGTACTGATCGCCCGGGACTACCTCGGCGACGACGACTTCGTGATGTACCTCGGCGACAACTTCATCGTCGGCGGCATCACCGACCTCGTCGACGAGTTCCGCGGCAACCGGCCCGACGCCCAGATCCTGCTCACGCGCGTGGCCGACCCACGCGCCTTCGGTGTCGCCGAACTCGACCACTCCGGCCAGGTCATCGGCCTGGAGGAGAAACCCGACCGGCCCAAGAGCGATCTCGCCCTGGTCGGCGTCTACCTGTTCACCCCCCTGATCCACGAAGCGGTCCGCGCCGTCGAACCGTCCTGGCGCGGCGAACTGGAGATCACCCACGCCATCCAGCACCTGATCGACTCCCGCGCCGACGTGCGCTCCACGGTCATCACGGGCTACTGGAAGGACACCGGCAACGTCGGCGACATGCTCGAGGTGAACCGCATGGTCCTCGAGGGCATGGACCGCCGGATCGACGGCGATGTGGACACCGCGTCGGAGACCATCGGGCGCGTGGTGGTGGAGGAGGGCGCGCGGATCGTCAACTCCCGCATCGTCGGCCCCGCCGTCATCGGTTCCGGAACCGTCATCAGCAACTCCTATGTGGGTCCCTTCACCTCCATCGCGGAGAACTGCCGGATCACCGACAGTGAAGTCGAGTTCTCCATCGTGCTGCGGGACTCCTCGATCCAGGGCGTCGGCCGGATCGAGGCCTCGCTGATCGGCCGGCACGTCGAGGTGACGCCGGCCCCCAGTGTCCCCAGCGCCCACCGCTTCGTCCTCGGAGACCACAGCAAGGTGCAGATCACTTCATGAACCTCCTCGTCACCGGCGCAGCCGGGTTCATCGGCTCCCGCTACGTCCGCGCACTGCTCGCCCCGGACACGCCCGACGCGCCGCACATCACCGTGCTGGACAAACTCACCTACGCCGGCACCCTCGACAACCTCGAACTCGGCCATCCCCGGCTGGAGTTCGTACAGGGCGACATCTGCGACGCCGAACTGGTCGACAAGCTCATGGCCGACGCGGACCAGGTCGTGCACTTCGCCGCCGAGTCCCATGTCGACCGCTCGATCACCGGCGCGGCCGACTTCGTCCACACCAACGTGCTGGGCACCCAGACCCTGCTGGACGCCGCCCTGCGCCACGGCACGGGCCCCTTCGTGCACGTCTCCACGGACGAGGTCTACGGCTCCATCGAGACCGGCTCGTGGCCGGAGGACCACCCGCTGCAGCCGAACTCCCCGTACTCGGCCTCCAAGGCCTCCTCCGACCTGCTCGCCCTGGCCTACCACCGCACCCACGGCCTGGACGTGCGCGTCACCCGGTGCTCCAACAACTACGGCCCGCACCAGTTCCCCGAGAAGGTCATCCCGCTGTTCGTCACCAACCTCCTCGACGGCCACAAGGTTCCGCTGTACGGCGAGGGGCGCAACGTCCGCGACTGGCTGCACGTGGACGACCACTGCCAGGGCATCGACCTCGTCCGTACCAAGGGCCGGCCCGGCGAGGTCTACAACATCGGCGGCGGCACCGAGCTCACCAACAAGGAGCTCACCGGGCTGCTCCTCGACGCCTGCGGCGCGGACTGGGACCGGGTGGAGTACGTCGAGGACCGCAAGGGCCACGACCTGCGCTACTCCGTCGACTGGTCCAAGGCCCGCGACGAACTCGGCTACCGCCCCCGCCACGACTTCACCACCGGCCTCGCCGAGACCGTCGCCTGGTACCGCGACAACCGTGCCTGGTGGGAGCCCCTCAAGCAGCGCGTCGCCCAGGAGCGGGCATGAGGTGGCTGATCACCGGGGCGGGCGGCATGCTCGGCCACGACGTGGTCGGGGAACTCACCCGGCGCGGCGATGAGGTGACGGGCCTGGACCGGGCCGCCCTGGACATCACCCGGTCCGACGCCGTCGACACGGCCGTGCGCGACCACCGGCCCGACCTGGTCGTGAACTGCGCCGCGTACACGGCCGTCGACGACGCCGAGAGCGACGAGGCCCGCGCGCTGCGGATCAACGGCGACGGACCGCGCCTGCTGGCCCGGGCCTGCGCCGCGCACGGCGCCCGCATGATCCACGTCTCCACGGACTACGTCTTCGCCGGCGAGGCCCGCACGACGCCCTACCCGGAGGATCACCCGACGGGCCCGCGCACCGCCTACGGCCGCACCAAGCTGGCCGGGGAGCGGGCCGTGCTGGAGGAGCTGCCCGGGGCGAGCGCGATCGTGCGCACGGCTTGGCTCTACGGGGTGCACGGCGCTAACTTCGTGCGGACCATGATCGGTCTCGAAGCCCGCCGCGACACCGTCGACGTCGTCGACGACCAGCGCGGGCAGCCCACCTGGAGCGCGGACGTCGCCGAGCGGATCGCCGACCTCGGCGTACGGCTCGGCCCGGACGCGCACGGCGTCTTCCACGCCACCAGTTCCGGCGAGGCCACCTGGTACGAGCTGGCCCGCGAGGTGTTCGCCCTCGTCGGTGCCGACCCGGACCGGGTGCGCCCCACCAGCAGCGCGGCCTTCCCCCGGCCCGCGCCCCGCCCGGCGTACAGCGCCCTCGCGCACCGCCGGTGGCAGGAGATCGGCCTGCCGCTGCCGCGTGACTGGCGCTCCGCCCTGCACGAAGCACTGCCCCGTATCCGCAAGGAAGGTCCCCCTTCGTGAAACGCCATGAGTTCCTCCGGGAACTGCACAAGGTCAGCGCCAATCGCAACTACCTGGAGATCGGCGTCAACGACGGCCGCAGCCTGACGTTGTCCCGCGTCCCCAGCATCGCGATCGACCCCGCCTTCAAGGTGGTGTCGGAGCTGAGGTGCGACGTCCACCTGGTGAAGGCCACCAGCGACGACTTCTTCGCCCGTGACAACCCGCTCCAGCACCTCAAGGGCGGCCGTCACCCGCTGCGCAACCTGCGCCGCGGCCGCAGCCCGATCGGCTACTGGCGCAAAACGACGCTGGACCTGTCGTTCATCGACGGCATGCACCTGTTCGAGTTCGCACTGCGCGACTTCATGAACGTCGAGAAGTACTCGGACTGGTCCAGCGTGATCGTCCTCGACGACATGCTGCCGCGCAGCATCGACGAGGCGGCCCGGGACCGGCACACCAACGCCTGGACCGGCGACGTCTTCAAGATCACCGAGGTGCTGGCGCGTTACCGCCCCGACCTGGTCACGGTGCAGGTGGACACCGCGCCCACCGGTCAGCTCGTCGTCTTCGGCGCCGACCCGAACAACCGGGTCCTGCACGACAAGTACGACGAGATCATGGCCGAGTACAAGATCCCCGACCCCCAGAAGGTCCCCGAGGCGATCCTGGAACGGGCCGGCGCGGTACGCCCCGAGGCCCTCGTGGAAGCAGGCTTCTGGCGCCCCCTCGTCCAGGCCCGCAACCGCGGTCTGCCCCGCTCCATCGGCTGGGAGCCCCTGCGCAAGGCCCTGGAACAGGTGGGCGTCAGCCGCTGACCCCGCCGGCACCGTCGGCCGTCCTGCGGATCCGGGCCCGGGCGCTGCACGCGCCCGGGCCTTCGGCGTGCCGGGGGGACGTGACCCGGCCGTTCCGCGGAGTGCTGGCCACGGGGCCGGGTGCAGGGGTGCCTCTTGCTGCGGCGCCTGTGTCGATCAGCCACCGGCACCGGCCTCCGCGCCCGCGCAGCCTCCGTCGTGCCGCCTGCGCGCCGCGGACGGGTCCTCCGGCGTGTCGGGGCGTCGCGGCGGCTGGTCGTACGGCGTGATGGGGGCGCCGCGTGAACCGCGAGGCAGACCTGTTCCTCGGCCCCCGGCGTTCGCAGGGCCGGGGCGCGTGACCCGCGTACGCCCTCGCCGGGAACCTCGTGTTCGCACGGACGCGGCGCCGCCGCACCGGACGGCGCCCGCACGACCTCGCCGCCGCGACCTGGCACGCACCCCGCCCGGCCTTCCGGGCCGGCCTCAGGCGGCTGCGCGCCCCGTCCGGGCCCGCGACGCCCCGCGTGGCGTGGTCGGCGTCAGCCGTCCCCCTGCCGCCCCCGCAGCTCCTCGTAATAGGCCAGGCACGTCTCGTACGACGGCAGCAGGCCCTCGCGTTCCGCCTCGGCCAGGGTCGGGGCCTGGTCGTCCTTCGGGGACAGGAGCGGCTCGATTCCGTCGGGCCACTCGATGCCCAGGGCCGGGTCGAGCGGGTGGATGCCGTGTTCGCGTTCCGGGGCGTAGCCCTCCGAGCACAGGTACACCACCGTCGCGTCGTCGGTCAGGGCCATGAACGCGTGGCCCAGCCCCTCCGCGAGGAACACCGCGTGCCGGGTGTCCTCGTCGAGCCGTACGGCCTCCCACTGCAGGTAGGTGGGGGAGCCGACGCGGATGTCGATCACCACGTCCAGGACGGCACCGCGCACACACGTGATGTACTTGGCCTGGCTGGGCGGCACATCCGCGAAGTGCACACCGCGCAGCACGCCCCGCCGGGAGATCGAGCAGTTGGCCTGGGCCAGGGACAGGTCGTGGCCCGTCGCCTCGCGGAACTCCGCGCCCCGGTACCACTCGTGGAAGCTGCCCCGGTCGTCCGGGAAGACCTTGGGCTCCAGAACCCAGGCGCCCTCTATGCCCAGTGGTCGCATGCTGTCACTGCCCTCCGATCCCGAGACGGGAGACCTTCCGGCGCGCGGCACGGAGCACGCGCCGCGCTCGCCGCGCCAGCCGCAGTGCGACACCGGGCTGCGGCACCGGCGCCACCTGCACACGCCCGTCCGCCGCGCGCAGCGCGAACGGCAGCCCGGTGTACAGCGGCCGGGCGGCGTCCGGGGCCAGACACAGGGCCACCCTCCACACCCCGCCCGAGAGGCTCTCCGCGGGCAGGGCCGCCGCCAGTGCTGCCTCCGTCCCGCCCGCGGCGGGGGAGAGCGTGCCGGGCGCCTCCAAGATCTGCCGGGCGGAGACGAACCGCAGCCGCACCTCGGTCTCGCCGGGGACGTACAGCGGAAGCCGCGCCCGCACCTGGTCCCCGGTGACGGTGACGGCGGACTGCTGCACACGGCCCAGCCCGAGGCGCTTGCCGCGCGGGCCGAGCTCCAGGGAGAGGTTGCCGTGCGGTTCCGTCCAGTACGGCAGCGCCGTACGGCCTGCGACGACCCCGGCATCCGGCGTGGGCCGGCTCTCCGTCGGCGCCGGGCCCAGCCGGCATTCCCTGGTCCAGCCGCCCAGCTTGACCCGGACGAGCGCGTCCCAGACGCCGTCCCGCGGCAGGTCGGCCGGATCGACGGTGGCGGTCGCCCGCAGCGCCAGCCGGACCTCCTCGCCGTCCCCGACGGGCACGGTCTCGCGCGTGAGCCGCACGGGCTGGAAGTACTGCGCGGCACTGGACCGCTCCCGCAGCAGCAGGTCGGCGGTGGCCTGGCCGAAGCGCGCGGCGGTCTGCGCGGCCACCCACTCCACCGCCTCCGTGACGTCCTTCGGCGCGTCGTCCAGCGGCGTCGCCTCGGCGTCGGCGGGGAAGGTCATCGGCTCGCCGCCGGAGGTGTACTCGGCCGTGAAGCCGAGGCTGAGGGAGCCGTCTCGCCACTCCACGTGCCCGGGGGCCGCCTTGGGGGCGACACCCGCCTCCCACTGGGCGAAGGACACGACGTCCTCGTACCGGTCGGCCGCGGTCAGCGCGGCGACGACCTGCTGCGTCGGCTGGAGCCCGGCCGCGACACCCGGACCGAACCGCTCGACGACGACCTCGTGGATCTCGGTGAACAGCTCCCTGCGGTAGTCGTCCGGCAGCTTCAGCAGGCGGCGGGCCCGCAGCCGCTCGACCATCTCCACGCGCAGCCAGCGCCGGAAGAGCTTGTCGCGCACCGGTCCTGGCTCGGTGTACCGCTCGACGACGTCGAGGGCCTCACGGAGGTTCTTGAAGTAGCCGACCGGATCGAAACGCTCGAAGCCGGCGTTGGAGCTGTCGTCGCGCCGGAGGTGGTAGTAGCAGACGTAGTCGCTGAGCACGGAGACGTTCTCCGCGCGCAGATACGCCTCGGCGATGAAGACGTGGTCCTCCAGGCGCCGCCGGCCCTCGGGGAAGCGCAGGCCGATGCGGTCCAGGAAGGCACGGCGGAACATCTTGTGCGGGGTGAGGCTGTCGATGAGCGGGGCGTTCTCGACGGTGGCGCGCGGATGGTTGCGGCGGAACAGCTCCACCGGCACCCCGCGGCCTTTGCCGGCCATCTTGCCCACGACGACGTCGGCGCCGTTGGCCACGCCGTAGTCGTACATCCGCTCCAGGGCCTCGTCGCCCAGGTAGTCGTCGTTGTCGACGAACATGACGAACTCGCCGCGGGAGGCCTCGATGCCGACGTTGCGGGGCTTGCCCGACCAGCCGGAGTTCTCCTGGTGGATGACCTTCATCCGGGAGTCCTCGGTGGCGAGCGCGTCGAGCCGGGCCGGTGTCTCGTCGGTCGAGCCGTCGTCGACGAAGATCACCTCGTACTCGTCGGGAGGCAGCGACTGCCTCTGCAGCGAGGCGATGCAGTCCTCGATGTAGATCCCCGGGTTGTACACGGGGACGATGACGCTGACCTTGACCGGCATCGAGTTTCCGGGCCCCTTCGGGTCGCTTGCCGTAGACGTCCTGTTGTCTTGCGCGATGCCCGATGCTAACCCGGCCGGCGATGCCGCCTCACCTTTCGAGACCTGGCCGTGATCATCTCCGGCCACGGGGCAACTGAGCTGCGCAGTCCGTCTGTTCGAAGATCGGCCGGGTTCCCGGGCGGGGCGGCGGGAAGCCTCTAGGGTGAGAAGGTGCGCCTGCTTTTCATGTCCGATACTCACCTGCCGAAGCGGGCCAAGGTCCTGCCCGCCCCGCTGCTGGCCGAACTCCCGCACGCCGACGTCGTGTTCCACGCCGGCGACTGGGTCGACACGGCCACCCTCGACCTGCTGGAAGAGCGCTGCCGCAGGCTCGTCGGCGTGTACGGCAACAACGACGGACCGGACCTGCGCGCCCGGCTGCCCGAGGTGGCGTACGCGGACCTGGGCGGGCTGCGCTTCGGCGTGATCCACGAGACGGGCCCCGCCCAGGGCCGGGAGAAGCGCTGCGCCGCCCGATTCCCCGGCCTCGACGTGCTGGTCTTCGGCCACAGCCACATCCCCTGGGACACCACGGCCCCCACCGGCCTGCGCCTGCTCAACCCGGGCTCCCCGACGGACCGCCGCCGCCAGCCCCACTGCACGTACCTGACCGCCGCCGTCGCCGACGGCCGGCTCACCGACGTCGAACTGCACCGGCTGCCGCCCCGCACACCCCGCTGACCCGCACCGGTTCCGACCGCCGTGGATCCGCCGTCGAACCGCCGTGACATGATCGGCGCATGGTGCGGGACAAGCGGGACAAGGGATACCTCCTGGACAACCGGCAGGCCGAGGCCGGTACGCGCTTCGACGCGCTGTCCGCCCTCTTCGACGCCTCGACGTTCCGGCACTTCGATCAGGTCGGCGTCGCCGAGGGGTGGCGGTGCTGGGAGGTCGGGGCCGGCGGCCCGAGCGTCGCCGCGTGGCTCCGCGAGCGCGTCGGGCCGCGCGGGCGTGTACTCGCCACCGACATCGACGTGTCCTGGACCGAGGCGGCCGTGACCGACGGAGTCGAGGTGCTCCGGCACGACGTCGGCCGCGACGAACCCCCGGCCGGGCCCTTCGACCTGATCCACGCCCGCCTCGTCCTGGTCCACGTGGCCGAGCGCGACGCCGCGCTGCGCACCATGGTCCAGGCCCTGCGCCCCGGCGGTTGGCTGCTGGTGGAGGACGCCGACCCCGCGCTCCAGCCGCTGATCTGCCCCGACGAGCACGGCCCCGAGCAGGAGCTGGCCAACCGGCTCCGCACCGGCTTCCGTGAGCTGCTGCGGCAGCGGGGTGCCGACCTGGCCTACGGACGCAGGCTGCCCCGGCTGCTGCGCGAGGCCGGCCTCGTCGAGGTCGAGGCCGACGCCTACTTCCCGATCACCTCGCCCGCGTGCGACGTCCTGGAGGCGGCCACCGTCCGGCAGGTGCGGGGCCGGCTCGTCGCCGAGGGCCTCGCCACCGACGACGAGATCGACCGGCACCTCGCCAACGTAGAGGCCGGGCGCCTCGACCTCGCCACCTCACCGATGATCTCGGCCTGGGGCCGACGGCCCGCCGACGACGGCCCCCGGCTCTGACTCAGCGGGGCGGATGCACCGCTCCCTCCGTGGCGGTGAGCGGGGCCCCGCTGCCGCCCCAGCGCAGCGCGACGATCTCGGCGGCGACGGACACCGCCACCTCCTCGGGCGTACGGGCCCCGAGGTCGAGCCCGACCGGTGAGCGCAGCCGGGCCAGCTCCCGCTCGGTGAGCCCGGCCTCGGCCAGCCGCCGCGCCCGGTCGGCGTGGGTACGGCGGCTGCCCATCGCCCCGATGTAGGCGGCGGGCCGGCGCAGTGCTTCCTGGAGCAGCGGTACGTCGAACTTGGGGTCGTGGGTGAGGACGCAGACGACCGTGCACTCGTCGGTGTCCGTGTTCCGCAGGTAGCGGTGCGGCCACTCGGCGACCACCTCGACGCCCTCGGGGAAGCGCCGGGGCGTGGCGAAGACGGGACGGGCGTCACAGACGGTGACCCGGTAGCCGAGGAAGTCGCCGATGCGGGCGACGGCCGCCGCGTAGTCGATCGCGCCGAAGACCAGCATCCGCGGCGGCGGCGCGAAGGACTGGAGGAACACGCTGACGGAGTCCTCGCGGCGCTGCCCCCGAGGCCCGTAGTGCCGCAGGCCGGTGGCACCGAGAGCGAGCTCGCCGCGCGCGTCGGCCGTGACGGCCGCGTCCAGGCCGTCCGCGCCCAGC
This sequence comes from Streptomyces africanus, assembly GCF_002150735.1. Classification (GTDB taxonomy): domain Bacteria; phylum Actinomycetota; class Actinomycetes; order Streptomycetales; family Streptomycetaceae; genus Streptomyces; species Streptomyces africanus. The sequence continues at coordinate 18,473 of NZ_MUKA01000284.1, forward strand.
GTGCCCGACACCCGGTCCGGCCGGACGGCGAGCGCAGCCCCGCGCGGCGCCGGGCCGTCGGTCACCGTCGCCAGGGTCACCGGCTCTCCGGCCGCGACGCGGTCCACGACCGTGCCGAAGGAGGGATCCAGCTCCGGTGTGACGGGCCGCACGAGCAGCGTGATCTCGCCGCCGCAGGTCAGGCCGACGGCGAAGGCGTCCTCGTCGCTGTAGCCGAAGGTCTCCAGCCGGGCCTCGCCGCTCGCCACGACCTCCTGCGCCAGTTCGAACACCGCGCCCTCGACGCAGCCCCCGGACACACTGCCCACGACCTCCTCGTCCGGACCCACCGCCATCGCCGCGCCCGGGTCGCGCGGCGCGCTGCGGCTGACCTCGACGACCGTCGCGAGCCCGAACGGGAGCCCGGCGGCGTACCAGCGGCCGAGCACCGGGAGGATGTCACGCACGACCGGCTCCTTCCACAAAGCCACCGGGTACCCCGTCGGCGGTTAATTCCGTTGTGGCCCTGCGGGCCGGTCTGCTGCACTGCACGGGTCGACGACGTCACCGAGTCCCGAGGAGCCCCAGATGCGCACTGCGTCCATGTCCCCCCAGACAGGAACGGCCCTCTCTCCGAAGGACATGACGCTTCGTGCAGTTGCTCAACCTTGGAATTCTCGCCCATGTCGACGCAGGTAAGACCAGCCTGACCGAGCGGCTGCTCCATTCGGCCGGGGTGATCGACGAGGTCGGCCGCGTCGACGACGGGAACACCCGTACCGACACCCTCGCGCTGGAGCGGCAGCGTGGCATCACCATCAAGTCCGCCGTCGTCTCGTTCCCGCTCGACGGTGTGACGGTCAACCTCATCGACACACCCGGTCACCCGGACTTCATCGCCGAGGTGGAGCGCGTGCTCGGTGTGCTGGACGGCGCCGTCCTCGTGATCTCCGCCGTCGAAGGGGTGCAGGCGCAGACGCGGGTGCTGATGCGGACGCTCCAGCGGCTGCGCATTCCGACCCTGCTCTTCGTCAACAAGATCGACCGGCGCGGGGCGCGGGACGAGGAGGTGCTGCGGTCGATCGCGGCCCGCCTGACGCCCGCGATCGTGCCCATGGGAACCGCCACCGGCCTCGGTACGCGCGCGGCCCGCTTCACCCCGGGGCCCGGCCCGGCCGCCGCCCTCGACGTCCTCACCGAGACCGACGACGCCCTGCTGTCCGCCTACGTCGAGGACACCGTCACGGACGCCCTCCTGCGCGGGTCGCTCGTCACACAGACCCGACAGGCCCTGGTCCACCCGGTCTACTTCGGCTCCGCCGCCACCGGCGCGGGCGTGGACGCGCTTCTGTCCGGCATCGAGGAGCTGCTGCCGGCCGCCGACGGGGACGCGGACGGGCCGGTCTCCGGCGCCGTGTTCAAGGTCGAGCGGGGCCCGGCGGGGGAGAAGGTCGCCTACGCCCGGATGTTCTCCGGCACCCTGCGCACCCGCGACCGGATCCCCTGCGGAGCGGACGGCGCCGAGGGCCGGATCACCGGGATCAGCGTCTTCGGCCACGGCACGGACACGCGCGCGGACGCCGTCGCCGCCGGACAGATCGCCCGGCTGTGGGGTCTCGCCGACATCAGGATCGGCGACGCGATCGGCGAACCCCGCAAGGCGTACGAGCACGTCTTCGCCCCGCCCACCCTGGAGACGGTCGTGGTCCCCGGCGCCGGTGTGCACAGGGGCGCACTGCACCTCGCGCTCACCCAGCTCGCCGAACAGGACCCGCTGATCGGCCTGCGCCACGACGAACGCCGGCAGGAGACGTCCGTCTCCCTGTACGGCGAGGTGCAGAAGGAGGTCGTCCAGGCGACTCTGGCCGACGAGTACGGTCTCCACGTCACCTTCCGCGAGACCACCCCGCTGTGCGTCGAACGGCTCGTCGGCACGGGGCATGCCGTGGAGCTCAACAAGAAGGACCCCAACCCGTTCCTCGCGACGGTCGGCCTGCGCGTCGAGCCCGCACCGGCCGGCTCGGGCGTCGCCTTCCGGCTGGAGGTGGAGCTCGGCTCCATGCCGTACGCCTTCTTCAAGGCCGTCGAGGACACCGTGCGCGAGACCCTCGGCCAGGGGCTGTACGGCTGGCAGGTCCCCGACTGCACGGTCACCATGACCCACAGCGGCTACTCGCCCCGGCAGAGCCACGCCCACCAGGGCTTCGACAAGAGCATGTCGAGCACCGGAGCCGACTTCCGGGGCGTCACCCCGCTGGTGCTCATCGAGGCGCTGCGGCGGGCCGGGACACGGGTTCACGAGCCGATGCACCGCTTCCGTGTCGACGCCCCGGCCGACACCCTCGGCGCCCTGCTGCCGGCCCTCGCCGGGCTCGCGGCCGTACCGGAGACCACGCGGAACCGGGGCGACCTCTGCGTCCTCGAAGGCACCGTGCCGGCGGCCCGGGTGCACGCCCTCGGACACGTGCTGCCGGGGCTGACGCGCGGTGAGGGAGAACTGGAGAGCGCCTTCGACCACTATGCGCCGGTCACGCACGGCACGATTCCGGAGCGTCCGCGCACCGACCACAACCCGCTGAACAGGAAGGAGTATTTGTTGAACGTGACACGAAGAATGGGCGGTTGAGGTGTGCGCGCCGGCCGAGAGGGAACTTACTCCAGAGTCAGGGGTGTTGACGGTGTCCTGAAATCACCGGACTGTAGTGGACATGCCAACTATCCGGGTACGTCTGCTGATTGTCCTGGCTGTCCTCTTCGGCTCCCTGTCGGTGGCGGGCGTCCCGCCCGCCGCCGCCGCGCCCGCTCCCGGCTCCCTCTGGTTCGACGACCCGACCGTCACCGTGAAGAACGGCCGCTTCACCGACGCCTCGGGCCGCGAGGTCGTCCTGCGCGGCTACAACGTCTCCGGCGAGACCAAGCTCGCGGAGAACAAGGGCCTGCCCTTCGCCTCCGTCGCCGACGCCCGCAAGTCGGCGACCGCCCTGCGCGCCCTCGGCGGCGGCAACACCGTCCGCTTCCTGCTCTCCTGGGCCTACGCCGAGCCCGAGCGCGGCACGGTGGACACCGCCTACCTGGCAGCCGCCACCGACCAGATGAAGGCCTTCCTCGACGCCGGCATCCGCGTCTACCCCGACTTCCACCAGGACCTCTACTCCCGGCACCTGTTCGACGCCGACAGCTGGTACACCGGCGACGGCGCGCCCAAGTGGGCCGTGGACGCCGGGAACTACCCGGACGAGTCCTGCGGGATCTGCCTCTTCTGGGGGCAGAACATCACCCAGAACGAGGCCGTGAAGCGGGCCACGTACGACTTCTGGCACAACGCGCACGGCGTGCAGGACGCCTTCCTCGCCACCGCCGAGAAGACCATGGCGTACGTCGAACAGCACCTGAGCGCCGACCAGTTCAAGGGCATCGCCGGCTTCGACCCCTACAACGAGCCGCACGCGGGCGTCTACGACTCCGGGCAGACCAGCCGCGCCTGGGAGAAGGACGTGCTGTGGCCGTTCTACGAGAGGTTCCGGGCCCGCATGGACGCGGCTGGCTGGCGCGACAAGCCCGCCTTCGTGGAACCGAACCTCTTCTGGAACGCCAACATCGACTTCCAGAAGCAGGAGGGCGGCCTGCTCGACGCCGGACAGCTCGGCCCCCGCTACGTCTTCAACACCCACTTCTACGACCAGAAGGCCATCTCCGGCGTCTTCATGTGGGGCAAGGCGGCCGACGGCCAGTACGCGGGCGACTTCCGCACGGTCCGCGACCGGGCCGCCGCCGCACGGACCGCCGCCGTCGTCAGCGAGTTCGGGCACCCGCTGGCGGGCAACGTCTCCGACAAGGCGCCGACCGTCCTCAAGGCGATGTACCAGGCCCTCGACTCCCGCCTGAAGGGCGCCGACTGGTGGTCCGACCCGGCGGCCTCGGGGCCGGTGCTCTCCGGCTCGCAGTGGCAGTGGGACATCTACAACGGCCGCCACCGCGAGCTGATGAACGGCAACCCCGACAAGGTGCTCACCACCGGTGACGCCTGGAACGACGAGGACCTGTCCGCCGTACGCCTCGACGACTCGGGCAAGCCGGTCCTGCGCCAGGACGCCCGGCTCCTGGACCGCCTCTACCCGAGCGCCACCGCCGGCACGACCGTCGGCTTCACCTACGAGGACCGCTCCCGTGACGGCTCGACGACCCTGACCTGGAACCCGGTGCCGAACTCGCTGCCGAGCGTGCGGCAGTTGGTGGGCTCCGGACAGTACGGGCTGCTGCTGTGGCGCTCGGACGGCGGCCGGGCACCCACCGAACTGCACCTGCCGGCGAGCTTCCCGACCGCGTCCACCACGGTCGTCTCCGACCTGGCCACGTCCCACGCCCCGCCCGCGTACACCTCGACCACCCCGGTCGGCGTGGCCCAGGAGCCCGGCGGCACGGGAAGCCGCCGCCTGCTGCTCACCGCGCCGGACTCGGGCGTCCTGCACTACGCGCTGGTGACCAACGGGGCGACGGCTCCCTCGGCGGATCTGCTGAACGCGGCCCGCTCCGAGCTGGCGGCGTGGGCCGCGAAGGAGGTCAGCTAGCGGACGGGCTCGTCCAGCCGGCCTCCACCTGACCGAGCCGGACGCGCTGCGGGTGGTCCCCGACCGGCACGGACACGGTCTTCTTCCCGGTGGCGAAGTCGATGGCCGTGACCTGGTCGGAGCCGCTCTCCGAGATGACACAACTCCTGCCGTCACCGCTGACCGTGGCCCAGTAGGGCTTGGCGGCGGTGACGAGCGGGCCCTCCTGGAGGGTGCCGCGGTCGACGACCGTGGCGTAGTCGTCCATGGTCCCGGCGACGCACAGCTTCTTGCCGTCCGGGCTCATCGAAAGGCCGTGGTGGCGCGAGTCGTTGACGAAGGTGGTGCGGTCGTCGCCGGTCGCCGGGTTCTTCGGCAGGGTCTTCGTGCGGGTGATCTTGTCGGAGGCCAGGTCGTACTCGAAGAAGCCGTTGAAGAACGACACCTGGAAGTACAGCTTCGACTCGTCCGGCGAGAACACCGCCGGCCGGACCGCGTCGGAGAAGTCCTTCAGGCCGATCGCGTCCAGGCGCGAGCGCATGTCGATGACCTTGACCTGCTGGTACGTGGTCGCGTCGATGACGGTGATGCGGCGGTCGCCCTTCGTCCAGTCCAGCCACGGGGCGTCGGTCTGCGTGTTCACGTCGCCGATCGACATGTTGTAGATGTACTTGCCGTCCTTGGTGAAGATGTTCTCGTGCGGCTTGTCACCGGTGGTGGCCTTGCCGAGCTGCTTGCCGGTCTCGATGTCCAGGACGTGCACGGCGTTGCCGGTGGACGCCGACACGGCGACCCGTTCGCCGTCGGGGGAGACGGCCATGTGGTCGGCGCGGAAACCGGACACCGGGAAGCGCCAGTTGATCCGCCCGGAGGCGAGGTCGATCGACACGACGTCGGCGAAGCTGGGCCGGGAGACGACCACCGACTTCCCGTCCGGCGTGGAGTACATGTCATCGACGAACTGGTCGTGTCCCTCGCCGACGCTGTTGCGGATCGTCATGAAGGCGATCCATCTGATCGGATCGGCGTTGATCTCCGCCATCCGCTCGTCCTTGTCGGGAACGACATTGATCCGGCCGATCCTCGCGAAGTCCCCGGTGGACTTGATGACTTCGGCGGTGCCGTCCCAGTTGTTGCCCACGAACAGCACCTGGCGCAGCGCGGCGGCGGCGTCGGGGGCGTCCGCGTGGGCGGCGGTGGCGGGAACGGTAGCGGTCAGGGCCAGGGCGGCGGTCAGGGAGCACAGGTGCCGTCGTCGGAATGCGGGCATGGCTGATCCCTCCTCTGCGGGTGGGGTGAGGAATCTGAACACACGTACTTTCAGAGTCAACTTACTGCAAAGTAAGGAAGGGGTGGCCTTCTCCACAAGACCGCGGCCACGACAAAATCGCGTGCGAGCGAAGACGGGTGTTCGGGCGAAGATGGTGTTCGAGCGACAGAGGGGGAGCCGGTGCCGGGCAGACTCAGAGCGCCGACCGGCCGCTACGGCGGCAAGACCGCCGAGGAGCGGCAGGCCGAACGGCGCCGGCGGTTCCTGGACGCCGCGCTCCACCTGTTCGGCGACAGCCCCGGCTTCCGCGCCACCACCGTCGCGGCGCTCAGCGAGGCGGCCGGGCTGTCGACCCGTCAGTTCTACGAGGAGTTCCGCACCCTGGAGGACGTGCTCGCGGCGCTGCACCTGCAGGTCAACGACTGGGCCGAGGCGGCGGTGCTGGAGGCGGCCGCCGGTGCGGCGGACCTGCCGCTCGTCGAGCGCGCGACCGCCATCTTCCGCGCCTACGCCGGGAACGTCACCGCCGATCCGCGCCGGATCCGCATCACGTTCGTCGAGATCATCGGCGTCAGCCCGCGCCTGGAGGAGCAGCGGCTCGCCCGCCGGGCCGGCTGGGTCGACCTCATCTGCGCCGAAGCCCGGGCGGCCGCCGCGCGCGGGGAGGCGGCACCCCGCGACTACCGCCTCGCGGCGACGGGTTTCATCGGCAGCGTCAACGGCCTGCTGCACGACTGGAGCGCCGGCTGGGTCGAGGCGACGCTGGACGAGGTCGTCGACGAACTCGTCCGGCAGCTGCTGGGGATCCTGCGGCCCCCGGGGTGGAGCCCGCGGGGGTGACTCAGAGTCGCGTACGTCCCGATCCGGCCGTCCCGGCTGCGGGGAAGGCCCGCCGGTACTCGCCGGGCGACACCCCGAGGTTCCTGAGGAAGTGGTGGCGGAGATTGTTGGCCGTGCCGAGTCCGCTCAGCTCCCCGACCCTCTCGATGGGCAGGTCCGTCGACTCCAGCAGTGACCGGGCGCGCCCGAGCCGCTGGTCGAGGAGCCACTGGAGCGGTGTCGTCCCGGTGGCGGCCTGGAGCCGCCGGTAGAACGTGCGGGGGCTCATCGCGGCCCGCCGCGCCAGGTCGGCCACGGTCAGCGGCCGGTCCAGGTGGGCCCGCGCCCAGGCGAGGACGGGCGCCAGTCCCTCGTCGTCACCCGCCGGCACGGGCAGCTCGATGAACTGCGCCTGTCCGCCCGGCCGGTGGGCCGGCACCACCATGCGGCGCGCCAGCTGGTTGGCGACGTGCGCGCCGAGATCGCGCCGCACCAGATGCAGACACAGGTCGAGTCCGGCGGTCAGCCCGGCGCTGGTGAGCACGTCGCCGTCGTCCACGTACAGCACCGACGCGTCCACGTGCACCTTCGGGTAGCGCTCGGCCAGCTGCGCGGTGTGCATCCAGTGGGCGGTGGCGCGCCGCCCGTCGAGCAGCCCCGCCTCGGCGAGCGCGAACGCACCGGTGCACAGGGAAACCATGCGGGCACCCGCGTCATGAGCCCGGCGCAGGGCGGCGATCAGCGCCCGCGGCAGCGGCCTGCCCTCCTCGACGCACGGGTCGGGCACCGAAGGCACGATGACCGTGTCGGCACCGACCAGGTCGTCCAGCCCGTAGCGGGTGCGCAGGCTCAGGCCATGAGCGTCCGCCGCACCGTCCCCCTCCGCCGGCCCGGCCCCGGTCCCGCACAGCCGCAGGTCGTACCAGGGGTCGGCCAGATCGGGCTGCGGCTTGCCGAACACGGTGCACGGGATGCTCAGTTCGTACAGATCCCACGAGGGGACCCCGATCTCCTCGGTCACGACCACGGCGACAGACCCGGCACTCATGCTCCGCAGCCTATGGCAGGAATTTGGTGGAGGCCGTCACTGGTGTCACTGTTCCCGATCTTCATGCCCTGCGAACGTGGCCGTAGGTGATCACACGTCACCCGGCAAGGACACGCGAGGAGTTGGGCATGAACGCAGTACACCGCCAGCCGGTCACCGTCGTCGGACTGGGCTCGATGGGGTCGGCACTGGCCGCCGCGCTGCTGGACCGGGGCCACCCGACCACCGTCTGGAACCGTTCCCCGGACAAGGCCCGCCCCCTGGTCGACCGGGGCGCCCGCCTGGCCGCCACACCGCAGGAGGCGATCGCCGCCTCCCCGCTGACCATCGCCTGCGTGCTGGACTACGAGGCGCTGTACACCGTCCTCGACCCGGCCGCCGGCGACCTGGCGGGCAGAACCCTGGTCAACCTCACCTCCGGCTCCCCCGAGCAGGCCCAGGAGGCCGTCAAGTGGGCCGACTCCCACGGGGCCGGCTATCTCGACGGCGCCATCATGACCACCCCGCCCGGCGTCGGCGACCCCGCCATGATGTTCCTCTACAGCGGCTCCAAGGAGGTCTTCGACGCCCACCGCTCCACCCTGGCGTCCCTCGGCGACCCCCTCCACCTGGGCACCGACCCCGGCCTCGCATCCCTCTACGACGCTGCCCTGCTCGGGCTGATGTGGGCCACCATGACCGGCTGGCTGCACGGCACCGCGCTGGTCGGCGCCGAGGGGACGTCCGCCACCGCCTTCACCCCGGTGGCGATCCGCTGGCTGGGCGCGGTGGCGGGCTTCCTCAGCACCTACGCGCCCCAGGTGGACGCCGGCCGTTACCCGGGCGACGACGCCACCGTCGACGTGCAGATCGCGGCCATCGACCATCTCCTCCACGCGGCGGCGGCCTTTTCCATGGCCGCCTTCAGGAGCTCCGGCAGCGCGTTGTCGACGCCGCCGGCCGCCGCCGCGTGGAGGAG